>JAKSBP010000385.1 GCA_022361035.1 Clostridia bacterium
AATGTATCCAATGCTGAAAAGTGGCATGAAGCTATCATGTTAATAGGATTCTGCCTGCTAATCATAAGTGAAGTTATAGAGCAGATAGGCCCATTGGATGAACGTTTTACTCCAGGTAATTACGAAGATAACGATTACTGTTTTAGAATTAAAAAAGCAGGACATTCCTTAATCCTATGTAGAGACACCTTTGTTCACCATTATGCAAATGTCTCCTTTAATAAAGACCCTAATTTATTTGCAGAGGTTCTCATCACTAATAGAGAAAAATTTAAGGAAAAGTGGAAATTTATCCCCTTCTATTATCATCATATTAGGAAACACTTGCTTGCTTTAGTAAAGGAGCCGAAGGAAAAGGAGCTTAAGGTTTTAGATGTTGGCTGTGGGCTTGGGAATACACTATTAGAATTTAAGAATAGATATAAAAACACTAGCATATATGGAATTGAGTTAAATAGGGCTGTAGGAGAAATTGCACAGACCCATGGGGATGTTATTATCGGTAATATTGAAGAAATAAATCTAGATTTTGACGAAGGGTATTTTGACTATATAATTTTAGGTGATATATTAGAACACTTAGTAGAACCCTATGAAACTATAATGAAGCTCAAAAGATATTTAAAAAAGGATGGATATATGCTAATTAGTATTCCAAATGTAATGCATAACAGTGTAATTAAAAGCTTGTTACATGGTAACTGGACCTATGAGGATGCGGGAATTCTTGATAGGACCCATCTAAGATTTTTCACCTATAGAGAGATTATAAAAATGTTTGAAGAAACTGGTCTAAATGTTACTGACTGCATCACTATTAGGGCAGAGGGCGACAGAGAATTTGTAAATAAATTAGTAAGTATTACAGCACCTTATTTTGAATGGGAATATTATACAGTCCAGTTTTTATTTAAAGTAAAGCTTAAGGATCAGGTGAATGATGTATAGATGAGAGATTGAGAATGTTAACTTACTACAGCAACCACAGAGAATCCTTTAGGCTCATGCTATAAATCTGTTTATAGATAAGTAATAGAAGGTAAAACAGATTTATAAAAATCGCTCTAAAGGAAACCTCAGTGGCTGCTTTCGTTTATTAAGTTTGTTAGTCACTCATCTATAACACCTGAATAGTTTATTTAGAATATTCTTTAAGCTCCTAAAGGAGGAGATGTAATGCATAAAAAAATACTGTATTTAGGATGGCTTGGAAATGGAAATGTTGGACACGAACTTCTATTTGAAATCTTTAAAAAAATGATAACTAAAGAAGGAAAGAATCATAAATTACCTATAATTATAGATAAATACCTACAGGTAGAAAATTATGAAATAGATTTAACTCAATATGACCTAGTTGTTTTAGGTGGAGGCTCCATTTTTTCTTCCTATTTAGAAGAAGTCTGTCTTAAGGCTAATAGCTATAATGTGCCCATAATTATATGGGGAACTGGTCTTGATAATCGAGAGGAAAAACAAATAGATGATATTATTAAAACATATAATAACAATGAAAAGTACTTATGTAATGCAGGAACTAGGATAATTGCTAATCTGGCTGCTCTAGCTGGAGTGAGGGGAAACATTGAAAAACATATGTTAGATGATGAAAGAGTTGATGTATTAGGGGACCCGAGCATAATATTTGGATTATTAAGTAAAAGCTATCCTAGGATAAAGGAAGTAGAGGATTTTATTGACAATGATGAAAATCTTATATTGATTAATTGGGGAACCTCCTACAATAATATTATTGGAAATAACGAAGAGAATCTTAGGGAGAGTTTAGAAGAAGCAGCCAAAGAGTTATTAAAGAGAGGATACAAGATAATTGTTTATCCCACTTGGAATCTCGATATTGATTTATGTAGAGCCTTTGTAAATAATTTAAACAGTTCAAATGTCTATTTAATTGAAAGGGTTTATGATGGGTATGGATTAGCCGGTATAATACAAAAATGCAAGTTCACTATAAACTTCAAAATGAGCGGTACTTTATTATCGGTGGCGATGAAAAAGCCCTTCATTTCCTTAGCCTATGGTTTAAAATCCTATAGCTTTGCTGAATCCATAGACTCAGAGGATTTGATTTTGTTTACAAATGAAATGAGTGTAAGTAAACTATTAAAAAAAATTGAATATGTTGAAGAAAACTATAATCGCTTACAAAGGCGGTTTGAAGATTTTATTAAGATATATAACAAAAAACAAATTAAGTTCGCAGGTAAGATTGTAAATTTTATTAAAGATACTCCATTTTTAAAAAGAAGTGCTCCTAGGGGGTATATTGTTTCACCTCTAGAGAAAAAACAAGTATTTACTACCCTATTTCCACCCCTTAATAATTCACATTTGATTAAGGATGTGGGAATGATACCATATATGATGCAGAAATACTTTAAATATGATGCAAAAATTGCAGCATATGGTAAAGGAGAATATTCTTATTTAGATAAAGAGGTTAAGGGTCTTAAAGTTGACAAAATTGAAGAAACGGGGGAGCTGCACAATGATGTATTGAACTATCTATTAAAAAATGCGAAAAAAATAGATATCTTACATCTATTCCACCCTGAATTAGCAACATTAGAGTGGATATATATCTATAAATCCTTAAATCCTAAAGGTAAAGTATACCTAAAGCTCGATGCAAACTCTAATGTAAAGACCTGGGACTATACTGAAATATTTAGCGAAAAACAAAGAAGGATATTTGATGAGTGTGATTTGATAAGCGTTGAAACCATGGAATTATATAGACATTTAAATGAGAATTGGCCTATAAGGGTTGAATATTTGCCAAACGGCTTCTATACTGAGGATTTTAAAAACACCCTAAATATATCATACGAGGAGAAGGAAAATATTATTTGTACCGTTGGAAGAATAGGTAATTATGCAAAGGCTAATGAAATCTTGATGGAGGCCTTTGCAAAGGTAAGTGATGAATTAAAGGATTGGACCTTAAGGATGGTTGGCCCCGTAGAGGGAGATTTTACGAAGCATATTGACCAATACTTTGTAAAGTATCCCCAGCTTAAGGATAGAATTATATTTACAGGAGAAATAACAGACCGAAAAGTATTGTCTAATGAGTATAGAAAAACGAAGATATTCTGTTTACCATCAAGGTGGGAAAGCTTTGGCATAGTTCTAGGGGAAGCAATACAGCATGGATGTTATATTATTGGCTCCAATATTTTATCAATCAATGATATTACAGATAATAAAAAGTATGGGGATGCATTTGAAGTAGATAATGTAAATCAATTATCGGAATTTTTAATTGGGGCCTGTAATAATGAAGAGAAGCTAAAAAGTGTATGTAACGAGGTCCAGAATTATGCCTATGAGAAATTTAACTGGGCAAAAATTTGTTCAAAGATTGATAGGTTATTAAAGCAGTGACCATGAAAAAATATAATTGTTTTCATGAAGTTATAAAAACACTTTAGTATATACTAAAGTGTTTTAGACTGTGGACAAACCCGATTATGTTCTCAAGCAAAAATTATTGAATATGAAAGTTTAAATAGTTTTTTCATCTTTAATAATCTCATCACTTAAATGACCGAAATCTAAGGCAACAACATTTTTTAACCTTGTAATCTTTGAACATATGGGAACAGCAGAAATTCCTGAAGAGACTAGGGCTAAATGGAATTTATAATTATTCATTTCTTTTACGATTCTTTCATGGTCGTTAACGCCATTTACAGGATAAATACTTTTAACGATATCTATATTCTTCTGTTTAAGAACTGGCTCTAGCTTTGCCATAGGATTGCCAACTAAAAGCACCTTTAACCCTGTTGTATTTAATACTTTAGATAGATATCCTTCAAGACACAAAGTATAATTGATTAAAGAATGGGTTAAGTTTAATTTAAATGGATTTATATTATTGGCATCGAAGGCATGAAGGGTAAGGGGCATAAAGTTTTCTAAAGGCGAGGTTGGAATTCCTACGATATCGGCATTTATAATTGCCTCACATAAATCATCCCTTGACTTTAAGTCCGGCACATTGACCCCTGCGTAATCTAAAAATGGTCCTCTCTTTTTTACTTCATCTATGTCTAATAAACACTCTTGTGCAATAGTAAGTGCTTCCCCATCGCCGATTCTTACAATAGAAAGGGGTGACCTATATTTTAAAGCTTTCATTATCTTTGTATAAATATCCTTCTCCCTTAGCATATTTTCAATTAATTCTGTTCTAAGAAAATTTAGAAGTTCCACTTCTTTAACCACCTTTTTGCTGGAAATATTTTTCTTCGATCTATTCATAACCTAAATCTATGAAGTATTTTTTGTTATAGATTATACTTGTGTTATTTGGATTATATTTTCTTGCAGTTTCATTATGTTCGTAGGCCCTATTGTGGTCACCTAATTTATCGTAGCACACACATAGCTGTAAATGGGGAAGCCATGTCCATGATGGCTCATGATAGAATGACCAATGATGCTTGGGTCTCTTTAGGTTAGTTACCAGTTCATACCAGAAGATTGCCTCATTTATTTTATTTTCCTGTAAGAAAAAGAATCCCAATTTACAACAGGCTTCTGCCCTTGGTAAATCATATTCAAAGGATTTATAGCAGTACCTCTTGGCCTCTTCAAATTTTTTCATGTAAAAATAACAGTCCGATATATTACAACAAGTAGAGATACTATGGTCAATCCATTTATCCCTTCTTTCTAGAAATTTTAAATAAGGTATAATTGCTTCTTCATACCTTTCCTTAAGATTTAACATATTACCATAATAAAATAGTTCTTCTGTGGTAAAGTCTAAGCCATTATATATTTTATCTTCATATATTTCTAAGCTCCTGTTATATATTTCATTTCCTTTTTCCCTACTTGTTTTTATTACATCTACTATATATTCTGGATAGCTGAGGGCATCTCCTAGACTATGAATAATGCCTAATGCTGAATCTGCCTTCTCTTTTTTTCCAATAAATAGTAGCAATCTAAAATATAGATAATATAAATCTGTATGATCCTTATATTGTTCTAGGTAGGTTTCTAAATATAAAAGGGCTTCATCTACTCTCCCTAATTTAAACAATGTGAGGACTATCCATTTAATATAGGAGATTTTCATTTTATGGTCTTCTTCAGAGCTATAATATTCTAAAAATTTGTTTAAGGCTTCTTCATAGTTCTTGTTAAGGAAATCCTTAATGGCTTCGTTATGGGTTAAAGCCTGCATCTCTTTACTATTAATCTTCGTTTTACAATAGCATTTTTCAGAGTTTTGTGATGTTGAGAAATTCTTTCTTTTAGCTGCTGTTTTCCAGTGTGCCAGTGAAAAATCCTCTAGATTTAGACTTGAAACAGGAACCTCTACCTCATGGGCTTCTGTGTAGAGTAAATATTTTAAAAATTTATAATATTCTCCTGTATCAATAAAGTCATTGGCACTAAAGAATATTTCCCATTCATCCATTAAATTATTTTCCTTAACCCTATACATTGATATATCTTTATAATAGGAGTGTAGCCTTGGCATAATGCTATTCCATTTAAATAGCTTTGCGGTTTTTAGTCCATTTTCTATAAGTTTTTCCTTTAATTGAGGACTTCTTAAAAGTCCTATAATTTTTTGAGCAATGTCATTGGGACTTTGAATTTTAGCTGTTAAAACATTGAACCTATCCTTAGCATATTCAAGTACACCAGTATTTTCTGTAGTAACAACGGGGCAAGTCGAGGCCATGGCCTCTAGCACCGGGAGGGAAAAGGATTCATAGTGGGAAGCCGAAACAAAGAGTTCTGCTTCTTTATATAATTCCTTAATTTCATTTTGTGATGAACTGATAAAAACCTGATCTACCTTTGTCTTTATATCACTTTGAGGGTCATAGGGAGTAATCCAATATAACTTTAGATTTGGATAAGCTATTTTAACTATTTCGTAGGCTTCAACTATATCTTTGATTCCCTTAAAGACCAATGAATCATTTCCCATCATTAAAATATAGGGGGATTTTGTCTCTTTTATTCCATCATTTTCTTTAAAAAATATATCTTGTATTCCATTATGAATAACCTTTGCCTCTCTATCGTAAATTTCTTTAATCTCCTGGGCAGCCTTTTGGGAGACAGTTATGATGAACTGAGGTAGCTGAAGCTGTCTGTAGATGAAATTTTTATACTCTTCATTTAATGTCTCTGGATTAAACAGGTGGAAATCTCCTTGTTCAAAATATACCACTGGGGCAATACCCGTATCTATACATGCCTGTATATGGTCCCAGTAGGTTGCAACAATCACATCGCAATGTGGTATTCCTTTAGCTAGTTCTATTACAAATGGAATCTGAATATAATTGGCTTTTATAGAATACCAAGAGGGTTTGGGGAAATGGGAAACAATTGTTACATCCATACCAGCTTCCTTTAAACGATTAGTATGCTCAAATATAATCTTTACTCCTCCACATATATGGACATTGGTCATTACATAAACGATATGAATTATTTCCTTACTATTTGACTCCTTTGTCAATATTTGCTCCCTTGCTTTTTGAAGATTAGAAAATCTTGTAGTTAATTCTTGGGCACGAAGTTGTTCAATCAAGGGCATCCCTCCAAACCATTAATATATTCTTTAAAGGAACTTAAGCTTTTATCCTTTTCTGATAATATGACTTCATTAATATTATCTAAGGGCCATAGGATATTTATGTCTGGGTCATTCCAAATTATGCCACACTCCTCTTCGGGGTAGTAGAAGTCTGTACATTTATAGATGAACTCTGCTTTTTCGGATAATACTAGAAATCCATGGGCAAATTTTTCGGGAATATAAAGCTGTCTTTTGTTTTCCTCACTTAAAATGCAGCCATACCATTTTCCAAATGTTTCTGAGGACTTTCTAAGGTCTACTGCCACATCGAAAACTTTTCCTTTAATTACTCTAACCAATTTACCCTGACTATGATTTCGTTGAAAATGCAGACCCCTAAGCACTCCCTTTGTTGATTTTGATTGGTTGTCTTGAACAAAGCACATATCAAGTCCAGTACCATTAAAATCCCTATAATTATAGGATTCCATAAAATATCCTCGCTTATCTTGAAAAACCTTTGGTTCAATAATAAATAATCCCTGGATTGGTGTTTTAATAAAATTAAATTTTCCCATACATGCCTCCTTGCCTTTTATACATATCCATATAATAATTTTGGTAATCCCCTGAAGTTAAATTATGAAGCCAATTTTTATTCTTTAAATACCAGTTAATAGTTTTTACTATTCCCTCTTCAAAGTTTGTCGTAGGCTTCCAATTCAACTCACTCCTTATCTTTTTGGGGTCAATGGCATATCGTCTATCATGTCCTTTCCTGTCCTTGACAAACTGTATGAGCTTTTCTGTTATTGTAGTATCAAGATTTTCATTTAAATATTTAATTATTACATTTACTATATGGATATTTGCTTTCTCATTGTGGCCGCCGATGTTATATACTTCTCCTAGGAAGCCTGTATTGATAACCACATCAATAGCTCTACAATGGTCTTCAACATATAGCCAATCCCTTATATTTAATCCATCACCGTAGATGGGAATTGATTTTTTAAGTAGACAATTATTAATGACAAGGGGGATTAACTTTTCAGGAAATTGATATGGCCCGTAATTATTTGAACATCTAGTTATATTTACTGGAATCCTATAGGTGTGATAGTAGGACTTAACAATTAAATCAGCCGATGCTTTGCTTGAAGCGTAGGGACTATTGGGAGCAATTGGGGTGTCTTCTGTAAAATAATCTGTATTACCTAGGGAGCCATAGACTTCATCTGTAGATATTTGTATAAATTTTTTTCCTTTCTTAAATCCATTTTTTGTTTCCCATGTACTCTTAGCTAAATTCAATAGATTTACAGTTCCTAAAATATTCGTCTTAAAAAAAATACTTGGTTCTTCAATGCTTCTATCCACATGGGATTCAGCAGCAAAATTGACTACATAATCTATATCATTTTCTTTGAATACCTTTTTTATTGACTCTTTATCACATATATCTAATTTTAAAAAGATGTAGTTACAATTTTCTTCTATTTCACGGAGATTTTCAAGATTTCCAGCATAGGTCAATTTATCAAGATTTATTATTTTAATATTGTCGTAATTTTTTAACATATATATTATGAAATTTGAACCTATAAATCCTGCTCCTCCAGTGACTAGATAGGTTTTCATGGCAGCCTCCTAGAAATTTATATTATTAATGAATACCCTTAGAGCATCCTCCCATTGCCTCATTTCATCCCTAACAGTACATCGCAGCATGGAATTATCTAAAGATGAATAGGATGGTCTTTTAGCAATCCTTCCAAGGGCTTTACTTTCAATTGGGTTAACTTTACAATTAAACTTATTTAATTCAATTATTTTGCAGGCAAATTCAAACCAACTGCATTTGCCATTACCTGTACAGTGATAGATGCCGTAATCCTCTGTTAATGCAACCTTTAAAATATGGTATGCCAGGTCTTCTACATTTGTGGGATTACCTATTTGGTCATCTACCACGTTGATATAATCCTTTTTAGCAGCAGATTTCATTATTGTTTTAACAAAGTTTTTTCCATTGTATCCATAGAGCCAAGAACTTCTTATTATAAAGTATCTAGTAGAGAATTGACCTACATATAGCTCCCCTAAATATTTTGTTTTTCCATATATATTGATAGGAGAGGGTGAATCATATTCCCTATAGGGAGTTTTACAGTTCCCATCAAAGACATAATCCGTTGATAAATGAATTAATTTTGCTCCAAGCTCTTCGCATACCACAGCCATATTTTTTCCGCCTATAGCATTAATTTTAAAGGCCAGGTCTTGATTGACCTCACAATCGTCAACATTCGTATAAGCAGCAGTATTAATTACGATATTGGGGTCAAATTCACCTAAAATTTTTCTCATATTATTTAAATTGGTTATATCTAATATACTTTTATCTGTACCTAATATTTCCGCTGATAGATATGTGCCATTAATTTTTCCAATTGATGAAGACCCAGTCTTAAGCATATGAATAATCTCACTTCCAAGCTGTCCCTTTGCTCCAGTGACTAAAACTTTCATAGGAAAATCCACTCCTTATATATAGCTATTTGTTAGGGGGGATATAGTAGCTACCTAAAATATCATCAAGGTAAATATTTTTAGATAAAATATTGGCACTAAACCAAGAGTCGAAGGTTCCTGCATCTGTCCACCAACCCTTTAGAATATCGTAGGTAAGGGAGTTATCATTAATATACCAATTATTCACATCGGTAATTTCAAGCTCTCCTCTATCCGATGGTTTTAAGGTATCAATTATGTCAAATACTCTGTTGTCATACATATATATTCCAGTAACACAATAATTACTCTTTGGATTTTCAGGTTTTTCTTCAATTTCTGTTATTTTATTTCCATTAATTCGAGGAACTCCATACCTTCTTACATCCCTAACTTCCTTTAATAATATTTTGGCACCTTTTCCTTGAGCCTTATATTTTTTTACATATTCACAGATATTGTCTTCAAACATATTGTCCCCAAGTAGAACAGTACAGTAATCCTTTCCAACAAATTCTCTACATAGACCTAGTGCCTCTGCTATCCCACCGGGATGGTCTTGTATTCTAAATGTAAAATTGACTCCAAATTCACGACCGCTACCTAATAAATTTACTACCGAGCCCATGTGTTCCTTTCCTGAAACTATCATAATATCTTTAATGTTAGCTTGCTTGAGCTTAGCAATTAAATAGAATATCATTGGATATTTGCCTACTGGAAGTAGATGTTTATTAGTTACTTTAGTTAGGGGAAAAAGTCTTGACCCCATACCTCCAGCTAAAATAATCCCTTTCATAAAATTTTCACCTCTGATTAGAAATAAATTAAATATAAAAATATTGTATAGATAAACAAATTTATCTTAAGTTTTAGTGTTGTTTATCGTAGGATAATAACTAATTTCTCTAGATTATTATATGTATGACTATTGAGGTTTGATAGGATTTCTATAAAAATCAATTAAAATTTATTTTAATTAAGGCTTAATCAAGAAGGTGAAAATTTTAACTTTTTTTTGTGTCGTGAATAGTATGTAATGAAAGGGTTAGAGTTGTTTTAACCACATTAAAGTTACCACTTATTAAATTATGATAATAGAAATGGAGTGTAAAATATAGATGGCTAAAGTAATAATTAGGAAGATGGGGTGCTGTGAATTTGAAGTTTGCAAAAGATGTTGTGGTACTGGAATTTGCAGAAAATGCTGCCATTGTCCACCTAGGAAGCGTTGCCCAACAGGGCCCACGGGTCCAACAGGAAGTACAGGGCCAACTGGAGAGAGAGGTCCAACTGGAGCTACAGGTCCTCCAGGTTCAGCAAGTTTGACAGGACTAACGGGAGCAACAGGCATAACAGGAGCCACAGGTTCAACGGGAGTGACAGGTTCAACAGGAGCCACAGGTTTAGTAGGTTCAACGGGAGCGACAGGTTTAATAGGTTCAACGGGAGCGACAGGTTTAGTAGGCTCAACAGGAGCGACAGGTTTAGTAGGCTCAACAGGAGCCACAGGTTTAGTAGGCTCAACAGGAGCCACAGGTTTAGTAGGCTCAACAGGA
>JAKSBP010000142.1 GCA_022361035.1 Clostridia bacterium
ACTTATATAGGACCTAGTGAAAAGGGTAATTCAAAGTATATCTTTGGAGACAGGAGTCTTACTCAAAATAAGAATTGGCAGCCATCAATTCCAAAAAGAAAAAAAGTAGAAAATTCCATAAAACCACTTAGAGATGATGAACTTGACAAAGTTTATAGAAAAATATTATCAATGTTATCTTTAGAAGACCATCATAGAAAGCAGCTAAAAGAGGAAGGATGGACTGATGAATTAATTAAAAAATATAATTTTAAGAGTTACCCGGTTGAGGATTACACAAGATTTAAGAAAAATATAAAAACACCAAATCCTACGAGATATGAAATTGGTCAAAAGCTTCATAAAGAATTTGGAGACTTAACTGGTGTTCCAGGCCTATATATCCGTGAGAATAAAAAAGGTAATCGGTTTTGGACACTAGCAGGAAAACCAGGAATTTTATTTGAAATAACTAATGTATATGGTCATGTCATTGGTCTTAGGGTAAGATTAGATGATCCTGGTGATGGAGGTAAATATAGATGGGTATCCTCTTATTTTCTTAAAGAATTTGATGGTATATGGAAAAATCTATATGAATGTGGCTGTAAAGCCAATAACAGAGTAAGTATATCCTTTCCTAAGATAAGAGGAGATATGTATTGCTGTCACTTGACAGAAGGAGAAAAGAAGCACAAAGCAGTTAATGAATTTTTAAAATCCCCATGTATATCAGTTGCTGGCGTTGACTCATGGGCTGATATTTTAGATGTTAATCCAATGACTAATGAAAGGCCTGTTGATGTTCTTAAAAAAATGGGGGTAAAGATGTTTATAATAGCCTATGATAATGATAAATATAAAAATGAAGCTGTTATGAATAGTCAGATACAAGTTATAGAAGCTTTGAGAAAAGAAAACTTCATGATAGGTCTTGCCGAGTGGGATAGCTATATGGGAATAAAAATTGACGATATACTTTTCAATGGTTATAAGCCAATGTATTTCTTAGTATAGAATGATGGATAAGTAAGTCTATAGAACCACAATACAGGTAAAATAAATAATTTATAAAACACATCCATATCATTAATATGGATGTGTTTTATTTTTTTGATTAATTATTATAAAAAAACTTTAGCATAGAAATAAGTATATTTATTTGATTGTAACTATTTTCTAATATATAATATACGTATAAGTTTTTTTATCTACATTTTACCTTTCATTCCTTTATCTTTTGATTATATAACGTGGGAGCCGATGACAAGCTGTAATCTAAAGATGAAGGAGTGATGCTTGTGGGATAATTGCTGATTTTTTTAATAATGCATTTTCTATTATTGTTGCAGCAATTTTGACCGTGGTAACACTCTTTATGATAATAAAAAGTGATAGTAAAATATCACTTGAATTCCACATAAAGTTGTTTCCACCGGCGATTAAAATAAATATAAAGAAAAATAGATAAGCATCTATAGCTTATCTAAGTCACAATTTTATATTTTTACCTATTTGCAGATAGGTAGGATGTAGAAGAGCTTTGAGGCTCCCTTAATTTATACTTATATACTTATATTATAACACAAATTTTGTATTTTAAAACTTATTTAATCATAAATTATAAGTTTTAGTGTGGAGGAATTAAATAAAATGAGTATAGTACTTATTCTTTATTACTTATTATGTGCAATTACTATATTTTACGGGCTACTAATTTTTTTCAAAATAAATGTTGACATTGAAAATAACTACTTTAGCCTCAGGATTAAAGCTATAAGAAATTCTTATAAAAATTGAACTTTTTACGGTGTAAAAAGCTATAGATATTGAGGTTATCTAACACATTTATATGAAATTATGGATGTGTTTTTATTTTTTTGTTGACAATCGTTGAATTCGATTTATATTATCATATTAATGACAAAAGAGGCAGCCCATTAGGAAGGATGAAAGAGAGTGGAAAGATTAAAAAATATACGGTCAAAACTAAGGATTATAACTATTGTTTCTATAGGAGTATTATTGACTATAGGTTTTGTCTATATTATTGCTTCCTCTTATGATGAGAGATATGCTTATTATTTTAAACAGGGTTTTGATATTGGAATACCGATATTTAAGATAACCTTACCTCTTTTTTTAATAATCCATATAATAATTTTAATAGTGCTTTCTTTAAAAAAGACTAAAAGATAAGGAGATATCATGGACTGGCAAAATAAAAAAGCTTTTATTTATAAGGATACTGATAAGGTTATAGATACAATTCTATATGATAACTTCTGGTATTTGATTCTGCCCTTAAAAACTACAGTTTTACTACATTTTATAATAAAGAATATGGGCAAGAGCTCTAGGTGGGAATGCTTACTTGAAAAATTAAAAAATCTGAATTTAGACTATTCAATAGAATCCTATTCTAAAGACGATAGAATAATGGAGATTGAGAAAAAAATATGCTTAGAAAATAATGGCTACTATTATCCAACTACTTTAGATGAAAATATACAGCTGCTAAGCTTATTTTCACTCATTAATGTTTTAAATTTTGAAAAGAATATCTTATTTAAATCAAAAATACCTTGTGTTTTTGAATATTTTAAAACTATACCTATAGAGTATATAAAGGAAATGTATTATTATAAAGAATTTAAACAATTCTATAATGTTCTTAATCGGCTATTGTGGGATATTAAAGAGAAAAATAAGCTTGAGGGATGTTTAAAAGATTATCTACTTAAATTAAATTGCAGCTACACGGATTTATGTAGGTCATTTAAGATTATAAACCATTATCTAAGTATATCAATTACCGTTGATTCTATTGGATTCGAAGATTCTTTTAGTCTAAACATAGATACAAATTCTAAAATCTTCAATGATCTTTTATTTTTCTTTAATATAAGTTCATAAATAGGAGGTACTATGAAAAAAAGTGTATTAATGTTTTTATTATTTCTCATATGTCTTTCTTTAGATATATCAACCATTGTTTATGCAGAGAGTGAGGTGCAGCCTAATGAGGAAGTAGCAGAAGTTATTAAGGAACAAGAGGAGGAAATGAAAGAACTTCATAAGAATCGTAATGAAAAGAGTAAGAGAATTTTGAATAACATGAAGGAATCTATTGGAGAATCCTATGATTCATTTGTAGAGATGAAGCCCCTAAAGCCAGGTAAGGATTTTGATATTCAAAAATCCATGGATGCTTTAACATTTAATATAATCATATTTTTTGAATCTTTAAAAGATGGAGTAAAAAGGACATTTAGGTATTTAGTACCTCTATGTATCGTACTTGGGCTTGCATCTTATTATATATTTAGAAAGGACAAGCCAAAACAACGATGGGCCCTATTACTAATATTTATTGGCCCAGTCATATTTCTAATAATTCTTTATGTGCCGCCTATCCTTAGTTTATTTACAGAATAGTGTTACATAAACATAATACTTCATAGATAGTCGAGTAATTTGTATATATTAAAAGCTAAATTAAGGAGGAAATAGATATGAACGAGCAGATTTATAAAGAGCTATTTGAAGAAGGAGTTTTTTTTACAGGTTTAGTAAGTGAGCAAGAACAAATTGAGTTCAAGGATACCTTTGATAAGTATGAAAAAAAGATGAAGAGTGGGGATATCTTTGATGTTAAAATAATAGGAGCAAGCAGCAATGGGGACCTTAAATGCATCCTAGATAATGATTTGAAAGGAATGATTGAAAATGAAGATGTAGAGGGTAAAGTCTATGATGCTTATACAAGGGCTAAGTACGTTGATATGGATATGAGGGTTGCAATAAAGAAGGTTGATAGAGAAAATAATATAGTATATTTATCAAGGGCTTTGGCTATGGAGAAAGTTAGAGATTTCTTAAGGGCTGACCTTAGAAAAAAAATAAATAAAGCTAAAAAAGGACTTTGTGAGTATCCTATTGTAAAAGCTAAAATTATGTTTGTTGCACATAATAATAGAGTATATCTAAATATAGCTGGTGTTAAGCTTCTGGGGTATATCCCAATTAAAAATTGGAAATATGGGTTTGTTGAAAATCCAAAGGAAAGTATACAAAATAATGTCGTTGTTGATGTGGCCGTTTTGCGTTATAGGCCAAAAACTAAAGATAAAAATGAAGTTTTTATATGCTCACGACTAGAGCTTCTAAAAAATCCATGGGTAGGAATTGAAGAACGTTTTAAAAGAAACGATGTTTATGTGGTAGAATGTGTATCTAAAAAGGAAGATAAATTCTATGCTAGTATGCCCGGACTCGAACTTGATATATATGTTATGTACCCAGATAATAAAAAGGGTGAAGAACCAATTATAATTGAAACTGGTAAAAAATATAAGGTTCGTTTATATAGAATCAGTGAATCAGAGCGTTTACTTAGAGCACGTGTCATTAGTGCAATTAGAGAGTAGGTGGGGTCTTGTCCAATAATGTAAGCAATACTATGGATCTTATAAAAAAAAGCACAAGCCCTTTTATCTACCATAATGAAGTAAATGTAGAAGCTGATAAAAACAATAAGAATCTCTCAAAAGACGATGTTCTATTCTTATATAACCAGGATACATTTGTGCTTAGTGATCTACATATAGTTAAAATGATTGCTCAATACTCATTTTTAACCCAAATACAGATATTTAGTGCAATACAAGCGTATTTAAATAAATATCCCAACATTCCTCTTGTTAAGGACGTTGATGGCCTTAGAAATAGATTAAGGTATCTCACTAAGAGTGCTTTGATAAGAAGGTATCATTTTCAGGCACTAGACAAGAATAAAAACCAATTAAAAAAGCAGAGTTATTATTGTGTGTCTCCCCATGGATATAATTATATTAAGCGTATAGTCAATTTTAAAGAAAAATATAATGAGTATATAGCCGCAACTCCAATTGATGAGGTTTTTAAATTTCTATCAACTGGAGTTGTCATACAGGCATTAATTAATAAATCGTCTTCAATAACTTTTACAATGAATAAACAAGTATATGTTAAAGAAATTAAAAGCATTTATGATATCTATGGTGAAATAAAAAATAAGGTTAATAATATAGATTATAGAGTTCTTATAGAGCCTTTTAAGCTAAGGTATGATAAAAATAGAATGACAGAAATAGAATGGAAAAATAATCTAAATGAAAGAATAGATTTTATAAAAACATATTTTTCAAGGTATTCAGCAGATGTTAGTCCCTATGTTATATTTTCTTGTGAAGACCTTGAAGGATTAAAACAAGCTATGAAGATTATTAAGGACCCTCTGGAAGATTATTTAGATAGTATTTATTTTACAACTGATGCAATACTGTTCTTTTATGGTCTGGATAATGCCTTAATAAAAGTAGTTAACGATAAGGGGAAGTCTGTTCTTTATTGTGAAGACAGTATACCATTTCTATAGAGTGGTAAAGCATCAAAACTCTATTGTTGTGACGTTGTCTTTAAAATTGATATTTTGCGATTTTTATGTTATACTTTGCTAAAGATATTATTTATTTTTAGCAAGGTTTCTAGAGCGAAGCCGAATATCTATAAGTCCTGTAAGGGCATAATTTTAAATATTATTAATAGGCTTGTTGTACCCTATTGGTTTATTCCAATAGGGTTTTTTTATTAAATAAATTTAAGGAGGAAGTAACATGAATAATGTTGTTATGATTGGAAGGCTTACAAAAGATCCGGAGCTAAGGTTTACTACTGGATCTAATAAGGCAGTATCAAATTTTACTATTGCAGTAGATAGGTCCTTTTCTAAAAATAAGGAAACTGATTTTTTCAGAGTAGTTGCTTGGGGAAATTTAGGAGAAAGTTGTGCAAACTATTTAGCGAAGGGCCGCTTAGTTGCTGTACAGGGAAGTCTTCGAAATACTAATTATGAAACTAAGGAAGGTGAAAAAAAGTATTTAACTGAAATTTTAGCAGGCAGGATTGAATTCCTAGAGAGAAAAAATAAAGAACAGAATAAAGGTTCAGATTTTCAACCAGTATATGATGATAATTATCCATTTTAGTTAAATATTTGAAAGTTTAAATAAGCGGCATTTAGCTGCTTTTTTTTATTTTATACTACTGAATGTTAGAAGGAGGGCATATGGTTGAAAAAAATATTAAGAAAC
>JAKSBP010000014.1 GCA_022361035.1 Clostridia bacterium
AAAGCCAACAATTATGCAGGATAAAGAAAATCATCGAAAAATGGTTTTAAACTAAAGAACTAAAATGTGTTTTTCATTGAGCGGACTAAAAACTAATATAAGGTGTTTGAAATTATAGTATGCTTCACACGCAAAAAATGCCATCAATAGAAGGAATTTTAATATATTTGTCGAATATTTTCAAATAGGTATAATTATGTTTTAGCCAAAAGAATAAAAAGCGTTGAGGAATAGTTATTGTATTTCGTATTTGTTAAATAATGTATATAGTATTGAACCGTTAAATCTGAAAGACACCCATCTTGTGATTACAGACTATGAAATTAGAAAGCTAACGTCAATAACAAATAATTTGAAGGATATGACTAATGATATATTAGAATGTGGCTCAGTTACTACTCATATAGCAACAACAAGATATTATTTGTGTGAACTTGATAATAAGATAGACATATTAAAAGATATTAATCAGAATTCGGGCAATATCCATTTAAAGCATGAAAAGAACAATTTTTATGATGAATATGCAGTTGAAGTTTTTTACAAGGACTTTAAACTAGGATATATACCCAGGAGCGCAAATGAGGAAATATCATATTATTTAGATTTATTCTATCCTTATAAAGTTGAAATATTAAATGTAAACATTGTTAATATAAATAGATATATTGAAATAAAACTCAATATAACTTTCTAAATTTTATAGATGTTAAGATGGGATATAGATTGTAGAGGGGTTACAAAATGGATTATAAAACAAAAAAACTAACAAAATATTTTAGAAGCGCAGTTGCAGCCCAAGCTAATATGGGTATTGATTTTAAGGTTGATAACTATTATATACTTGACTTTAAAGAAGTGATACAAGGCAAGATTAACTCCACTGCTTGCAAAAGTGTTTTTACAGAGGCAAAGAAAAGTACCTTTGATAATGAGAATGAAGTGAAGAAAAAATCTCTTGTTAATGTCATCGTCTGTGCTAAAACGATAAAAACAATCTTTGAGGCCAATGAAAAGGTACAGGATGAAATTGAGGAACTAACCGGGGTATACTATATCCCGGCAATTCTTAATGTAGAAGGTATGTTGCTATTTGATGAGGGTAATAAAAAACTTCCCTGGTTTCCGAGAGAGTATTTAAGGCCAATGGTTGAACCCAAATTAGCAATAGGAGATGCTGAAGTGGTTGATAATTTTATGAGCAACCATGTAGATCGGATTGAGAAAATCAAGTCATGGTCTGACTATGTTGCATTTTTCAAAGAACTCTATGAATTCGTTGGAGAATCTGAATTTGATCAAAACACGATCCGGAATTTGGATGTCAAAGAACCTTTTTTCGAGTTGGAAAACAATGTGTATATATTCATAGACAAAACTGTTAATTCGACTTTTCATATCCTAAATTTGTACAATCATCTGCAAAAAGATGATCAACCGAAAATGCTTTATAACAATTTTATATCGACTGCAATAACAAGTACAAATGCACTTATAGAAAATAATTTGTCAAGAATGCAGGTACACTGCGGACAAATGGGCGGCGAATATCCTTTGTCACTATCCCAAAGAGAAGCTGTCAATCATTTTAATTGCATGAATGATGGTGAGATTTTAGCGGTGAATGGCCCTCCGGGTACGGGAAAAACTACCTTGCTGCAAACAATCGTTGCGGATATGTATGTTAAAAGAGCGATAAAAAAGGAAAAGGCTCCGCTTATTGTGGCTTCTTCAACGAACAACCAAGCGGTAACAAATATTATTGCTTCCTTCGGAAATATCAAAGAGATGGGGATATCCAATCTGGAGGAGAGATGGATTGAGGGAGTCAATAGTTTTGCTGCCTATTTTCCGTCTTTATCAAAGGTGAAAGAAGCAAAAAGTAGAGGGTATCAGTATACCAATCAAAAAGGCGAATTTTTTGTTTCTGATGTTGAAGATAAAGAGAATATTGAAAGATCTAAAGTCAAACTGATAGAAAGCTGCAATAAATATTTTGGGAGCCAGTACAAAGATATAACGACATGCCGGGATAAATTGCATGACGAGCTATTGTTCATCGAGAAGAGTAAAATTACTTTGCTTTCATTGGCCCAGGAAGCTTCTGAATATAATTTGGAGGGTGAAGCGATTAACAAGTGTCTGGAAAATTTAGTTTTGCAAATTGAAGAAAAACAAGCAGCCATTTCTATCATTCGACGAAGAATTAGTGATTGGGAAAGCTGCTATAAAAGAATTCCATTTTTCTGGAAACTATTAAAATTTATAAAGAGCTTTTCAAGGAAAATACAGACAGAATTCAGGCTGTTCATAAACGCCGAAGAGCAAAGTTTTCTAAACGAATATATGAGCTTTGATGAAATCAAAGAAACATACAGCCAATTGTATGCCGAATGCAATAAAACAATTTCTGACCTTAAAAAGAAAAAGTCCGTGGTTGAACAAATAAAAAGCCGATATGACAACGAATTGGAACAATTAAAGCAGCACAATATTGATTTGCATGGAGAAAAAGATGAAAAGTACAGGCTTGATCTTGATTATATAAATGGTTTAATTGATAAAAAGCACAGGTATGTGGAGTTTTGGCTGGCAGTACATTATTTTGAATGCAGGTGGGTTAACGGAGAGGATGAATTAACTGAAAAACAGAAAGGTACTAATTTTGCAAATGTTTTGGACAAGTTTTATAACAGGCTTAGCATGATTACGCCATGCTTAGTCATGACATTTTATATGCTTCCGAGACAGCTCTTGGCATTCGGAGAGCAAAAAAGCTTTTTTTTATACAATTATATTGATTTACTCATTGTGGATGAAGCGGGACAAGTCTCTCCAGAAATTGCTGCCGGGGCATTTTCTCTTGCCAAAAGGTCTGTGGTTGTTGGGGATGTTTATCAGATAGAACCGGTATGGAGTGTGAATCGGGCGCTTGATAAAACGTTGGCCTTGTCAAATGAGGTGATACAATCCGTGGATGAATTTGAATTGCTGGAACAGACCGGATTAAACAGTTCTTGTTCAAGCGTAATGAAAGTTGCTGCTAAGTGCTGCAAATACGAAAAATTCGATGCAAAAGGCTTGTTCTTAAGTGAGCATCGCCGTTGCTATGATGAAATTATTGACTATTGTAATAAGTTGGTATACAAGGGAAACCTTCAGCCGATGAGAGGAAAGGGTAAAGATGATGAAAAGCTTGCAATCAAGCATTGGCCGCAGATGGGTTTCAAGCAAATTGATACGGAGTATTCAAGCAGGAAGGGCAGCAGCAGATTAAATCGATTAGAAGCGGAACAGATTGCGGAGTGGCTGAAAAACAATTTTAAACTTATTATAAATGCTTATCCTAAAGAGACAAAGGAAAATCTAATTGGAATTATCACACCGTTTAAAGCACAGGTTAAGTGTATAGAGGCAGAACTGAGAAAGCAGATGCCAAGATACTATTCAAAGATAAGCGTTGGAACGGTACATACTTTTCAAGGAGCCGAAAGAAAGATTATCATATTGTCTACAGTATATGGAAAGCAGGATGGATGCTTTTTCATTGATGCAAATAAGAGCTTGATGAATGTTGCTGTCTCCCGGGCTAAAGATAACTTTTTTGTGTTCGGAGATATCAATTGTTTGAAAGATACGAAAAACAGTGCGAGCGGATTGCTTAAAAAATGTGTATGTGAAAATAAAGTATAAATATATATTAAAGGTGACATGAAATTTCATGTCACCTTTAATATACAAGTTAAGACTAGTTCTCTCACTTTCAACAATTCTATTTACCGATGATATAAGCATTAAATGCTGCCGGAAATCCAACACTGGGAATTTGGCAGCGTAATCTAAAAGTAGTATTAGTTAGCCAATTTTAATTACCAATTGGCATATCGTAATTGATTTTTTTGTAGATCATCTTGATTATCTCCGGATCAATGCGAAACACACAACCTTCTATTGCAATATCTGGGCAGCTATCTCCTGCCAGAAGCGCATGATATTGTGTACCCTCCGGTTTCTTAAATATAACCTTTATATTATAGCCGCAATTCCCGGCCGCTTGCCGTTTTGAATTTTTCATAATGGAATTTGTTATGCTTTCGGCATCTTTGCCGGAAATAATTGTGGCAGTGTCACTTTTTTGAATGCCAAACATAGTTTGAACGCTTATCTCGTTGATGCCGGACAGATTTTGAACATCAAATTCCTTCCATGAAATCATAGATTGGATAAAGGTAACTAGCTCAGCCGATTGAAAGCAATTGCTGCTATTTTCTAAGAGCGAATTTCCATTTGTATCTTTAATGTCGGCATAAATTGTTTGTCCATCATTAAATCCATGGAGCTGTATAGAGATGGACTGCTTGTTTTCAGACTCATATTCAAGCATAAGTTTATATCCGTCTAAAAAAGACTTTGGATAAGGCACTTCGGTAGCCTTAGAAATAAGTGAAAATAATTTAGAAAAATCATCTTCGCTAATAGATAAATTCCGTATATCAATTTCATGTTGCATTTTAAGCTGTGCTTTTTTTAAATATCCTGAAAAAGGAATAATCGTATTATCACTTGGCTTATCCCAAAAATAGTTATATTGGGATTGTATTGTGCTATCCGGTTTTGATTGAGACGAGGATGGGGGTTTTTCTGAGCACTTTAAGGACAAATCCTTTTCTGCTGTCAAATCAGGTGATGAAGAGTTACATGATGACAAAAGAATGATAGACAACGTTAAAGGAAGTAAAAAATTCAACTTATTCATAGTTAGTTATCATCTCCATTTCATATTTATTACATAAGACGTAAAATCCTTATAGTTTGTTTCAAAATATTACCTCAAATACCAAGAGAGTATTGTGATATAACTAAAATTATTTTATCAAAGTCAATTGAACTTAAAATATTATTACATCCAAATGCTAATTTTACGGCAAAGTTTTAAACGATAGGTTATGCACTCTTCATGCGGGGGTGCATTTAGTGTAGGTGAAGAAATTTATGGAAATGACCTTATGGAAAGGCTTAGAGCCTGTT
>JAKSBP010000197.1 GCA_022361035.1 Clostridia bacterium
ATACCAAATTTCCCCCAGGGTATGTTACATTAAGAATACATTTATATTCTCTGGATGCTATTAATTAAAAAGGCCACCGATTGCCTTCAGTGACCTTAGCTGCAAAAAATTATATTTATGTATTAAAGTCTAATATTCTTTTTCCATCCAAGCATTTATATAGTTGATATATTTAACAAAATCCTCAAGACGGTTTTTTAATATATCTATCATAATTTTTTCATCTATTCTCATATAATCATATACAAGTATATTTCTAAACGAAACCATATTCGCTATTTCCTTAGCAAATTGCTTTGGTAAAATCTTTTCTTTTTCCAAAAATAAAATACTTTCTCTATATGTATCGGGCTTTTCCATATTTAATGACGATATTATAATATTTGAAATATCAATTATACATTCAATGGAAATTTGTAATCCTCTTTCAATTCCCCAATATTTTATCATATCTTCCTTTAGATTTTCTTCATTAATACTAGAGGATACTGATTTTAATAACATTAAGTTTTTTTGTAGTTCTCTTATTTTCAATTGGATTATTTCTAAAATACTCTTAGTCATATGTTTTTCCATCCCCCAATGCATGGAACCATTCCTTTACATATTTCATCTGGGTTTTTCTAAAATGCTCCATGTCCATATATTCCTTTAAAACTCTCACTTCAAAGTGTACTTTTGTTTCTTCACTTTCTTCATATAAAACTATTCCATGTTTAATAATTTGATGTTTTAATACTGGATTTGCATTATTCAAAATAACTAGGTCAACATCATCCCTATTAAATATATCTACTAGCTCTCCAATAATATTCAATTTTATAGTAGGATTATATCCATCTTCTAAAAGTATAGCAATATCTAAATCACTCTTTCTATTACTTTTGTTCTTAGCATAGGAGCCAAAAACATATATAAGCTTAATATTATAAAATGATACAAGCATATTTAATTTTGATTTCAGTTGACTTCTAATTTCATCTAAATTCTTTTGTCCCATATATATCCTCACTTGTATTTTAAGGCTTTGTTATTTTACAAGACCTCATCTTATAAGAAATTTATCTTCCACCACTTATTCCTCTAGGTTCTCCTGTTTTTACATTTAAAATTATAATTAAAACAGGTTTATTGCATGAAGTAAAAGGAAATATCAAAGCTCCCGGCTATAGAAACTAGCACAATGGGGTTAAGTTATATATATTTTATCATAAATATAGTTTCTTTTATTAAATTATTGGATTAATAAAATTATAATGTATCTTTATTTCATTACCTTCAAATATTTCTATCCTCTTTATGAGCTGCTCTAATGCATAGGGGTCTAACTCCTCCATATTTATTATTTTATATACTATACTGCTCATTCGACTTATCTCACTTTTATTTTTTTCATATCCATCTAGCCGCTTTTTAATTTCATCCTGCTTACTTTGTAGCCTATCCCTTTCAAGGCTAAATTCCCCTTTCATTTCCATGAATTCACTATCATCTATTAAGCCCTTAACCTTATCTGAATATAATGATTTGATTATATTCTTTAAATCGGTTAATCTGTAATTCATTTTTTCCAGCTCACCATTTAACTGTTTTTTTATATCAAATTTTGACTCCTTATTTGCCACTTCAATAAGCTTATTGCTATTTACATATTCAGCTAATTCCTTAATATCCTCAATTATTAGACTCTTTAAATCCCTTTCCTTAATTCCATGCCTCGTACAATATTTTACGGTATATCTTTTGTAGGTAGAACATATCAGATATGTTTCAGAGGATGTCTTAGTATAGGTCATATATGTCCCACAGTCTCCACAAAAAACGTAGCCCGATAGCAGTCTATTTGACTTTTTTCCCATATATTCGGAGTTATATTTCCGTTTCATCATATCATTTGCATCTTTAAATATTTTTTTACTTACTATTGGCTCATGGGTATCTTCTACTACTATCCATTCATTACTGGATAATGCCCTTAATTTCTTTGATTTATAATTTACCTTTCTATATTTATTTTGAGATATGCAGCCGGTATATGTTGGGTTTTTTAATATCTTTTTTATTGTATTATGATTCCATAAACTACTAATTGATTTTCCCCTATAGTTACTTCTTGCCTCTTTATATTTAGTAGGACAAAGTACTCCTTCATCATTTAAAATATGTGCAATTTTACTTATTCCGTGTCCTCCTAAATACATATGAAATATTCTTTTTACTATAGGGGCAGCTTCCTCATCTATTTCCAGCTTGTTTTTATCCATATCACTTTTTCTATAGCCAAAAGGGGCAAAGGCCCCTATAAATTTACCCTG
>JAKSBP010000080.1 GCA_022361035.1 Clostridia bacterium
GAAAGAAATACAAAATATTTTGGAGGTTCTATCCTATGCATGATACATTTTTGTTTAAAAGAATATCGGATAATTTAGCTGCTTTATGTGAAAAGGAGAAAATCAAAGAAATTACGAAGGTCTATATAACTGTAAATCCAGATAGCCATGTGACAGAGGATACATTACGGACAGAGTTACAAAGTAATATCCATACTTTGATTGATAAAAATATTGAAATAATTGTTAGAAATAAAGAGTTAGAGGAAATGACAGCAATTATCCACAGAGTTGAAGGTAAGAAATAATGAGGGCATATATAATACAGATATTTGGAATTGTACAAGGAGTAGGCTTTCGACCCTTTGTATACAGGGAGGCTCAAAAAAATAGGTTGAAGGGATTTGTTAAAAATTTAGGTTCATCTGTAGTAATTAAAGTTGAAGGTAAAAAAAAAGTATTAGGAGTTTTTTAATGATTATAGTAGAAAGACCTCCGAAGCTTGCCATGATTAAGGAAATCAAGATTTCTACAGATACTTTAAAAGGGTATGATGACTTTAAAATAATAGAAAGTGAAGAAAGGGATGAGGATGTATTTTTTTTATCACCAGATATAGCACCATGTGAGAAATGTATGGAGGAAGTCCTTGATGCAAAGTCATCTCGTTATCTATATCCTTTTACAAACTGTACAGATTGTGGACCCCGATATTCAATTATTGAAAGATTACCCTATGATAGAAAGGGTACAACCATGTCTAGCTTTTCAATGTGTCCTGATTGTGGGGGGGAATATAAAGACCCTGAAAACCGTAGATTTCATGCCCAGCCTAATTGTTGTAAAAAGTGTGGACCCCAGTATACCTTTATTGATTTAAGCAGCGATGTATTAGATGATAAAATTCCTATTAAATTAGCAAAGGAAAAAATAAATAAAGGAGAAATTGTTGCAATTAAAGGGTTAGGAGGATTTCATCTATGTTGTGATGCTTCTAATAAAAGGGTATTAGCACTATTGAGAGAAAGAAAAAGGAGGCCCCATAAACCCCTAGCTGTAATGGTAAAGGATATACAAAATGCAAAAAAAATTACTAAGATATCAAATATGGAAAAAGAGCTTTTAGAGGGTAAAAATCGTCCAATACTGCTGCTAGAGAGGAGGGAAGACTGTAGTCTTCCAGAAGGAATTGCACCTGAAGTAAGCACTATAGGAGTAATGCTTCCCTATACCCCTATGCATCATTTATTATTTGATGATAAACTTTCATATTTAGTTATGACCAGTGGAAATATAGGGGGACAACCCCTTCAATATAAGAATGAACAAGGCGTTAAAGCCCTCAGTGAAATAACTAATTATTTTTTGATACATAATAGAGATATTCATGTTCCCGTGGATGACTCTGTGGTTAAAGTAGTCTTAGAAAAAGAGATGGTAAGTCGGCCTGGTAGGGGATATTCTCCCTTTAGTTTTCCCTTAAGTAAGCAACAGGATAAAGAGATTTTAGCAGTTGGAGCTCATCAGAAAAGCACTTTTTGTTTACTTAAAAAAGGATATGCAACAATGAGTCAATACTTAGGTGATTTAAATGACTTTAACAATTACAAAAGATATGAAAAGACCATTAATCATATTCTAGAGATATATGGAGGGAAACCGGAAATTATTATCCATGATTTTCATCCTCAATATTCTTCTACCCAATATGCTAAGACTAGATTAGGTAAGCATATAGGAGTACAGCATCATCATGCTCATATGGTTAGCTGCATGGTGGAGCATAAATTATTTAATAAGGTTATCGGCGTAATTTTCGATGGTACGGGATTTGGTACAGATGATGCTATATGGGGTGGAGAGTTCCTTGTTGGTGATAGAAAAGGGTATGAACGAGCTGCCCATCTACAATATGTATTGCTTCAAGGGGGAGATATGGTAATTAAAGAACCCTGGCGTAGTGGAGCTGCATATTTACATTCTGTAGAAATTAATCCTGAAAAATATTTAAAGAACATAGATAGGAAGAATATAAGTACTTTACGAAAAGCTTTAGTTAAAGAATTCAATTGTTTCAGATCATCGAGCATGGGTCGTTTTTTTGACTGTATATCCTCTCTCATAGGGCTTTGCAATTATACTACCTATGATGGCCAAGGGGCTATAGCATTGGAAAATATAATAAATAAAGCTGTTAAGGAATCCTATCCATATCATATTATGGAATGTAATAACGATTGGATAATCTCCTATGAAGAAATTATCAAACATGTTATTAAGGATTTAGAAGATAGGATAGGAGCAGATAAAATCGCAGCTAAATTTCATAACACTATAATTGATTTAACTATAGACATGGTATGTATAATTCAAAAGAAAACAGAGATAAGGGATATTGTATTGAGTGGAGGAGTATTTGAAAATCGATACTTATTAAATGGTATCTATAGGAGATTAAAGAATTTAGATTTAAACGTTTATTTTAATCAACGTATACCAATAAATGATAATGGTATTTCAATTGGTCAGGTAGGAATTGGAGATGAAATGTATGGGGGGAAATAATACTATGTGTTTAGCAATTCCTGGGGAAATTCAATCGGTAAATGGAGCTGCGGCGGAGGTTATTAGCTTAGGGATTAAACAAATCATAAATATTCAACTTTTGGATTCTGTTAAGGAGGGAGATTACGTGATAGTTCATGCAGGATTTGCTATTGAGAAGATTAATAAGGATTATTTCAATTTTTTAGAA
>JAKSBP010000075.1 GCA_022361035.1 Clostridia bacterium
AAATAACAAAAATTCAGGAGGTAATTCTATGACTAAAATTGCAATATCAAGGGATGGAAGTTTAGTATCACGTCACTTTGGACATTGTGAAGGATTTGAAATTATTGAGTTAGATAGGGGCAAGGTTTTAAGGAGGGAGTTTTTACCCAATCCAGGGCATAGACCAGGATTTTTACCTAAATACCTTTCAGAAAAAAAGATAAATCTAATTATATCAGGGGGTATGGGAGCTACTGCTCAAGAGCTTTTCAGTAGAAATAATATTGAAGTGATTGTAGGGGCAAAGGGAGATTTGGATGAGGTTATTAATAGTTATATAAATGGAAATCTAGAGTCGACTAATTCCATATGTACAGAACATAAGCACGGGGAACATTGTCAATCATAATATATATGTATAGACAGAATATCTTTATTCTGTCTATATTTTAATATAGAAATTTTTTGAGGACTTTATTAAAGAAGGTGATGATTTTGAATTATGAAATCAGGAGAATAGAAAATATATTGAAACAAAAGAATTATAAGATAACCAATGGGAGAAAGGAAATAATAAAACTATTTGTTAAAAATAGAAATAACCATTATAAACCAGAAAAAATATATGATTTAGTAAAATCCTACAATATTAGTTTCCCCACTGTCTATAGAACTATAGAAATTTTGAAAAAGAGTGGTATAATAAAGGAAACAATCATTGATAGGGACAGGTACTATGAACTCCAAATGTTTAGTAAAAAATCTCTACACCTTCATTTAAAATGTATGGAGTGTGGAATGGTGTCTGATTACATTGATACTAAGTCAATACTATATCTTTTAGACCAAAAGGATAAGATAGAAAAACAGCATGAGATGGTCTTAAACAATATTTATACTACTTTTTATGGAATTTGTAGGGACTGTAGGAGGTGATATCTTGCCAAGACCTGTAAAACCAAGGAAAATCGCTTTTATACCTAAAAATACTCACTTTATACCAGTTAACAAACCCAAGTGTGAGCTGAAGGTCGTTACTTTGAAACTTGAAGAGCTTGAAGCAATGAGATTAAAGGATATAGAGAGGCTTCATCAAGAGGAATGTGCTGAAAAAATGAATGTTTCAAGACAAACCTTTCAATTAATAATAGATGGGGCGAGAAAAAAAGTGACAGAAGCTTTGACAGAAGGTATGGCTATAAATATAGAAGGGGGAAATTACACATTTAATATATGTAAGTATAAATGTGAAAATTGTGGGAATATTTATAGTGAGCCCTATGAAAATGAAATTCATAAATGTCCAAAGTGTGACTCTACAGATGTACTTTGTGTGGATAAAAGTAACTTTTGTAA
>JAKSBP010000164.1 GCA_022361035.1 Clostridia bacterium
AAAAAGGAAGTCTATTTGCTTTTAGCAAATACCATAAAATTTCCCACGAACTTATCAGTTCGTTCTAAAATTTTATTGACTAAGTGAGCACCGGAGATTTTAGCAGTAACGCAGAAATTGGGAGTTTGTTAACAGCCTCAGCGGTTTTACCGCTTTTTTTTATTACTTAAAAGCTTGTAATAAACTGGAGGTCATAAGGTGTTGTCAGGGGCCTTTTTTATAGAAGTTGACGAAGTTTAATTATGAAATTCCCTCACATGACAAGAGAAGATTACATACTATAGTAATTAAGATAAGCATCTGTAATATGAAGTCTTAAACCTTAGAATATTTGTCTAAGGAAAAATAAAAGCTTTCATACTTCTTTCCTTTTAATAAAAAAATTTTAAAGATGCATATCTTTAAAAATTTTTTTGGAGGTATACAATGAGGAATATAAACCCATTAACCACCATAATTTCTAATGTTGGAGACAACACTCTTTCTATTATAAACTTAATAAGTTTGCGTGAGGTAAGAAAGATATTCCTCAAAAAATCCTTTGGACCTCATCATATTGTAGGTGATTTCTGTAATAAGTATCTCTATATATCTAACTCCTATAATTCTACCGTATCTAAATATGATTTAATTCTTGATATGATAATAGATACGGTTTATGTAGGAAGCAGTCCTTGCCATTTAGTGCTTAATAAAAAAAGCGGTTTATTATATGTTGCTAATGAAGATTCAAATTCAATATCAGTAGTAGATGCAAAAAAAATGGCTCTACAAGCACAAATTCCCGTTGGAGAAATGCCCCATGACCTAAAGCTTAGTATTGATGGAAGCAGACTTTATATTTGCAATTTCAAGACAAATACCCTATCAATTATTAATACTTTAACAAATGAAAGAGAAAAGAATGTTTATGTCAATCCAAACCCATATCATATGGATTTAAGTAGAGATGGTAAGCGCTTGTATATAGTAAATACAAATTTTTCTAGCCTTAGAAAGGGCAGCATAACGATATTGAATACTAAGGATTTAAAAATTGAGGATAAAATCGATATTGGAAAAACTCCCATGGATATAGTTGGTGGGCCAAATGAAGACTATTTTTTTATTACTGATATGGAACTAGATGCTGTTTTAATTTTAGACATAAGGAATAAAAAGATTATTGATAATGTAAAAGTAGGAAAAATGCCCCTTACGATTAAAGCAGATAAGCAAAAAAAATATCTGATTTCATCAAACATAGGAGATAATACCGTATCTATCATAGATATGAAAAGATGTTACTTAGTAAAAAATATAAAAGTAGGTAAAGAACCTACGGGTATTCTGTGTATTTAATTCTATATATCCTATCCATAATAATATTTATATAAATATTACTATGGATATTGATATTATTAATATTGACTGAAAATTAGATATATAATTTTGATGATTTAAAAAAATATATATTAGTGAGTTTTTAAGACATAAGAATTTATTATGATAATTATGTAATTTGTTCAATCAATTAAAAGTTTAATTATTTCTCCATATATATCTTGGGCCTTGTTTTTCCAGTTATCGCAAATTATCTTTGCCTGTTTATTTGATACTACATCTAACTTGAGGTCAATCAAGATTATATCGTTTTCTACAACCTTAAGCTCAACCAAATAGTCATTCTTTGACCTTTTCTTATAATTTGCAGAAATTTGTGTCTCTTTTAATAGAATTTTTTTTGTCTTGTGAATTGATTGGTCCAGCTTATCTAACAATTTATTAGGTAACCTATCTTTAAAGTAATTAAGAGTATCCTTTCCTTTTTCAGTAATTAAGTAATAATAATGTTCTTCATTGTTAGAATATTCTAATAACGAAGTATTCACCAACTCAGATAGAAACTGTTGGAGAATAAAATAATTAATCAGGTCATTTTCCATAATAAAGTCAGTTATCTGGTTGTTAGTAATAGGAATTTCAAATTTATCAAAAATATATAGAAGCAATAATTTGCTTTGGGCTTCTTCCTTGCTATTATCTGAAAACATATTTTACCACCACTCTTTAAGGCTTACTTAGTAAATTATATCACATTTCTTATATTCCATGGAGAAATTTAGATAATTTAAAATAAGTTTCTTTAAAACAATGAAAAAATATATAATACTGGCAAACCCACAACTTATTAGCCGTGGGTTTGTCAGTATTATATATGAATAAATATTATACTTTACTATTGTGTGGTGAAAAGAATATGGTTTATTAAATTATCTATTTAGAGCCACCAGCCATTTGTCTTTCTGCCATTTCAACAAGGCGTTTAGTCATATAGCCACCTACATAACCATTTTGCCTAGAAGTTAAATTTCCCTTGTCTACAGTATCATAGTTTGCTAATCCCAATTCATTAGCTATTTCAAGTTTAAAGCTATTAAGTGCTGCTCTAGCTTCAGGAACTACAGCTTTATTACGTGCCATTGTATATCCTCCTTTTAAGTTGTTTTGCAACTAGACATAGACTAAAAATAGTATATTATAGATAAATAACACTAAAACTTAAGATAAATTTGAAAGAAAACAATGAATTCTTCTACATTTTTTATTTCAAGTTTATTAATCTTCAAAGTTGTTTATCTATATATTTTAGTTGCATTATTAATTTAACCATTTTGATAAAATATTATTATAACAATTTTAGCTTTTATGTATATTTTTTGCCAAATTATCATATAAATAATCATTTAGTTAAAAATATGTATAAAAAAATATATAGAAATTGTAGTAAAATATAATTATATGCTATTTAATGATGATTCATAGATTATATTGGAGGAACATGATGAATTATAAAGAAGAGTTGAGGGAGATATTGATAAATTTAGGGGCAGCTAAAGTTGGCTTTGCTTATCTACAAGATCTATTGCCAAATAAATATAAACATTTAAAAACGGGAATTTCAATAATCTTTAGACTATCTGACCAAATAATCAATGAAATTGAGGAGGAGCCTACCCACAGTTATTTTCATCACTATAGAACAGTAAACTTTAAGATAGACCAGATAGTTTTAAGTGGAGTATCAAAATTACAGGAATGGGGTTTTTTAGCCATGTCAATAGCAGCTTCTCAGTCAGTAAATATTGATGGCAATAAATATAAGGGAGTATTTCCCCATAAAACTGTAGCCACACGGGGAGGACTGGGATGGATTGGTAAAAATGCATGTCTTGTAACAGATGAATTTGGCCCTAGAATTAGGCTTGGTACTATATTAACTAATATGGAGGTTTCCTATGATGAATCTGTAACTATGTCAAGGTGTGGTGATTGCAATAAATGTGTTAAAGCATGTCCAGCACTTGCTTTAAGAGGAAATCTGTGGAATCCTGAAGGAAAACGAGAAGAACTTTTAGACCCCCAAGCATGTAGTGAGCATATGTCAAATTATTACAAGCATATTGGGAGAGGCTCAGTGTGTGGTATTTGTATAAGAAATTGTCCAAAGGGGACAAAGGTAATTGGAAAATAGGGTAGTAAAAGATCTACCCTAAGTTAATTTCCTATCCATTTTTACCTTTACATCTTTTCTATTGCCATGCTTATGGGAACTGTCAAGTTGAGCTTTCTGTGACTTTGCTTCCCTATGCCAATGTCTATCTTCTTCTTTAAATGTTTTTCTACTTAATTCAGTTTTTTTACCTTTGACATTTGTATATTGACTTCTTATAATTGACAAGATAAACACTCCCTTTAGTAATTTTATTTTTATAAGCACCCTTTGTTATCTTAGTAATTATATTTGTTGAAAATGTAAATTTTTTCAATAGATAAGACGGTAGATAGATTTATGTCTACATATTATGCAAATTAGTTATAAAATTGTATCTATATAATAGTTTCTCAATTACTCACTAATATATTCTTAGACTAGAAAAAATCAAGGAGGAATTAATTTGAAAAGGTATACAAAATTAACTTTAGCAATTGTTTTATCATCAGTTCTATTTACAGGGTGCATTAGTTCAAAGGACGACCAAAACCGGAAAATAGATAATAATATAAAGGATAATGAGAGCGTATTAAAAACCGTATATGAGAATGATAATAAATATAATGAAATTGATAGTAATTTAGATTCTCTTGAAGTTCCTGGAAATTTAGATAAGGAAGATGACTTTGAGGAAAATGAAATCAAAGAAATAGACCTTCAAGAAATCAAGCCTAATGAAGTAGGGCAAATAATGGTTCTTATGTATCATGGACTTGGAAATGAAGAAAGGGCATATGTAAGGACTAGAGAGAATTTTAAAGAAGACCTGCAGCTTCTTTATGAAAAAGGATATAGACTTATTAGCTTAAAGGATTATATTAATAATGACATAGATACTGAGGCTGGAAAAACTCCTGTTGTGTTAACCTTTGATGATGGTAACATTACCGATTTTAATATTAAGATAAATGAAAAGGGCGAGAAAATCATAGACCCAAATTGCGTAATTGGAATTTTAGAGGAGTTTAATAAAAAATATCCTGATTTTGGCCTTGAAGCTACATTTTCTATATTTGGACAAAATCCCTTTAGGCAGAAGAATTTAATTGATTATAAGCTTAAATATATTATTGATAAAGGTATGGATATTGGAAATCATACCTACAGCCATAATAATTTGAGTAGTTTGTCGGAAGATGATATTCAAAGGACTTTAGCTAAAAATGTAGAGTTTATACAAGGATATTTACCTGATTATGAAGTTAATATATTAGCTCTACCCTATGGTATTAGACCTAAAAATGAGGAAAAAAGGAAATATCTCTTTAGTGGTTCCTTTGATGGTGTAGAATATAAAAATATCGGAGCCTTAGCCGTTGGCTGGAAGCCAGAATATGCATCTATTCACAAAAAATTTGATTATAGGTACATACATCGTGTACATGGAAGTTCTGAGCGGTTTGGAATTAGATATTGGCTTGAATATTTTGATAATCATCCTGAGAAGAGATATATAAGTGATGGTGATAAAGATATTGTAACCTTACTTGAAGCCCAAAAAGAAGTAGTTGATGAAGACAAGCTTGGAGATAAGGATTTAAGGACCTATAGTCTAGAGGAAAAGTCCGAATAAATGGTTTAGCTCTATGATTCTAAAACTATATTTTATATAAAAAGTTATAATTCTCTAATTACTTATTGTGATGACATAATATGAGGTAGAAAGTAAGTTAAAAGAAATATAGACTTTATATATTTTAAAGACTTCTACCTCTTACCTCCCATCCCCACTTCAGAAAGTATCCTATAATTTTGCTATTAATATTATCAAATTTATTAGAATAATAAAAACACTTGAGAATAAATTAGATATATATAAGAAGTGAGGAGGGGGGCCCATGAGATTATTTGTATTTTCTAGGAAAAATATAAGTTTGACTCTCACAATTTGTATTATTATTATATTTTGTATGTTATTTTTTAATGATATCAGTTATAAAGTGTTGGAAACCTTGTCACCAGATAAATTACTCCCTATATATAGCGTTGAAACTGAGGAGAAGAAGATATCTATAAGTTTTGATGCTGCATGGGGTGATCGGTATACACAAGGAATTTTAGACATCTTGGATAAATACAATGTAAAATCCACCTTTTTTTTAGTTGAGTTTTGGGTAGATAAATATCCCGATATGGTGAAAAAAATAGATAAAAGAGGCCATGACGTAGGAAATCATTCTTCTACTCATCCTCATATGTCGAAGCTTTCTAAGGAACAAATTGCAAAGGAACTTAATCAAACCGGTGAGAAAATTTACAATCTTACGGGTAAAAAATCCTATCTTTTTAGACCTCCCTTTGGAGATTATAATAATACACTTATAAAAACTGCCAAGGAATGTGGTTATTACACAATTCAATGGGATGTAGATTCTTTGGACTGGAAGGAATTGGGAGTAGAGCCAGTAGTAGATAGGGTGACAAGAAATGTGGAAAATGG
>JAKSBP010000163.1 GCA_022361035.1 Clostridia bacterium
AGTTTTTCACAAAAACTTGGGTCCATAAAGGCTGTATATATAGAGTTATAGTCATTTAAAGTAAGTTCTGATATCAATTTAGAAGAATCAATACCTATTTTTTCCTCTAAAGTCAGCCAAATATTTGTTGCGCTGATAACATCAACTGAAGACATGAGCAATCCATTAATGGCACCAATTGATGTTCCAGATATAACATCAAATTTAATATTAAACTCCTCAAAGGCTTTCCATGCACCTATTTGATAAGCTCCCTTTCCCCCGCCACCTGATAAAACTAAACCTGTTCGCATATTTCTCACCTCTTGATTTTTTATTACATGTATTATTTAGTATTAGATAAAGTTGCTTTAATTATTTATTTCACATCAATCGGGGTCAGGCTAGAACACATAAAATATGATATAATAGTAAATAAAGAAAGGAGATAGAGATGGCAAGAAAGGTAAGAGTACATTATGAGGGTGCATTATATCATGTGATTACGAGAGGAAACAATAAAGAATATATATTTAAAGAAGAAAGGGATAAAGAGGAATATCTAAAAAGAGTAAAAAAATATATTTACAAATATAGTGGAAAGTTATATGCGTATGTGATTATGGATAATCATTGTCATTTATTAATTGAAGTGTCTAAAACACCGTTATCTAAGATAATGCAGCTAGTACAGCAAACCTATACTAGCTGGTATAATAGAAATTACAAAAGAAGTGGTCATGTGTTTGAGCAAAGATATAAAAGCATACTATGTGATAAGGATTCATATTTATTATCTCTAATAAGATATATTCATCAAAATCCAGTTAGAGCAAAAACATCAGGTATTGATTATAAATATAGTAGCCATAGAGAATACGTAAGAGGAGAAAATGATGTTTGTTTAGCAGAAGAAGTATTGTCTATGATTTCACCAAATAAAAGGAAGGCAATAGAAAGTTATATAGAATTCATGAATATTGAGGATAGTGAAGTAATGGAAAATAGTGCTGGTGATTTATCTCCAGGTTTTGAGAAGATTGAAACAGAGATAAACAAAATGGTGTTTGATAAAAAAGGACTAGAAGAGATAGTGGAGTTGTTTGAAGATAAATATAATATAAGTATTGAGGATATTAAAGGAAAATATCTTAAAGGTGAAAAGTTAGAATTAAGGAATAAACTTATTAAAGAGGTACTTAAATATAAAGCAATTAATCAAGTTGAGCTTGGGGAGTTCTTAAGTATTTCAAGTCATTTAGTTTCAAAAATATGGAATAATGAATAGTTGTTTTGAATTACGTGTTCTAGCCTGACCCCATGGTTTTCCTGGTTTCGAATAATTAGAAATGCTTCTAAGAGGGGTGGATTGTATGAAAGAATATAGTGGTTTTATACCTCCTTGTGGTATTTACTGCGGAAAGTGTCCAAATTATTTAAGGGATAAAAACCCTTGTTTAGGTGCGGAAATACATTGTAAGAACAGAAAATGTAAAGGAATTTTTATTTGTTGTAAAGAAAAGAAGGGCCATAATTTTTGCTACGAATGTAAGATATTTCCCTGTAGTAGGTTTAAGAAGTTTGCAGAAAGTTGGAT
>JAKSBP010000266.1 GCA_022361035.1 Clostridia bacterium
AAAATGGATTTGATGAAGGTGTGAGTATAGCTCGCAGTACTGTTTTGGCTAGAAGGCTTGTCAATGAGCCGGCTAATGTATTGACTCCGAGTGAATTAGCAAAAAGGACGGTAGAGCTTGGGAAGGAAAAGGGATTTGATACAGAGGTTTATGAATTAGAAAAAATTCAGAAATTAAGGATGGAGGCTTATCTAGCTGTTGCAAGGGGCTCTTCAGAGAGACCTAAATTTATTATTATGAGATATGCCGGTAATCCTGGAGGTGAGACCTTAGGATTTGTTGGTAAAGGAATTACCTATGATTCTGGTGGACTTTCTATAAAACCCACAACCAGTATGGTAACCATGAAGGGAGACATGGGAGGTGGGGCTGCTGTTATAGGTGCAATGTGTGCTATTGCGGAAAATAAACTAAAGGTTAATGTAACCGCAGTGATACCAGCCTGTGAAAACATGATATCTGGTCACAGCTATAAGCCTGGAGATATTGTTACTTCAATGGGTGGAAAGACAATTTTTATAGGAAATACAGATGCAGAAGGTAGACTGACCCTAATAGATGCAATGCACTATATTATTACCCATGAAAAGGTAGATAAAGTTGTTGATATTGCAACCCTTACAGGCTCAGCAATCCATTGTTTAGGCTATGAGGCTACTGCCAGTATCAGTAACAATGATGAATTCTTTGCTCTTATAGAAGAAAGCTTTAATAAGGCGGGAGAAAATATTTGGAGAATGCCAGTTTTTGAAGAATATAAAGAGCTAATTAAACACTGTGAAGCAGATTTGACGAATTCTGCAGGTAAGCCAGGATGTATTACAGCAGGGATGTTTATTGGTGAATTTACAGCAGGTATACCTTGGGTTCATTTAGATATTGCAGGAACTTCAGGTTCTAAAAAGGAGAAGGAGTACATTTCAAAGGGTGCAACAGGTGTTGGGGTTAGACCTCTATACTATTTAGCTAAGGAAATGAGCAAGAAATAGAGGTAATAGACTAGTTAAGAAGAAAAAAAGGGGTGAGGCTTGGAGGAAATTCAAGCCTCACCCGTTATTTCAAAAAAGCAAATAAACTTTTTATTACTTTTTACAGGGATTTAGAATATAATTATAGAATAGATAATTATAAAGAACTGTTGTTTTCATTTTTAATATTTATATAAAATGGAGAGAATCGTATGGAAAAAATATTAACTAAAAAGCTTGAAAGACAAAGACGGTTTACTGAGGATATATTGGCAGGGATGATAGATCTTGTAAGGGTAGTTGATAAGAATAGCAGAATAGTTTTTATCAATAAGCCTATGGAAGATCTCCTTGGGGATATAAGGGGACAAAAGTGTTACACGGCCTTAGGAAAGACCTGTAAATGTAAAAACTGTATTTCACAAACCACTATGTATAGCGGTAGAGCAGTTAAAAAGGAAGAGATTATAGATGGTAAGATTTTTTCTGTAGTTAGCTCTCCCATACGTGATGAAAATGGAGAAATTTATTGTGTAGTAGAGGTTTTTAGAGATGTTACTGAAAAGAGGAAAATGGAGAGAATAATACTTGAGAAAAATTTAAAGATGAAGAAGGATTTAAACTTTGCAAAGTATATTCAGCGAAGGATAATTCCCCAGGATGGAGTATATAATGATATGATAAAAATATACTCAAAATATATTCCAAGTGAAATGTTGGGTGGAGATGTATTTGATATTATTAATATAGATGATGAAAATATAGGTATATACATGGCTGATGTTGCGGGACACGGGGTAACGGCCTCAATGATGACCATGTTTATAAAACAAACCCTAAAGAGCCTTAAAAAAGATGCTATTGACCCAGTTTATACTCTTAATTACTTGAATTCTAGATATAAGGAACTAAATCTTGACGATGATTATTATATAACCATTTTATATGGGGTATTTAATAGGCCAACATCTACAATGAAGATTATAAATGGGGGCCACAATTGTATGCCAATAATTTTTAAAAGGGATGAAGCAAGGGAGGTTTTTTTACCTGGGCTTCCTATATGTACCCTTTTTGATAATTCACAATATAAGGACCATGATATACATCTTAATAGTAATGATAGAATACTTTTTTACACCGATGGCATAAGTGAAGCAAAAAATCATCAGAAAGAAATCTATTCAGATCGTATTTTAGATATTTGTTTAGAAAACTTATATAGCAGTAGTGATAAATTGATTCAAAATCTTATAGATGATGTGATAGATTTTTCAAATAATAACCTAGATGACGATGTGGCTGTAATGATGATGGAGATTTTATAATTATAAGCACCTATAGACTTCCTTAGTCTTTCCTAATATTAATTGTAAATAATTCTATTGATAATAAAATCAAAGCGATCCTTTAAATAGGCTTACTTTGATTTTTTCTTGTTTTTTAAGAATTCAAATACTTTTTTAAGCTTAGATAGAAGGGCAAGATGAAAGGTAGTAAAATCAATTAAGGAAATCCTATGGGAAATATTACAAGTTAAAGTATTACAGTTAATTTAAAAGCCCATGGAAGACCTTCTATTCTATGTTATAATAAAATCGTAGACAAACTGTGTTTTTAAGGGGTGAAAATCTTGGCCAATAAAAAGAAAAGACTAAGAAAAAGAAGGTTTGTATTATCCCTATTGATAATTGCTGCAATAATATTTGGCATAATAAAATTCGCTGAGATTTTAAAACCAGTTTTAGGCTATAAAAGTATAGGCTTAAAAAGAATAAGTACTATTGAATACACGACTAGAAAGCAGGATAGGGATAGGGTTAATATAAATAGCTTTGAAGAACGAGTTATTAAGTTTGAAAAAAATAAACTAGTTACATATGACTTAAATGGAGAGAAATTATGGGAAAAGGAATTAAAGATGAAAGACCCTATTATAAGAGGAAACAAAGATAATATAGTGGTTGTCAATCCAACTAATGGGAAA
>JAKSBP010000274.1 GCA_022361035.1 Clostridia bacterium
AATAATCGGCAACGGCGTTTCTCCCTCGCGATAATCAAGCGCGACGGCGAGGTGAATGGGGTTGGTGACGACAACTTTGGAATCGCGCGTTCGGTCTTCCTGTTGCGATTGCAGCAGCTCTTTATGAAGGCTTTTTCGCTTTCCCTTGATGTGAGGATCGCCTTCGGATTCCTTGTATTCCTTCTTAACCTCATCCTTCGTCATTTTTTGCTGCTTGGTGAATTCCCATTTCTGGAAAGCATAATCGGCCGCAGCGACAAGAATGAAAGCGACAACCGTATAAATGAACACTTGCACCAACAGATTACCAAGCACAGGAACGATACAGGTAAGCCCGCATGGAGGAATTTTTACAAGGTCGTTCAGGCTGTTCCGTATAATGAAATATAGCAAAAGCGAAAGAAACGCAATTTTGATCGCTGATTTCAAAAACTCGACCAGGTTTTTCATCCCGAAGATTTTTTTGACGGCAGCGCCAGGGTTTAGGTTATCCAGTTTCGGCTTCAGCGCCTCCTGGCTCATCATGAATCCCGTCTGGCCGATATTGCCGACCACCGCAGCCGCGACAGCGGTGGCGAGCACCGGCGCGATGATCTGAAAAGAGACATCGAACACTTCGTGAAGAACGGCGTCGACCGCGCCGGTAAACTCCGCTTCATAAAACTTCGTGGGGAATACAATCATGTCGGACAGCTTCTCCATGAAGGAGACCATCATTCCCATGAACACCGCAAAGATCACGGCCATCTGGACAGCGGATGCAACGTCCTTGCTTTTCGCAACCTGACCCTTTTTGCGAGCGTCGCGAAGTTTTTTCGGGGTTGGATCTTCTGTCTTCTCGCTCATTGCAGCAAGTCCTGCAATATCCAGATATGATCCGGCATGCCCTCGAAGAAGGTCATCCAAACGCCTGATACGTAAGTAAGGGAGAGAAGAAGGAGCAGCATGCCCACTGCGCTTTTTACCGGCATTGACAGGAAAAAGACGTTCAATTGCGGCGCAAAGCGGCTCACCAATCCCAGGGCAAATTCAGAAAGGAACATGGCGATCAAAGCCGGAGCGGCGAACAGCAGCGCCAAGGCGAGAATGCTGTCCATGAGAGAAAGAAAATGCACCGCGCCGTCCATGGTCAGGTTCGGGTAGAACGTCGCAACCGGGAAAGCCAGATAACTGTTATAGAAAGCGCGAAGCATGAAAAAGACGCCGCCGCTGATATAGAAAAACACCGTCAGCACCTGCATCATGAAAATGCCGAGCGGCGACGTCTGCGTTCCGGTCATCGGATCAATCGAGCTCGCCATGGTTGCGCCGCGCTGGTTGTCTATAACGAACCCCATCGACTGCACGCCCCAGAAAATCGTGCCTATGGCGAACCCCATCAGCATGCCGATCACAGCTTCTTTAATGATGATGCCCAACAGGCTAATGCTCGACAGCGAGGCGACATCGAGACCGGCGCTGTAGACAGGATACATAAAGAGCGTAAAAGCGACAGCAACCGCATTGCGCGCGCTGCCGGGCAACGCCTGACGCCCGAAGATGGGGATCATGGCGAACATGCCAAGCACGCGCGGCAGCCCCAAAGTGAAGGTGATGAAATCGGTTATGAGGTCCGATACATCCATCAGTTTTTAACTTTGGATATGCTCTCAAATACGTGATTTGAATAATTATAAAGCTCGCCGCCAAGCCATTGCGCGGTTGCAAAGATGACGATGATCACGACAATGAGCTTAATGGCGAAAGACAGGGTCTGTTCCTGAAGCTGCGTTAACGCCTGAAGCAAGGCCACAAGCGTGCCGACGCCCGCCGCCGCGATAATCGGCGGCATCGACAGGTAGAGCACCAGCAACAGCATCTGGCTGGCGTAGCTTATGAGTGCGTTCGCGTCCATGGCGCGCCCTTCATTGATACGTCAGGATGAGGCCCTGAATAATCTGCGTCCAGCCGTTCAGGAACACGAAAAGAAGCAGTTTAAACGGCAGCGAAATCGTCATTGGCGAAACCATCATCATGCCCATCGCCAGAAGAATGTTCGATATGATCAAATCAATGGCGATGAAAGGCAGATAGAGGAGAAAGCCAATCTGGAAAGCAGAATTCAGCTCACTGAGCATAAAAGACGGAATGAGGATCAGGTAATTGTCCTCGGTTGCGCTGTCGCGCATCTCCGGCGGCCACACCTGGCGGGCCATATCCACAAAAAAACCTTTTGCCGTCGGCGAAGCGTGTTGCGCCAGAAAATCGCGGAACGGCTGGCTCGCCGCCTCGGTCAGTTGCGCCAACGCCGCGGCGTCAAGCTCCGCCGGGTTAATTTGCTGGAATTCGTCAAAGACCGCCGTGCCGACCGGCGCCATGATGAAGATCGTGAGGATCAGCGCCATGCCGTTCAGCACCATGTTGGGCGGAATTTGCTGTACGCCGAGCGCCTGACGAATAAGCGAAAACACGATCACCAGCTTTACAAAGGACGTGCCCATCACAACGAGGAATGGAAGAACGCCAACGACGCCGACAACGCCGATCAGCACCACCGGATCTGGAAGGTTAGGCATCGGAGCCCCCCTTCAAACTTACAATCCGGATGCCGAGACGTTCCGCGACCTGCACGATTTCGCCGCGTCCGATCTCTTGCCCGCCGGCGATGATCGAAACCTCGGCCCCCGGTTCTTCTTCAAGGTTGAAGACATAGCCCGGCGTCAGGGTGCGAAGGTCGGCGATGCGGACCATTCCGTGACCCAGATTAAAATCGATAGTGATGCTCAGGCCATCGGTATCAAGATTCCCGGAACCCTGATCGGCATCCGGCGCTTGCGCGCGTTGATCGGCGCCCTCTGCGTTTGAGCCTTCTTGATCGCCTAACGATGGGTCTTCGTCATCATCGTCTTCATCTTCATCTTCATCTTCATCTTCATCTTCATCATCTTCATCTTCGTCTTCTTCATCATCTTCATGGTCAGAAAACTCATCTTCCGG
>JAKSBP010000304.1 GCA_022361035.1 Clostridia bacterium
ATGGAGACAAGGAAAAGAGAAGAAAGACTCTACAGAGCATTAAAGCTATAAAATATGAAGGTAACCAAGGATAAAGTAAAATAATTTAACCTTATTAGTAGGGCTGATTTTCTTAGGCAGTAATTTTGATATTTCCTTTTCGTTTCCACTATAAACCTGCTCTTATTTAGGTGTCAAAGGATGGAACAGGTTTATAAAGTCACTCAAATGAAATATCAAAATTCCTTACCTTTTCATATATGCATATGAGCCAGCTTATATAAAATCTAAAATACATCAGATGCTTTTAATTACTTTCATTTTAAAATTGAATATCTATAAATGCTTTTTAAAATATAAAATAGATGGTAAAATAAAGAAACAAATTAATGTTTTAGCAGTATTAATTGATTTTGTAAAGACCAAATTATGAAGAAAGACTACATGCTTTGGTATGACATGATTATAGTTGATTTTTTAGTAAATAATAAAATCTATCACCTTCTTTAGAAAAAATTCTATGAAGTGTTGCTATTACTTGTTTTTAATAAATAAGCCTTTTTAAAAATGTGTATTTTTCAGTGGTTTAACCGAAACATAGGATGTATTGAAATTTCTTTGTTATTTTTATAGAGCTAATTACAAGACCAAGTTTAACCGAAACATAGGATGTATTGAAATAAATCTATGTCAGAGAACAGGCACATATTAACAAAAGTTTAACCGAAACATAGGATGTATTGAAATAACATAATTTTCTCTTTTTCTTCCCTCTTAGCATTGGTTTAACCGAAACATAGGATGTATTGAAATACAAATCCTCTTTTTCTTTTATTTGTACCTTTAATGTTTAACCGAAACATAGGATGTATTGAAATTCCTGGTCTAGAACTTTATTAAGGTTCTGGTCAACGTTTAACCGTAACATAGGATGTATTGAAATCGGGACAGACCCCACCAGTACTAAACTGTGTAATGCGTTTAACCGTAACATAGGATGTATTGAAATAAGAGATTGGGATAAAAGGCTTCACGATGGGGGCATGTTTAACCGTAACATAGGATGTATTGAAATAAGATATGTATACCTCTTTTCCTAAGTTCATGATTTGTTTAACCTGAAACATAGGATGTATTGAAATATAGATACACGTGTAAAATATTCATTTTATTTCCCTAGTTTAACCGTAACATAGTATGTATTCAAATACTTGTATTTCTAGATTAAATGTATTTTGAGGTATTGGCTAATTACAGCATACAATACATTTTAATATGTTTATTATGTGATATATATTTAAGTGGTTATATAGATAAAAAACTAAAAAGAGTATTGGTAGTTTTTACATTTTATGATAATATAGTATTTGTAATCAAACAAACTATAACATTGTGTGTATTGAAATCCCTTTAAAGCATTGATACAATGCTTTAAAACTTTAATAAACCGTAACATGATATGTATTAAGTTTCTTAGATGTTATAGTATTAATATACATAAATAGTGTATTATGACTATGTTTTTCACCCTTTAAAGCTTTGATAAAATAAATTAGAAATTGTATTAAAGCTTAAACTTTATAAATATGAGATTCTATTGAATGGATATTAGGAGGTATGCGGATGAATAAATTTACAAGAGTAAAAATTGAATTTGTTATTTCACTATTAGCAATTACTCTTTCCTTAAACCCAATAATATCTCAAGTTGGTGAAGTCAGCATTACAATTTTAACTATTAATATATCATTACGTTCTCTATATAATATATCTCTAACTTTTCTTGGGATTAGTGCATATGCATTTTTATTAGACTCTATTTTAAAAAAGGAAATCTCAAGGCTACAGCAATTAGGAAAAATTTCTTGTGTAATAGCTGTAGTTCTACCATTGTTTTTCCTAATTGCCTGGATTGTTAGTATGATGTATGCAATTTTAGATAAAATGGCATCACCAGTAATATCACAAATAGTTTCTACTATAGTATTTTTAATCCTAGGATATTATTTTGGTAAGCACAGTAACAATATTCAAAATTTATTAGGTAAAAAACATAGTTAATATTGTTTGAAAAAATAAGTTTACAGAATTTTAACTATATAAATATTAAAGTATCTCTATATCATTATTTTATTTAATAAACTATAGTTTTTAGACAAGGATTTCTTGTAAAATTATCGAATTACATAATCATAAGGGAAAAAATACATAATACAACAATATTTTGGAGGTGATGAAAAATAAACAAGCTATATAATGCAATAAAAATTTTACAACATTTAAAATACTATGGAAAGCTTACTAGTAAAGAATTAGCAGAAGCTTTAAAGCTTGGTGAGAGACATGTAAGAAAAATCATTGATAGCTTGGATTGTGCAGATGGGATTTATATTGAAAGGAAAAGGGGAAGGTATGGGGGATATCAACTGATTTCCAGTAGCTTTTTAAGTGACTTTGGAATTGACAAAAAGGAGCTTATGGCATTAGAGACGGGAAGAAACTTTCTCAAAGAAAATAAGGGATATTATTTAGAAAAGGAATATCAATTAGCGGTAGAAAAAATAAAATCTGTTATGAAAAATACATTGGAACAGCCTAAAATAAATTATCATACTAAGTTTACTAATTCTAAGTTCCATAAGGAGAAGGAGGTAGTTATAGAGGTACAAAAAGCAATATGTAGTAAAAGAAAAATTAAACTACAATATTTTTCTATTAGAAGGGGGAGCATTTCCGAAAGAATAGTCCATCCCTATATGGTCTATAACTATGAAGGTTTTTTATATTTGGCAGCCTACTGTGAAAATAATAGGGAGTTTAGGGATTTTAAACTGATAAGGATTGAGGAGCTACATGCTTTAGATGAGGAATTTAGCCTGAAGAAATTTGATTTTCATAAATTTATAGAGGGTTCCTTCGGAATATTTAAAGGTGAAAAGCTTGATGTCAAACTAAAAATAAAATATCCACATAGTGTTTATGTGAAGGAATCGGTTTATATAGAAAATCAAATAATAGAGGAGCTAGAAAATGGAGATATAATTTTTCAGGCTGTTATGAAGGGGAAGCCTGAAATTATGACATGGATAAAAAGTATGGGAGCCAATGTAGAAATATTGAAGCCCAAGGAGCTTAGGGAGGAATTAATAGAAGAAATAAAAAAACTTCAAAATATTTATTTATAGGGCACTATGAGTTCCTATTTATAGAATATAATTAAATTAACTCATTAAAGTTTATCTTTACAAGCCTATGTCTATATTAGCTTTGAGGTTATAGATTAAATTGAAAGGAGGAAAGGAATGAAATATTTTGAAATACGTGTTACTTCATATTTAAAAAAGGATGTAATGATGAAAAATGTTGGAGAAGTATTATCTAAACACATTAATTATTGTATGAGTAAAAGCGATTTTTTATATAGACTTCATGAACAAAAGATTCCTAAATTATATTGTTATGACTATATGTTTCCCTTAGAAAAGGGTAAGAAATATGATAAGGGTAGGGTCTATGTTTTTAGAATCCGTACTCCCATGGAGAAAATTGCTTCAGAGATGAGGAGAACCTTGACTACCTATGAAACTGATTTTATCAAACCCTTGGGATTGGAGCTGCGAGTAAAAAAATTTACTAGGGTTGAAGAACTTTACACCTTGACCCCCGTCGTTGCTACAATCAATAAAAAGAATTGGACTAGGGAAGATAGTATGGATATTATATGGAAAATGATAGACAACAACCTTGAAAAAAAGTGCAAAATGATATTTGGAGAAGCCTTTGAGATAAAAGAAAGCTCAATTGAATTTTTAGAGATAAAGAACAACAAAACTATTGTAGTAGATTATAAGGGTGGAAAGGTATTAGGCAATAAGTTTTCCATGAGATTTAAATCCGATGAATTATCACAGAAAATGGCCTATGCAGCCCTTGCGTCAGGATTACTTGAAAAGTCCTCTTCTATTGGGGCAGGGTTTTGTAAAATAGTCAAAAGGGGGTGAAGTTAGGTGATATACAATCTTCTAGAAAGCTTTAAAAGGGCCTACGAAGTAAAAGGGGATGACCTGATTATTGAAAATCATAATTTAAAAGAGGGACTGTATATAAGAATTAATAAAGGCTTAGAGTTACAGCCATTGATCATTCAAAAAGATTCTACTAAGGACAAGCTATTTGAGTGGTTTAGAAAAGCTGATTTCTATTCAAGCATTATTAATACCAATAAGGCAGTATCCGATAAGAAGATTCATAGCTGCAATTATTTAAGTCTATTTATAAAGAAAAAGACCATTATAGGGGATGAAAAGGAGACTTTGCCTAAGAATATTGTACTAGATAAGATAGAAAAATACTTTGATATGCTAATCAGTGAAAAATATAACTCTAAAAAAATCTCAGAAGATTTGGGCTTAGAAATGGATAATGAAAAATATAGGTTTTGTAGAGATATGCTTATTAACAGATATGACGAAATATATTCAATTATTGAAGGTATGGAAGGTAAATTCAATAATTATGTGAAAATATTTTTTGATTTTGAAGATTGGGATTTATATAAGCTTGAATCTAATAGGTATCTATATCAAAAGGTCTTTAACTCAGATAAATATAATGAGATTATCGATGATGAGTTATTCGGTCTTTCAAATATGAATATGGGACTTAATTCTAAAAAGCCCTTCTTAGAACATAGAACACTAAAGTGTAGAGTTCCATTTATGATAAATGTGGGAGATGCCTTGTTACTATTTAAATATTCTATATGGTTGAAAAATAATAGATTTGGTCCAAATTTTAAATCCTTTGATTATGACTATAAAGTTCCCCTTAAGGATAGAAATGTTAGCGAAACTGAAATTACACCAGATTCATTTTACTTATATTTTTCAAATAAGAATGGAGAAATTGAGTTTTCTGATTTTGATATAATTCCTGCATTTCACCAGAAAATAGATTTTACTATTAAAAATTATATCAAAGCTTCTTATTATAGCAATGAATCGAAGGCTGTTGTAGTTCCAGAATACAGTATATTTAATGGCGAAAATAGAAATGATTTTTTAGCAGCCCTAGATGAAAATCTATATAGGAATAAACTAAAAAATAGCTTTAAGGCCGACTTAAAGGATATAAAACCACCAAACTGGGGAAGTAAAGAACTGTGTAATATTTTAATATTAACAAAACAGCAGGTTTTCGATTTTATTAACAAAAACGATGTGTCAGGATTAAGGGCATCGATAGACAAATACTTTAGATTCCTAGTGCTTGAAAATCTGAAACAGGGTAAAAAAAGGGGTATTGATGCCTTTAACACCTATATAGCTTTAAAAATATTCTTTGATTTGGGAGGTAAGGAAATAATGGGGAAAATAAGGGAGCTTAGAGAAAAGATAAATGACTACATAAATGATGACAATGTCCATGAATTAGATGATATTTACCAATACTCATATTTGGCTGGACAGATAGCATACTATCTTATGAGTCAGTCCAAGGCTGCTAATAAAACCCATGATGTAGCTGCGAAGGTAGTTAACTATACTAATGTGGGGGCAGTAAATGGAGAGCTTAAATACTGGTTTGTGAGATATGGACATGCTGTAAAATTTGGACATGAAAAATTTAATAAAGCCTTTTCCATGGTGGTGGCCCATAATAAGGAAGATAAAGTGGATGAGGATATATTCTTAGCCGGTTACTTGGGTAATAACATATTTTATAAAGGTAAGGAGGAGTAATAATGAAGTTTAGAAATAGAGTTTATGGGGTCGTAGGTATAAGGGGAATAATGTCAAACTGGAATGCAGATTTTTCGGGAAGACCTAAGACTACATCTAAAAACAACATATTTGGAAGCGACAAGGCACTTAAGTATCCAATTAAATATCAATGGGTTAACGAGGGAGAGAAAGTTCTATATATAAAATCCTATAAGGAAGAAAAGGATAAAATACAGCCTAGATCCCTAAAGGAAAGATATGAACACATATTTGATACAAAGCTAGATAAAAAGGCTAAACCAAGGGAGGTTTTGTCAAACCTTTTTAGTGCTGTAGATGTAATGAATTTTGGTGCTACCTTTGCAGAAGAGAATCAAAATATTTCCATAACCGGAGCTATTCAAATAGGCCAAGGTATGAATATTTATGATGATACAAGGATAGAAATTCAAGATATATTATCTCCCTTTAGAAATCCCAAGGCAAAGGCTAAAAAAGATGATGAAGAAATAGAACGTTCACAGTCATCTATAGGAACAAAAATTGTTGCAGATGAGACCCACTACTGCTATCCCTTCGTGGTAAACCCGTTTGCTTATGATGAGTATGCCCATATAATAGAAGGCTTTGAAGGATATAGTAAGGAAATGTATGAAAAATTTAAGGATGGTGCTTTAAGGGCCGCTACAGCCTTTGCGACAAATAGCAAGTTTGGATGCGACAATGAATATGCTGTATTTATTAAAATGAATGAAGAGTCTAAGCTTTCACTACCAAATTTAGCAAGCTTTATTGGATTTGAAAAGGGTGATAAAAAGGATATATTAAATCTAAGGAGCTTAAATGATATCCTTACTGAGAAAGTATTAGAAGAAATACAGGAAATTGAAATCTATATTGACCCATTTAATCTAGAACTTAATGGTTTGAAATTGGAAAAAGCTAAGGTTATGAATATCTTTACGAGAGAAGTGATATAACTTGAAACTTTTAAAGTTTAATTTATCTGGTAAAACAGCACATTTTAAAAAGCCCGATGTAAATTCCTATGCCTACTATACATATAACCATATACATAGGATTGCATTAATGGGCATAATAGGGGCTGTTATTGGACTAAGGGGCTACAGTCACCAGTATAGACAGCAGGATAAATATCCAGAATTTTATCAAGAATTAAAGGATATGAGGATAGGCATTGTGCCGCCAAAGGACAATAGAGGTTATTTTAGTAAGAAAATAATAACCTTTAATAATTCAGTAGGATATGCTAATATAGATGCTAAAAATATGCCCTGTAACCTAGTTGTTAGAGAGCAGTGGCTTGAGGATGTAAGCTGGGAGATTTATCTATGCCTAGAGGATATCCAAAATGAGGAGATTCAACATAAAATAGTTGATTACTTTATGAAGGGAAAATCAGAATATATACCTTATCTTGGGAAAAACGATCATTTTGCTGAGATTAAGAATTCAGAAATATTGGAGTGTAATGCTATAGATTTTTGTGAAGAAATCCACAGTTTATTCTACTATGATAAAGCTGCATTAGAGGAAGAGCCAGTTGACGATGAAGAGCTTCCATTTTTATATAGAGATTATATACCCACATCATTAAATGGATTTAATAATAAGTATGAATTTAAAGAAGTAGCCTTTACCAATAGAGCCATAGAGAAAATCCAGGATATATTAATAGTACATCATAACGGAACTAATATAGCATTTATATAGTAAAAGAAAAATCTTATAAATTGGAAGCTCAAATAAGTAAGGTTGAGCTTCCAAAATACTTTATGAGGGTGGAGTTTTATGATAGTTGAACTAAATGATATTTTGAAAAACGATGAAATTTATTTAGCTCATTTAAGTAATATAAAAGAAAATGAGACTTTAAAGGAGCATTTAGATCTTACCCTTGATTATTATAATAGGTTAAAAGAATCCCAAGGCTTAGAAGCTGTACTAGGGAGAAGTATTGACTATATTAGGATAACTAGAAAAAGAGGAGTAGAGAACCTATCTAGTGAAGCTAAAAAGCTATTGATAGATATGTTTGAAGGGGCTATTTATTACCATGATATTGGTAAAATTAATCCTGCTTTTCAAAAGCTTAAGATGAAAAATGATAATTTTAAGGATATGGAGATTTCAGATAATTCAAATCACAGTCTACTATCATCCCTACTATACATAGATTCCTTTTATGATTTGACGAAGAATAAAGAGTTTCATAGAGAGGAAAGAAAGGTTCTTTTGATTTTCCTATTATCATTTTCCTACTCTATATCGAGACATCATGGATATTTAAAGGATTTATCAGAGTATGCTGCAAGGCTTGAGGCACTTTTGAAAAGTATAAGGGATGAAGCTATCGAAATACCTAATTATAATTACTTAGATAGACTTTTATCAAGGGAAAATTTATTTAAAAAAGGCATATTTTATAGATTAGATGAGTATATAAAAGATTTTATAGCCTCATCAGAGGCCTTTTACATACTGAACAAATTGCTATACAGCTTGATTGTTGCCTGTGACTTTTATGCCACAAGTCATTATATGAAGGATAGAATCGAAGATTTTGGTTCCATAGACAGGGTAGAAGAATACAGCGAAAGATTTAATCGTGATGAAATTATTAGAAGTATAAGGAAATATGAGAAGTACATTGATAAAAAATCTAGTAAATCTCCCTTTAAAAAAGATTCAATAAATGCACTAAGAAGTGATATGTTTTTAGAGGCAGAAAAAAATCTAATAAAAAATATTGAAAATCACATATTTTACCTTGAGGCTCCTACGGGAAGTGGTAAAACAATAAACTCGTTAAATTTATCCCTTAATCTTCTAAAGCATGATAAAGGCTTAAAAAAGATATTTTATGTTTTTCCCTTTAATACTTTGTGTGATCAGACCTTTGATGTTATAGCAGATTTTTTTGGTAAAGAAAAGGTGTCTATAATAAATTCCTTAACCCCTATAAAGGTTGAGGATGAGAAAAACATTAACTATGATAAGGCCTATTTAGATAGATTGTTTCTCCATTACCCAATGGTTTTAACAAGTCATGTAAATTTTTTTAATTACTTATTTGGAAATGGTCGTGAAAAACAACTGCCCCTAATTCATTTGGCAAACAGTGTAGTAATACTCGATGAGATTCAAAGCTATAGGATTGGGATTTGGAAGGAACTTTCTAATATGATATTAAACTTTGCCCATATTTTCAATGTAAAATTCATTATAATGTCTGCTACCCTTCCGAAAATAAGCTTGCTTTCTCAAAATAGCTTAAAGGTGGTCAATCTCCTTGAAAATGC
>JAKSBP010000012.1 GCA_022361035.1 Clostridia bacterium
GCTTATAATATCATATAACATAAAACTCTTGTTTGTCAAAAGCCTTGAGTTGTGACCATTAAAAACTTAACAAATTCAATTCTGTTATAATTTTCTCCCAGCTTAGTTGAAACTTATAAAGTGTGGTTTCCATTAGTTAATCTAATAATAGAAGAAGCTGTTAGATATTTAAATCATAATTTGAAAGGGATATAAAGAAGAAAATGAGACTATGTGGCTATAGTTTCAAAGGGGTACCGCAATTAAAAAAGAAAGAAAACTCCTTTTCAGAGAGCTATTCTCTTCATAGATTATAAATTGCGAAAATCGACAAAAACAGTCAAAGGAATTTTACAAAATGTGCATAAGTAATAATAAGTGGTTCAAATTACCTTTATTAAATATTATAGTACTTGTTTGATGGATAAAAAAATTATTAAAAAAGGAATTATTAATAAAATTATAGAAATAGTAATAAATAAAAAAATTGGAAAAATGTATATTAAAGTCGAATATAATGTTTTTATTTTTAAATTGAGGTGATGCTTTGAGCAAATTTGAAAGGACAATATCTATAAATGATATAAAATATTTAGATAATAATCTAAGTTTAAAAGATGAAGAATATATTATACTTGAAAACTTTATAAAAGCGATAACAAAGAATAAAAGAATTATGGTAAGTTATCCAAATCAAAAGCTTTTCTTTATTTTGGTATTAAGACTATTACATTTAGATTATGATTTACTATATCAAAACAGATCTGACCCATTAAGAAGAGTATCATTGCTTTTAATAACAAGTTTGAAAGAAGCTTATAATGTTTTTGAAAATCTAAGCATTGCATCAAAATATGTAATAGATAACAGTGTATCAAAACAGCAATATTTTGCTACAAGAAATGACATTTGGACTAATATGAGTAATGATTTTTATGCCCATATATATTGGAAAGATAATTTAAATAAAAGATTTAACCAAAGTATACCAGACTACCTAAATTACAAATCAATTTTTCCAATAAGCGTTGGATTTAATACGTTTAAGAATATGCCAAGAAATTACTTAGGCAAATATGATAATTCACAGCAGTCGACAATATATGTTACTTCTAATATTAATATTTTTAACAAGAAGGAATTACCACTATTTGACTACATATTTATAGATTATTCAAATACAAATAAATATATAAAAAACATTCCAAGTGACACTAAGACTGTTTTTTACTTTAATAAACTATTAGATGATAGAGTTCTATATATCAAAAACAAAATAGATAAATTTGCCTTAATTAATCATACAAAACTTCAAGAGTGTTCTAATAAAGGACTTTTTCTGGTTAACTCTAAAAAACTAGAAAGTAAATACTCAATGAATAATTTAAGAATAGAATATGTAGAATCAAGTTTTGAAGAAAGTATATATAATGCAATAAACATGTTAGAACAAGCTGACAATTATAAAGAGTTAGAGTATGAAAAAAAGATAGTATCTATACTAATAAGTAGTATTTTATCATTACCAATAACAGCTATAGAATATGACCAAGTAGCATATAATATACCATTTTATGATACAAATCTAGACTTGCTTAACGAGGTTAAAAGAAGTATAAATATAAATGAAAGTTCAGAAATGGTGAAATGTGTACAGAATATTGAAGATGTATTTAATAAGCATGAACTTGATACATACTGTCCTAAAAAAGAAAAATTGTTTCAAGAAATAAAGTTTGCTTTGAAAAAGAATAAAAAAATATTAATTATTACAAAAAATAAAATAAGTAATATAGCTTTAAAAGCATCAATTTCAGATAATTTTTTAATAGATATACCTAACTTAGAAGAAGAAGGTATAGTAGTAAAAACTTTAATGAGCTTAAAAAAGATAGACTATATTGATAATATAGATTTATTGATTTTAACATCATGTAATAACATGACTCAAATTAACATATTGAATGATTTAGAGTATGAAAAAGCTATTTTGCTTGTGTACAAATATGAAATTAACAACCTAAGGAAGCGTTTAGAAGATGTATATGAAATATTTTGTTCTAATAATTCAAAAATAATAGATTTATATAATTCTAATAATTCAATAGATAATATGAATCTTGTGTATAAATATCTATTAAATAGGATAAAAAATACATCTTGCAAAAGAGAAGACAATAGTGGATTTAGCTTAGATAATATTATTAATATGGCAATTAATAATATTAGGCCTAGAAATGTAATATATACTGGAAAAGATGCTGTAGATGCAGTAACTATAAATTTTTTTGATGGAAGTTACTGCTTCGCAGAATTAGATGGTATGGTAAGAATTTTATCAGCTACTAAATCTGATATAGTATATGAAAAAGTTGAAAATCTTGAGCAAAAAGACAATTTAGTTTTTATTGATGGTGAAATGAGAAACGACTTATATGACCTGATAATTAATCATCTAAATAAAACAGATAAATTATTTGTTAGTAATATTCTAGTAAAGCAATGGCATGAAAAATTGGAAGATGTAGTAGTGCATAAAAAGATAAGCTACGTAGGAATTTATAAGGAAATGAAGAGACTAGGTTGGAAGAAAAAAAGTAGTCATACAATTAAGTATTGGATAAAGGGTTATTCTATGGGACCTAACAAAGCAAGAGATATTAAAATTTTAGGTGAAGTTCTAAATATACAAGATTTTGTTGAAAATGCTAGTTACTATTTTGATGCTATGCAATATGTTAGGCGTACTAGAAGACTAGTAGCCAGATATTTAAATAATCTAATTATTGAATCAAATAGAATCACAAAAAGAAATATAAAAGACAGTAAAAAAATTGAGATGGTAGGTTTAAATATGGATGATTTACAGGAAGCTGTACAAGTTAAAGAGATTTATAGTATTGATCTAACATATAAAAAAATAAAACCATCAGATATAGGCAAATGCTATTTAGATCAATAAGAAGGAAGGCGGAGTTATGGATAAAAATTACTTAAACAGACAAAAGACAAGTGAATATATAATTGAAAAAATTATCAATAATATGAGTGGAGCTGGATTAGAAGGAGAATATTGTAAATTCAACAAACCTTCAGATGTTTATAGCATTGGTTCATTAGCTCCTCGCCCTGAAAAAATTGTTAAAACAGATGAAGATGAGTTTTATGCAGACTTTTTAGCTAGATTTGCTCCACATTCTATGGGATTAGAGTTCTTAGGAAAAATAAATGGAAATTCAAGGTTAAAAATCAACCTTAGTTTTAATGTTTATTATAGGGTAATTCCTACTTATGAGGTTCAACAAAAAATTAATGAAAGCAAATCAATGGCTGTAGTTTTTAAAAAGAAAGAAGTTAAAGATATAGAAATTAAATTAAATTTAAAAGATGTCTTAAGTAGTAGAATCAAAAAGTACAATCTAAATGATTTTCAAAATTTAAAGAAACAGCTTCAAGGTGTATATAAAGAAATACTACAAGATGAGTACACTTTTAGAGAAAAGGAGATTAGAATTAGAGATGAAATCATGAAGGATAAAAAATCATATCTATCTGAAGTAAGTAAAATTTTATCAGAAAATAAAACATGTCCAGAATGGGATATAGAACTACATTTAGAAGCTAGAAACTATGATACTACCAAGCAATTCATACAAGTTATAATAATTAATGCTAGTGACCCACAAAATATATATAGCAAAGTACTAGATAATTATTTATTCGATGTTAAGTTAGAGATAAGTTTAGAGAATGGCAAATTATATCCATTTATATTTAATTTGTTAGAAGATAGTTATAGATATGATAGAAACATGTGGGGGGTTGGAATAAACTGTTCAGTAAACAAGAGCTTCAACGAAGATATTCTTATAACTGAAAATAGTCCTATACATAAACAAGCAAGATACGGGACTAGGGATGAAATGCCTAATGGAGATAAGGTTATATTACCAGAATTTATGGGACTAGCAGATGAACCAATAGATTTACTAATTGGAATAAAGGAACAAATGGAAGAATATAGAGACCATTGTTTAGCTAATCCTGATGATTTCATTGGAGGATTAGGTAAAAAAAAAGATGATATAGATAAATTTAAAGATAACTTAAAAGACTTTGATGATGAGATAAAAAGATTTCAACTAGGAATTAATTTATTAAAAAAAGCAAGAAAGGAAACATCAAAATATCATATTGTTTATAAAGCATTTAAATTTATGAATGAAGTTTTTTATGAAGGTGGATTGAAAAGAAATTTTACTTTTTGGAGAACATTTCAAATTGTCTTTATAGTGTCAAACTTGATTGATGTTGTAGAACAGCATTGGCCAGGAACCTTTAAAGAAAATAATATTGACAAAGTATCAGTTTTATGGTTTCCGACTGGAGGAGGTAAAACAGAGGCTTACTTAGGTTTAGTTGTTTTTAATCTGTTTTTCGATAGGCTTAGAGGCAAATCTGATGGTGTGACAGCATTATTTAAGTTTCCATTGAGAATACTGAGTTTACAACAGTTTCAAAGAATATTTAGTATTATTATGATAGCTAATCAAGTTAAAACCAAATATAAGATTGTCGGAAAGTTATTTTCAATTGGACATTGGGTTGGAAATAATCAAACTCCAAATAATATTGAAAATATATCAAAAGAGTGGAAAAAAGATATAGAATTACTTAAGAAAGGCGTAAACTCAGGGGAAGATTGGGAGAATGCACAACAAAAGCTGAGAAGAATTAACGAATGTCCTGTATGTAAAGGAAATGTAAAAGTAATATGGTATAGCAGACGTCAAACATTAATGCATAAATGCACTAATAAAAAATGTAGTTATGATATTAGTATATTACCAATTTATATTACTGATACAGATATATATAGATATTTACCAAGCGCTATAGTTTCCACAGTAGACAAGATTGCAACAGCAGGAATGCAAGTTAAATTTTCAAATATATTAGGAAATGTTAAGTATTTTCATAAAGATCAAGGGTATTCTTGGAACAAAGCTAAAGATGATGAAGATAATGTTGTAGAGATAAGTCAACAACAGAGAAAGTTGCTTAGACCAACACTACAAATACAGGATGAACTACACTTGATTAAAGAAGACTTAGGGGCATATAATTCACACTATGAAACCATGCTTCAGCAAATACAAAAGAATATTTCAGAAAATTACTCTTGGAAAACTATAGCTTCAACTGCAACAATACAAGATTATAATAGACATATCTCTCATTTGTATGGAAAAAAAGAAAATAAAAAGATGTCAATAAGATTTCCTGTAGAAGGACCTAAAAGCGATGAATCTTTTTATAGTAAAAAAGATAAATACAATTCAATCGGACGATATTTTGTCGGTATAATAGGTCATAACAAAACACATATAAATACAACTGTGGATGTGATTTATTATTTTCATAGA
>JAKSBP010000318.1 GCA_022361035.1 Clostridia bacterium
AAAGAGATTCCGATAGGGGAAGGGACACATATAAACTACTTAAATTTAAACGTTCAAATCAGGGAACCTGTATCAATCAAAGGCCACTTGTTGAAACAGGTGAAGAGATTAAGGTCGGTGATGTATTAGCTGATGGTCCATCTACTGATAATGGAGAAATCGCCCTTGGTAAGAATATTCTAATTGGCTTCATGACTTGGGAAGGATACAATTATGAAGATGCTATTCTTTTAAGTGAAGAACTTGTTAAAAACGATACCCTTACCTCTATTCACATAGAGGAATATGAAGCTGAAGCTAGGGATACTAAGCTTGGACCTGAAGAAATAACAAGGGATATTCCCAACGTTGGAGAAGAGGCGCTCAAGAATTTAGATGAGAGAGGCATAATTAGAATTGGAGCCGAGGTAACATCCCAGGATATATTAGTAGGGAAGGTTACTCCTAAGGGTGAAACTGAATTAACTGCTGAAGAAAGATTGTTAAGGGCAATATTTGGTGAAAAGGCAAGGGAAGTAAGAGATACCTCCCTAAGAGTTCCCCATGGAGAATCGGGAATCATTGTTGATGTGAAAGTGTTTACCCGTGAGAATGGTGATGAACTGCCCCCAGGAGTAAATATACTTGTGAGAGCTTATATTGCAAAGAAAAGAAAAATAAATGTTGGGGATAAAATGGCTGGTAGGCATGGTAATAAAGGGGTTATATCGAGGATTTTACCTGTTGAAGACATGCCCTTCCTAGAAGATGGAACTCCCCTACAATTAGTACTTAATCCCCTTGGAGTACCCTCTCGTATGAATATAGGCCAGGTATTGGAAGTTCATCTAGGTCTAGCGGCTAAGAAGTTAGGATGGAAGGTTGCTACTCCTGTATTCGATGGTGCAAAGGAAAGCGACATTATGAAGCTTCTTAAGGAATGTGGTTATTCTGAAGATGGTAAACTTAAACTCTATGATGGAAGAACAGGTGAGAGTTTTGATAACACTGTAACAGTTGGATACATGTATATGTTAAAGCTCCATCATCTTGTAGATGATAAACTCCATGCTAGGAGTACAGGACCATATTCCCTTGTTACACAACAGCCCCTTGGAGGGAAAGCACAATTTGGTGGACAGAGATTTGGTGAGATGGAGGTTTGGGCCCTTTATGCATATGGAGCTGCCCATACATTGCAGGAGATATTAACCGTTAAATCCGATGATGTAATGGGTCGTGTAAAGACATATGAAGCAATAGTTAAGGGAGAAAACATTCCCGAGCCAGGTATACCTGAATCCTTTAAAGTATTAATTAAAGAGCTACAAAGTTTATGCCTAGATGTAAAGGTTATAACCGATGATATAGGTGAAATTGATATAAAAGAGAGTGACGAAGAAGAGTTAAGTGAATTGGATTCACTTATGGATAGTGATGGAGTGATGAATAATTATCCTTCACACCACGAAGAGCAGCAGGACCGTAATGATGACGAATATGACGATGAATATGATAACGAGTATGACGATGAACAATAATATTTAAGAAAGTTATTAATTAGTACATTCTAATTAGAGAAGGGAGAGAAACTCCTTGATAGAGCTTAATAACTTTGATTCAATTAAGATTGGTTTAGCTTCACCTGAAAAGATTAGACAATGGTCAAAGGGAGAAGTAAAAAAACCTGAAACTATCAATTATCGTACATTAAAGCCTGAAAAAGAGGGTTTGTTTTGTGAAAAGATATTTGGTCCGACAAAGGACTGGGAATGTCATTGTGGTAAATACAAGAGGGTTAGATATAAGGGCGTAATATGTGATAGATGTGGCGTTGAAGTAACAAAGTCTAAGGTTAGACGTGAAAGGATGGGACATATTGAGCTAGCAGCTCCCGTATCTCATATTTGGTATTTCAAGGGAATACCAAGTAGAATGGGTATACTGCTGGATATGTCACCTAGATCCTTAGAAAAGGTATTGTACTTTGCTTCTTATATTGTAATTGACCCAGGGAATACTCCCCTTACCTTTAAGCAACTACTGACAGAGAAGGAATATAGAGAATATAGGGAAAAATATGGTAGTGCTTTTAAAGCAGGAATGGGAGCAGAGTCCATAAAAGAGATATTACAAAAAATAGAGCTAGATAAATTGGCAAAGGAGCTTAAATTAAAATTAAAGGAGAGCTCTGGACAAAAAAGGGTTAGGACAATAAGAAGGCTTGAAGTTATTGAGGCCTTTAGAGCCTCTGATAATAAGCCGGAATGGATGATACTAGATGTTATTCCAGTTATACCTCCAGATTTGAGGCCAATGGTACAGCTCGATGGTGGTAGATTTGCAACATCGGACCTAAACGATTTATATAGAAGAGTAATTAATAGAAATAACAGATTAAACAGGCTTTTAGAGCTTGGAGCTCCCGATATTATAGTAAGGAATGAAAAGAGGATGCTTCAAGAGGCCGTTGATGCATTAATAGATAATGGAAGAAGAGGAAGACCTGTAACTGGACCAGGAAATCGTCCCCTTAAATCCCTTTCTGATATGCTAAAGGGTAAGCAGGGTAGATTTCGTCAGAACTTACTAGGTAAACGTGTAGATTATTCTGGACGTTCCGTTATTGTGGTAGGACCTGAACTTAAATTTTATCAATGTGGCCTTCCAAAGAAAATGGCCCTAGAACTATTTAAGCCCTTCGTTATGAAGAAGTTGGTTGGTGATGGCTATGTCCACAATATAAAGAGTGCTAAGAGAATGGTGGAAAGAATTAAGTCCGAGGTATGGGGTGTCCTAGAAGAGGTTATAAAGGAACATCCAGTACTTTTAAACCGTGCTCCGACTCTTCACAGACTAGGGATTCAAGCCTTTGAACCTATTCTGGTTGAAGGTAAGGCCATAAAGCTTCATCCACTTGTTTGTACGGCCTACAATGCGGACTTTGATGGAGACCAAATGGCTGTACACGTTCCCCTTACAGTTGAAGCACAGGCGGAAGCAAGATTTCTCATGCTTTCTACAAATAATATTCTGGCACCTAAGGATGGCTCCCCCATTACTACTCCTACTCAGGATATGGTTTTAGGCAGCTACTATCTGACAATAAAGGTAGCTGGTGAATGTGGAGAGGGCATGGTCTTTAGCAGCTTTGAAGAAATGCTTATGGCATATGAAAATAGAATAATAGGTCTTCATGCTACAGTAAAGGTAAGGCTCAAGAGGAGTGAATATGATCCAGGAAACCTAGTAGAGAGTACCGTAGGTAGATTTATATTTAATGAACATATACCTCAAGACCTAGGCTTTGTTGATAGGAGTAAAGACCCCTTTAGTCTAGAGATAGATACCCTAGTTGATAAAAAGTTTCTTGGTAAGATTATTGATAGATGTTTTAGAAAACATGGTAATACTGTAACTGCCATGATGCTTGATCATATTAAATCCCTAGGTTTTAAGTTTTCAACACGGGGTGCTATTACTATAAGCGTATCCGACATGAAAATTCCTGAATCAAAGGAAAGACTCATATCAGAAGCTGAAGAAAAAGTAGACAAATATAAAAAGGCCTATAGAAGAGGTTTGATTTCCGATGAGGAAAGATATGAAAGTGTAATCAAAACCTGGCAAGAAACTACTGGAAAAGTAACCGATGCACTAATGGAAAATCTAGGTGATTTGAATAATGTTTTCATAATGGCCCATTCAGGTGCAAGGGGAAGTAAAAACCAGATAAGACAGCTTGCAGGTATGCGTGGACTTATGGCCAATGCTACTGGTCACACCGTTGAAATACCTATTACTTCTAACTTCCGTGAAGGATTATCGATTTTAGAGTATTTCATATCTACAACTGGTGCAAGAAAGGGTCTGGCTGATACGGCCCTGAGAACTGCCGATTCAGGATATCTGACTAGAAGGCTGGTAGATGTAAGCCAAGATGTCATAGTAACTGAATTAGATTGTGGTACTGAGACTGGGATAGAAGTATCGGCATTTAAAGATGGTAAAGAGGTAATTGAGCCCCTTTATGATAGGATAGTTGGGAGATATTCCTTAGAGGATGTGCTTCATCCAGAGACTGGTGAACTTCTTGTAAAGGCCCATGAGATGATTACAGAAGATGATGGTGAAAAAGTAATAGATGCAGGCATAAAGCAGGTAAAGATTAGAACAGTATTAAACTGTGAGGCTGACCATGGTGTATGTGGGAAATGCTATGGTAAAAATCTGGCAACTGGTAAATCAGTTAATGTCGGAGAAGCAGTAGGTATAATTGCTGCCCAATCAATTGGTGAACCAGGAACTCAGCTTACAATGAGAACCTTCCATACCGGTGGTGTTGCTGGCGGTGACATCACCCAAGGTTTACCGAGGGTTGAGGAATTATTCGAAGCTAGAAAGCCTAAGGGTCTTGCGATTATTTCTGAAATAGGCGGTGTTGTATCAATAAAAGATACAACAAAGAAACGTGAAGTCAGTGTAACCTTAGATGATGGAGAAACAAAAACCTATCAGATAGCCTATGGCTCAAGAATAAAGGTTAAAGAAGGCCAACACATCAAGGCTGGGGATGAATTAACGGAAGGCTCGGTTAATCCCCATGATATATTGAGGATAAAAGGAACTCAAGGTGTTGAGGAATATATAACAAGGGAAGTTCAAAGAGTATATAGGATGCAAGGTGTTGATATAAATGATAGGCATATTGAGATAATTGTGAGACAAATGTTGTCTAGGGTAAAGGTTGAAGAATCAGGGGATACAGAATTGTTACCCGGCGGCCTTGTAAGTATAAGTGAGTTTAATAAGGAGAATGAGAAGGTAAAGCTAAGTGGAGGTAAGCCGGCTACATTTAAGAGAGTACTTTTAGGTATAACAAAGGCATCCCTTGCTACTGAATCCTTCTTATCTGCTGCATCATTCCAAGAGACTACCCGCGTTCTAACGGAAGCAGCAATAAAGGGCAAAGAGGATAGACTTCTTGGATTGAAGGAAAATGTAATTATAGGTAAACTAATTCCAGCAGGTACTGGAATGAAGAAGTATAGAAACATAGCCATATTGGATAATAAGATGGAAGATTCCATGGGAGATAGTATGACAATATAAATTTATTTGACATAGGTATCTATTGGTGCTAAAATGTTATAGTGTGTAATTTATGTATAGTTGACTTTTAATACTACTTAAGGATTATATGTAGATATACATATAATCCTTTAAGGGTAAAAAAGGGAGGATGCTATATGCACTTGATTGAATTAAAAAGACAAAATAAACTTATAATAGGAACAAAACAATCTTCAAGGACCATAAACGATAGCAAAGCTAAGACCCTTTTTGTGGCTAAGGATTGTGAACAGCATGTGATTAGAAGCATTGTTGAAGCCGCCAAAGAAAGAGGAGTACAGATCGTTTATGTAGAGTCCATGAAAAAGCTTGGAGAAGCATGTGGTATTGACGTCGGTGCTGCAACAGCAGTTATTCTAAAATAAATCAATGTTGAAATTGGAAGGAGGTGTAGGGATGCCAACTATAAACCAATTAGTACGTAAAAGTAGAGCCCAGTCTGAAAAAAAATCAACTGCTCCTGCTTTACAAAGAGGGTTTAACACATTAAAGAGAATGCCTACAAAAACCAGTGCACCACAAAAAAGAGGTGTTTGTACGTCTGTTAAAACTGTAACTCCTAAAAAGCCTAATTCGGCCCTAAGGAAGGTTGCCAGAGTTAGACTTACTAATGGTATAGAAGTCACGGCCTATATACCGGGTATAGGACACAACTTACAAGAGCATAGTGTTGTGCTTATAAGAGGTGGTAGAGTTAAAGATTTACCGGGTGTTAGATATCATATAGTAAGAGGTACTCTTGATACTGCAGGAACAGAAAACAGAATGCAAGGAAGATCAAAGTACGGTACAAAGAAACCTAAGAAGAAATAATAAAAAATAGTGCCGGTTATAATAATAATCTCCTCCTCTTTGTAGGAGGGGTTTTATATAGTAAATGTGAATTGTGCACAATCGGCAATAAAGTTGTCGAGTACCGATGAATGAAGAAAAATTTTTGGGAGGGAAGAAAGGTGCCAAGAAAAGGTAGTATTCCAAAAAGGGAAGTGTTGCCAGATCCAATATATGGCAGCAAAGTAGTAACAAAGTTGATTAATAATGTAATGTTAGATGGTAAGAAGGGGACAGCACAAAGAATAGTTTATGATGCATTCGAGTTAATAAAAGAAAAAACAGGTAAGGATGCACTTGAAGTATTTGAAGAGGCTATGAACAACATTATGCCAGTGCTGGAAGTGAAGGCTAGAAGAGTTGGTGGTGCTAACTATCAAGTTCCAGTTGAAGTTAGAGCTGATAGAAGGCAAACCTTAGGTCTTAGATGGCTAGTTACTTATACCCGTAGAAGAGGCGAAAGAACAATGATTGAAAGATTGGCTAAAGAAGTAATGGATGCTGCAAACAACACTGGCGGCTCCGTTAAGAAAAAAGAAGATACACATAAAATGGCAGAAGCTAATAAGGCCTTTGCTAATTATAGATGGTAAAAAATAAAAAGATATTAAAGTGAAACAAACTAAAAGGTTAATTTATGCATACCAAAAAATCACAGAAACATTGATATTTTGAATATGTATAAATTAAAGTTTGACATTGTTTCACTATATGTAAACAATTTTAACATTCAAAATAAATTTCAAAGAAAATAGTGATTGCCTCTACATTTTTATTTGAAATTTATTAAACATTAAAGTTGTTTACACTTAACATAAATTTAAAATATATATGTTATTATTATTTCGATATTTTAATCCTATAGTGTTTTAACAGAAAGGAGGAAAAAAGGTGTCAAGAGCCTTTCCTTTAGAGAAAACTAGAAATATTGGTATCATGGCCCATATCGATGCCGGAAAAACCACAACTACAGAGAGAATATTATTTTATACTGGAAGAACTCATAAAATAGGTGAAGTTCATGAAGGTGCTGCTACTATGGACTGGATGGCGCAGGAGCAGGAGAGAGGTATCACAATAACTTCTGCTGCTACTACTGCCCAATGGTCAGATCACAGAATAAATATCATAGATACACCTGGACACGTGGACTTTACTGTTGAAGTTGAAAGATCTCTTAGGGTTTTAGATAGTTCCGTTGCTGTATTTTGTGCAAAAGGTGGTGTTGAACCACAGTCCGAAACTGTTTGGAGACAGGCAGATAAATATGGTGTACCTAGAATGGCCTTTGTAAACAAGATGGATATTACAGGTGCTAATTTCTTTAATGCCATAGAAATGATGAAGGACAGATTAAAGGCAAATGCAGTACCGATTCAATTACCAATAGGTGCAGAAAACGAGTTTGTTGGTATAGTGGACCTTGTGGATATGAAGGCGAGAATCTACAAGGATGATTTAGGTCAAGAAATAGAAGTGACAGATATTCCAGGAGAATTAGCTGACGAAGCTCAAGAGTATAGGTTAGCCCTAGTTGAAGCTGTAGCAGAGAGCGATGAAGAGCTGATGATGAAGTATCTAGAAGGTGAAGAAATTACAGAGGAAGAATTAAAGGCAGGTATTAGAAAGGGAACTATTGAAAATACCATTGTTCCGGTTCTTTGTGGTTCAGCCTATAAAAATAAAGGGGTGCAGTTGTTACTAGATGCAGTAGTAACATATATGCCTTCACCATTAGATATTCCACCTATAAAGGGTGTTTTAGTTGATACAGAAGAGGAAGCCGTAAGGAAAGCTGATGATAATGAACCATTCTCGGCTTTAGCCTTTAAGATTATGACTGATCCATATGTTGGGAAACTTGCCTTTTTTAGAGTTTACTCTGGAACCTTAAATTCAGGTTCATACGTTTACAATTCTACCAAGAACAAAAAGGAAAGAATTGGACGTATCCTTCAAATGCATGCAAATAAGAGGGAAGAAATAACTAAAGTTTATGCAGGTGATATTGCCGCTGCAGTTGGTTTGAAATTTACTACAACTGGGGATACTTTAAGTGATGAGGATAATCAAATTATACTTGAATCTATGGAATTCCCAGAACCAGTTATTAGGGTAGCTATTGAACCTAAGACAAGGGCTGGACAAGAAAAGATGGGTATTGCTTTATCTAAACTAGCCGAAGAAGACCCAACCTTTAAGACCTATACTGATGAAGAAACTGGTCAGGTTATCATTGCCGGTATGGGTGAACTTCATCTTGAAATCATAGTTGATAGATTGCTTAGGGAGTTTAAGGTTGAGGCTAATATAGGAAAGCCACAGGTTGCCTATAGAGAAACTATTACCTTAGCTACAGATGTTGAAGCTAAGTATTCAAGACAATCCGGTGGTAGAGGACAATATGGTCATGTTAAGATGAGGGTTACTCCTCAGGAGCCTGGTGCTGGTTACGAGTTCATAAACTCAATCGTCGGTGGGTCTATTCCTAAGGAATATATTCCAGCGGTAGATGGTGGTATTCAGGGAGCTATGGAGAATGGTATCTTAGCCGGCTATGAAGTAGTGGATCTTAAAGTTGAACTTTATGATGGTTCCTACCATGAGGTTGACTCATCAGAAATGGCATTTAAAATTGCCGGTTCTATGGGATTAAAGGATGCTATGAAAAAAGGAAACCCCGTGCTTCTTGAGCCATATATGAAGGTTGAAGTAGTTGTACCTGAAGAATATTTAGGAGATGTAATGGGAGACCTTAACTCTAGAAGAGGTAAGCTAGAGGGTATGGAAGCTAGGGCAGGAGCCCAAGTAATAAAGGCCCATGTACCACTTTCTGAAATGTTTGGATATGCAACGGACCTTCGTTCTAAATCTCAAGGTCGTGGTAACTATACAATGCAATTTAGCCATTATGAACAAGTTCCTAACAATATAGCTGAAAAAATAATGGAGGGAAAAAAGTAATAGATGGCAAATAACTATAAAGACCCAATAAATTTTTAACATTTTTATTCCTTAAATGGACTTCATTGACTATTTAAAAATAAAATGTAGATTTATGAGGGAATACTATATATGCATTGGATATTAGCTTTCCTAATAAAATATTTTTAAAAGAAAAATTTATCGAGCTTTAAAAGCTATTATCTACTATTAATGTTTTAAATATAAATTAAAATTAATATGTGCTTTGAGGAGGAAAAGAGAGATGGCAAAAGCTAAGTTTGAAAGAAATAAGCCCCATGTAAACATAGGAACAATAGGACACGTTGACCATGGAAAGACGACACTAACAGCAGCAATAACAAAGACATTACATGAGAGATATCAGTTAGGAGAAGCAGTAGCCTTTGACAACATAGATAAGGCACCAGAGGAGAGGGAAAGAGGAATAACTATTTCAACAGCCCACGTTGAGTATGAAACACCAAATAGACACTATGCCCATGTAGACTGCCCAGGTCATGCTGACTACGTAAAGAACATGATAACGGGAGCAGCGCAAATGGATGGAGCTATATTAGTATGCTCAGCAGCAGATGGACCGATGCCACAGACAAGGGAGCATATCCTATTATCAAGACAGGTAGGAGTACCATATATATTAGTATTTTTAAACAAGTGTGACATGGTAGACGATGAAGAATTATTAGAGCTAGTAGAAATGGAAGTAAGAGAGCTTTTAGACGAATATGAATTTCCAGGAGATGACACACCAATCATAAGAGGATCAGCGCTAAAGGCATTAGAAGATCCAAATAGTGAGTGGGGAGATAAGATTCTTGAATTATTTGAAGCAGTAGACAGCTATATACCGGAGCCAGAAAGGGATACAGATAAGCCATTCCTAATGCCTGTAGAGGATGTATTCTCGATAACAGGAAGAGGAACAGTGGCAACGGGAAGAATAGAAAGAGGAATAGTAAGAGTACAGGACAACATAGAGATAGTAGGAATGACGGATGAGACGAGAACAGTAGTAATCACAGGAGTAGAGATGTTTAGAAAGCTTCTAGATGAAGGAAGAGCAGGAGATAACATAGGAGCCTTATTAAGAGGAGTACAAAGGACAGAGATAGAGAGAGGGCAAGTATTATCAAAGCCAGGATCAATCAAGCCCCATACGAAGTATAAGGCACAGGTATACGTATTAAAGAAAGAAGAGGGTGGAAGACATACGCCATTCTTTAATGGATATAGACCGCAGTTTTACTTTAGAACTACAGATGTAACTGGATCTATAACATTACCAGAGGGAACAGAGATGTGTATGCCAGGAGATAATATAGAGATGGAAATAGAGCTTATCACACCGATAGCGATAGAAGAGGGATTAAGATTTGCTATTCGTGAAGGTGGTAGAACAGTAGGGGCTGGTGCTGTTGCTAAAATACTAGGATAAATTTCTCATGAAATAAATCAAGCCTAGAAGATACAATCTTCTAGGCTTCAGATTGTTAACAAGATGATAGGCTTTAACAAACTTTCAAGTTAAAGGAGTGCTGAAATTGGTAGTTTATTAACAGCCTCAATCCTAGAAGAATGGTCTGAGAACTTGGAACTTACAACTATTTTAAAGATAATATTAAAATTTTAAATAATGCAATTAGGGCTTGCAAAACCAGAATAATTAGTATATACTATAAAGGTATGTGTGGACTGCGATGACGTAGAAGGTTGCCAGCCTTGCTGGGTGAATTTCTGCTGAGAAGTGTCCGTTCTTGAATCGGGCGACGGGGAACTCCCTCTCCTTTATTTTTACACAAAATGTGTGAACACCCGGGAGAGTGTACATTGGTTCCAGTCGTACGTACAAACCTAATGCGTGCGATGAGAAGGAGGGAAAAAGATGGCTAACAAAGCAAATCAAAAAATTAGAATAAGATTAAAGTCTTACGACCACAAAGTATTAGACCAATCTGCTGTAAAAATAGTTGAAACAGCTAAGAAGACAGGTGCTGAGGTTTCAGGTCCAGTTCCACTTCCTACAGAAAAGCAGATTATTACTATTTTAAGAGCTGTTCATAAGTATAAGGATTCTAGAGAACAGTTTGAAATGAGAACACATAAGAGACTAATCGATATTCTAAGCCCTACTCCAAAGACAGTTGATTCTCTTATGAGATTAGACTTGCCAGCTGGGGTAGATATAGAAATTAAACTTTAAGGTGAAGCTAAGATATAGGTTTATATAGAATCATAGGCCTACCTGTCTTAGTACGATTACAGATTTGTAATCCGCTGTAAGATTAATAGGAGGTGTAATAATGAAAGGGTTAATAGGTAGAAAAATAGGTATGACTCAAATCTTTACTGAAGAAGGGAATATAGTACCTGTAACAGTAGTAGAGGCTGGTCCTAATTATGTAACTCAAATCAAAACCATAGAGAATGACGGTTATACTGCAATTCAAGTTGGTTTTGACGATAAAAAATCTAAAAGAGTTAACAAGCCAGCTAAAGGTCACTTTGAGAAATCTGGTGTTGTACCTAAGAAAGTTTTAAGGGAATTTGTAGTTGGAGATGTAAGTGGCTACAACTTAGGTCAGGAAATCAAAGTCGATATCTTTGAAGAAGGTTCAAAAATCGATGTTTCTGGAACTTCCAAAGGTAAAGGAACTCAAGGGCCAATAAAAAGACACAATCAAAGCAGAGGGCCAGAAACCCATGGTTCTAAATATCATAGAGGACCAGGTTCCCTTGGTGCGTCTTCATATCCATCAAGAGTATTCAAAGGTCAAAACATGGCTGGAAAAATGGGTAATGAAAAGGTTACTGTACAAAATCTTGAAGTAGCTAAAGTAGATAGTGAAAGAAATTTACTTTTAGTAAAGGGTGCAGTACCAGGACCTAAGGGCGGAATTATTATAATAAAAGAGGCCGTTAAGGGCGTTAAATAGATTCTGGCTAGGGAAAGGAGGATGTAAAGTGCCTAAAGTTGATGTATTAAATGTTTCCGGTCAACAAGTTGGAGAAATTGAATTAAGCGATAACGTTTTTGGTGTAAAAGTAAATCGCCATGTGTTATACGAAGCTGTTAAGAATTATCTTGCTAATCAAAGACAAGGTACACAATCGGCAAAGACAAGATCCGAAGTAAGGGGTGGAGGAAGAAAGCCCTACAGACAAAAAGGAACAGGTAGAGCTCGTCAAGGTAGCTTGAGATCGCCAAATTTTGTTGGTGGTGGTGTAGTATTTGCACCGAAACCAAGGGATTATAGCTATAAGTTACCTAAGAAGGTAAAGAGGCTTGCTATGAAATCAGCCCTTAGTTCTAAGGTTGAAAATGGTGAAATAATAGTATTGGAAGAATTAGTTATGGATGCTCCTAAAACAAAGGACATGGTTAATATACTTAAGAACATAAATACGGTTAAGAAATCACTTATAGTTTTAGGTGAAAAGGATGAAAATGTTGTAAAGTCTGCTAGGAATATTCCTGGAGTAAAAACTACATTTGTAAATAATCTTAACGTTTATGAAATATTAAAATATGATACTTTTGTTGTTACAAAGGATGCAGCCCAAAAGATTGAGGAGGTGTATGTATAATGAAAACACCTTACGATATCGTAATTAAGCCAATAATTACTGAAAGAAGTATGGAAGATATGGCAGAAGGTAAATACACCTTTGAAGTTGACAAAACTGCAAATAAGACAGAAGTTAAAAAAGCTGTAGAGAAATTATTTGGGGTTGAAGTTGAAAAGGTTAGTACCATGAATGTAAAGGGTAAATTGAAAAGAATGGGTAGATTTATTGGAAGAAGAAGAAATTGGAAAAAGGCTATCGTGAAATTAACTCCAGATAGTAAAGCGATTGAATTCTTTGAAGGTATGTAGATAGATTGTTAAAGGTCAAAAAGGAGGGAAAAAAATGGGTATAAAGAGCTTTAGACCTACTTCCCCTGGTGTAAGACAAATGACGGTTTCTTCCTTTGAAGAGATAACTAAGAGTGAACCAGAAAAATCACTTGTTGTTACTTTAAAGAAGCATTCGGGAAGAAATAACCAGGGAAGAATAACTGTACGTCATAGGGGCGGCGGTTATAAAGTTAAATATAGAATCATTGATTTTAAAAGAAATAAAGATGGTATACCTGCTAAGGTTACATCAATAGAATACGATCCAAACAGGTCTGCTAATATAGCATTATTGACCTATGCCGACGGAGAAAAGAGATATATACTTGCTCCAAATAAATTGTTCGTTGGGGACACTGTTATTTCTGGTAAGGGTTCAGATATTAAAGTTGGTAATGCCATGAGGCTTGAAGATATGCCAGTTGGTACAATGATCCATAACATAGAACTTAAAGCTGGAAAGGGTGGACAGTTGGTAAGGTCAGCCGGAACTTCAGCACAGCTTATGGCTAAAGAAGGAAAATATGCCCACGTAAGACTGCCATCCGGTGAAGTTAGACTTATTAGAGTTGAGTGTAGGGCTACAATTGGTCAAGTAGGAAACTTGGACCATGAAAATATTACAATAGGTAAAGCTGGAAGAAAGAGACACATGGGAATAAGACCTACCGTAAGAGGTTCTGTAATGAATCCGAATGACCATCCCCATGGTGGTGGTGAAGGTAGAGCGCCAATTGGTAGACCTACTCCAGTTACACCTTGGGGTAAGCCTACACTTGGATATAAGACAAGGAAGAAAAATAAGAAATCAGATAAATATATTGTTAAGAGAAGAAAAAGTAAATAGCCCTCAGAGATACTGGGGATGCATCTGGATCTCAAGGGCCATTGCTTTGCTATGAGAGGAGGATTCTTAGAACATGGGTAGATCACTTAAAAAGGGACCATTTGTCGATGCCAAGCTTTTAAAGAGAATTGAAGAGATGAATGAAAAGGGAAATAAAAGAGTAATCAAGACTTGGTCAAGGGCATCAACTATATTTCCTCAAATGGTTGGCCATACAATAGCTGTTCATGATGGAAGAAAGCACGTTCCAGTTTATATTACTGAGGACATGATTGGACATAAATTAGGAGAGTTTGCTCCTACACGAACATTTAGGGGACACGCAGGAGAAAAATCAAGTAAAGTTAAATAATTATACAAAAGTAGTGGGAGGAGGTAATAGAATGGAAGCTAGAGCGATTGCAAAATATATTAGGATTTCTCCTAGAAAAATGAAACCAATTAATGATTTGGTAAGAGGAAAAAACGCTAATGAAGCGATAGCTATATTAAAATTCACTCCTAGAAAAGGTGCTAGTATATTAAAGAAGGTAATTGAATCTGCTATGGCAAATGCAGAAAATAACCATGGGATGGATGGGGAGAGCCTATTCGTTTCAGAGGTATATGCTAATCAAGGACCTACTATGAAGAGATGGAAAGCTGGGTCAATGGGAAGAGCAAATCCTATCTTAAGAAGGACTAGTCATATAGGAGTCGTTTTAAAAGAAAAAGAATAGAAGGAGGGAAAATATGGGTCAAAAGGTAAGTCCACACGGATTAAGAGTTGGAATAATTAAAGATTGGGATTCAAAATGGTTTGCTAATAAAAAAGATTATTCTGATCTTTTAATAGAAGATTATAAAATAAGAAAGCATATTAAAAATAAGCTTTATACTTCAGGAATATCAAGAATTCTCATAAAAAGAACAGCTAATAGAATTAATATAAATATTCTAACATCTAAGCCAGGCATGGTAGTTGGTAGAGGTGGAGAGAATATAGAAGATTTAAAGAAAGAACTTAAAAAGATGACTTCTAAAACTATTCATATAGATATTACGGAAGTAAAGAAGCCGGAAATAGATTCTCAATTAGTAGCTGAAAGCATAGCCTTTGCCTTAGAGAGAAGGATTGCCTTTAGAAGAGCTATGAAGCAAGCCATGGGAAGAGCCATGAAGGCTGGTGCACAGGGTATAAAGGTAGCCGTTGCAGGAAGACTTAATGGTGCAGAGATGGCGAGAACTGAAAGTTATAGCGAAGGAAATGTTCCATTATCCACTTTAAGGGCTGATATAGACTATGGTTTTGCTGAAGCCGATACTACCTATGGTAAATTAGGAATTAAGGTATGGATATATAAGGGTGAGATAATACCAGGAGTTACACCTACAGAGCCAAAGGAAGAAAAGAGAAGTAAAAGAAGACCAAAGGGTAGAGATAACAGACCAAGAAATAATAGATCAAGAGACAATAGAGAAAAGAAGTAAATGTAACATTAGGGAAGGAGGATAAATACCATGTTAATGCCTAAAAGGGTAAAACGTCGTAGAGTTCATAGAGGCAGAATGACGGGTAAAGCTAATAGAGGTAATACCGTTACTTATGGTGAATATGGCCTAGTGGCCCTTGAACCATCTTGGATTACCTCTAATCAAATAGAAGCGGCAAGGGTTGCGATTAACAGACGTATTAAAAGAGGTGGAAAGGTTTGGATAAAAATTTTCCCTCATAAATCAGTTACACAAAAACCGGCTGAGACTCGTATGGGTGCTGGTAAAGGTTCACCAGAGTACTGGGTAGCTGTAGTTAAGCCTGGTAGAGTTATGTTTGAATTATCTGGTGTAGATGAAGAGCTTGCAAGGGAAGCTATGAGACTTGCTGCAATGAAGCTCCCTATCAAATGCAAGTTTGTAACACGTCAGGAAATGCTAGAAAAGGATGGTGAAGGAGATGAAAGCTAATAAACTACATGACATGACTTCACAAGAACTATCCAATAAGTTAGATGATTTAAAGGCTGAGTTATTCAATTTGAGATTTCAATTAGCAACAGGACAATTAGAAAATCCTATGACAATAAGGTCAGTTAAAAAGGATATTGCCCGTGTAAAAACTATTTTAAGAGAAAGAGAATTGAAGGAGATAAGCTCGTAGCTAGGTGAAGGGAGGTAGTATGGTGGAAAGAGGAAAGAGAAAAGTAAGAGTTGGACGTATCGTAAGCGATAAAATGGAAAAAACTGCTGTAGTAGTTGTTGAAGAATTCGTTCGTCATCCTCTATATGGAAAGGCAGTTAAAAGAACTAAGAAGTTCAAAGCCCACGATGAAAATAATGAGTGCAAAATTGGGGATAAGGTAAGAATAATGGAGACTAGACCATTGAGTAAAGATAAAAGATGGAGAGTTGCTGAAATTATCGAGCGTGCTAAGTAGTAGGTGAAGGGAGGTATATACATGATTCAACAAGAATCACGTTTGAAGGTAGCTGATAACTCAGGTGCTAAAGAACTGTTATGTATTCGTGTACTAGGTGGTTCTGGTAGAAGATATGCTAATATAGGTGATGTAATAGTTTGTTCCATTAAAAATGCAACACCAGGCGGAGTTGTTAAAAAAGGTGAAGTAGTTAGAGCCGTTATAGTTAGAACTAAGCAAGGTTTGAGAAGAAAAGACGGCAGTTATGTAAAGTTTGATGAAAATGCAGCTGTAATAATCAAGGAGGATAAAACTCCTGTTGGAACTCGTATATTTGGACCGGTTGCAAGAGAGTTAAGAGAAAAGCAATTTATGAAAATAGTATCCTTAGCTCCTGAAGTACTATAGGTCTGGGAGGTGAAATGAATGCACGTAAAAAAAGGAGATACAGTAGTAATAATTAGCGGTAAAGACAAGGGTAAGACCGGGAAAATACTTCAGGTATTCCCTAAGAAAGAAAGGGTAATAGTTGAAGGTGTGAATATGGTGAAAAAGCATCAAAAGCCTACACCTAAAATGCAGCAGGCGGGAATTATGGAAATGGAAGCACCAGTTCATGCATCAAAGGTTATGATATATGATTCAAAAGCTAAGAGTGGAACTAGAATTAGATATAAAAAGCTAGAGGACGGTAAAAAAGTAAGAGTATCTGTAAAAACAGGTGAAGTTCTAGACTAATCTTCACAGGTGAAGGGAGGTAAAATTTGTGACTAGACTAAAGGAAAGATACAATAGCGAAGTAAAAAAAGCCTTGATGGAAAAATTCCAGTATAAAAGTATAATGCAGGTTCCAAAGCTAGAGAAGATAGTATTAAACATGGGTTTAGGCGATTGCAAGGACAATCGTAAGGCTTTGGAGTTAGCTGTAAAGGAACTAGAAACTATAGCTGGTCAGAAACCGATAGTTACTAGGGCTAAAAAATCCGTTGCAAACTTTAAGGTTCGTACAGGAATGCCTGTAGGTGCAAAAGTGACACTTAGAGGAGAGAGAATGTATGAATTTTTAGATAGATTGATTAGTATTGCCCTACCAAGGGTTAGAGACTTTAGAGGTATTAATCCTAACTCATTTGATGGTAGAGGGAATTATTCGCTAGGAGTAAAAGAGCAGCTCATATTCCCTGAAATTAACTATGATAACGTTGAAAAAATAAGAGGAATGGACATAATCTTTGTTACTACTTCAAAAAATGATGAGGAAGCACGGGAATTATTAAAGTTAATGGGAATGCCATTCAGTAAACAACAGTAAGGAGGGAAAGTAGTGGCTAAAAAAGCTCTCAAGATTAAGCAACAGAGAAAACAAAAGTACTCCACAAGAGAATATAATAGATGTAAAATATGTGGAAGACCACATGCATACCTTAGAAAATTTGGAATATGCCGTATTTGTTTTAGAGAATTAGCTTATAAGGGACAAATTCCTGGAGTTAGAAAAGCAAGTTGGTAAACAGGGGAAGGAGGTAATTAATTATGACAATGACAGATCCTATTGCTGATATGTTAACACGTATTAGAAATGCAAATCTTGTAAAGCATGATTCTGTAGATATACCAGCTTCAAACCTTAAAAAATCCTTAGCTAACATATTGTTAGAAGAAGGTTTCATAAAGGGGTTTGATGTTATAGAGGACGGAAAGCAAGGGTTAATAAGAGTTCAGATGAAATACGGACCAGATAAAGAAAGAGTTATTACAGGACTAAAGAGAATATCGAAGCCAGGTCTAAGGGTATATGCTAAGAGGGATGATGTGCCAAAGGTACTTGGAGGACTAGGAATAGCTGTAATATCAACATCAAATGGCGTTATAACCGATAAAAAAGCACGTAAAGCTGGTGTTGGTGGAGAAGTAATCTGTTACGTATGGTAATATGAAATAAAGGGTATAGGAGGTGCAAAAATTGTCTAGGATAGGTAAACAGCCAATCACAATTCCCAGTGGAGTTGAACTGAAGGTTTCAGAGAATAATCTTGTGACTGTAAAGGGCCCTAAGGGAGAATTGAGTGAGCAAATAAACCCTGATATAAAGGTTAATATAAATGACAATATTATTACAGTAGAGAGACCTTCTGATAAAAAGAATCATAGAGCACTACATGGATTAAGTAGAGCCCTTATAGCTAATATGATGGAAGGTGTTACGAAGGGATATGAAAAGAAACTTCAAATAAATGGTGTAGGATATCGTGCACAAAAAAAGGGTAAGGTTCTTAATCTGCAACTTGGATTTTCTCATCCAGTAGACATGGAAGACCCAGAGGGTATAATGGTAGAAACTCCATCACAAACTGAGATAATAGTAAAGGGTATAAACAAGCAAGCAGTTGGTAATTATGCAGCTAAAATAAGAGAACTAAGACCACCTGAGCCATATAAGGGCAAGGGTATTAGATACGTTGATGAATATGTAAGACGTAAAGAAGGTAAATCTGGAAAATAATAGGAAAGGAGTGATGTGAAATGATTACTAAACCGAGCAGTAACTCCAGAAGAAAAATAAGACATCATAGAGTACGCAAGAAAGTATTTGGAACTCCTGATTGTCCAAGGTTAAATGTGTTTAGAAGCTCAAATAACATATATGCTCAAATAATAGATGATACAAAGGGCATTACTCTTGCTTCTGCTTCAAGTCTTGATAAGGAAATTAAAGAAAAGATATCGAATGCTGGAAACAAAGAAGCGGCTAAACTTGTAGGTAATTTAGTTGGCAAAAGAGCGGGAGAAAAGGGAGTAAAAAAAGTTGTCTTCGATAGAAGTGGATATTTATATCACGGAAGAGTTAAGGAATTAGCTGAAGGAGCTAGAGAAGCTGGATTACAATTTTAGCAGAAGGAGGGAAATAAATGCACCGTCAAATAATAGATGCTAGCAAGCTTGATCTAAAGGAAAAAGTAGTTGCTATTAATCGTGTTGTTAAGGTTGTTAAGGGTGGTAGAAACTTTAGATTTAGTGCGCTTGTAGTAGTTGGAGACGAAAATGGTTATGTAGGCATTGGAACTGGAAAAGCACAGGAAGTGCCAAATGCTATTAAAAAGGCAATAGATAATGCAAAAAAACATTTAATAAAAGTTCCAATAGTTGGAACTACAATACCACATAGAATCAAAGGTCATTACGGTGCTGGTAAAGTGTTATTAATGCCAGCTAATGAAGGTACAGGAGTTATAGCAGGAGGGCCCGTTCGTTCAGTACTAGAACTTGCTGGAATTAAGGACGTTAGGGCTAAATCCATAGGAACTAACAATTCAAGAAACATGGTAAATGCTACTATGAGTGGACTAATTAATTTAAAGACAGTTGAACAGGTTGCTAAGCTTCGTGGAAAAACTGTTGAAGAAATATTAGGTTAGGGGGGTGAATACCTTGGCTAACAAACTTAAAATTACTTTAGTAAAGAGCACGATAGGCTCAAAACCAAACCATAGAAAAACTATTGAAGCCTTGGGTCTAAGAAAAATTAGACAAACGGTAGAAAAGCAGGATAATCCTCAAATGAGAGGTATGATTCATAAAGTAAGCCACTTAGTGGAAGTAGAAGAAATATAGCAAAGGAGGTGTACTTATGAAGCTTCATGAGTTAAAGCCTAATAAGGGTGCAGTGAAGAAAAGAAAGAGATTGGGTAGAGGTACTGCTACTGGTCAAGGTAAAACAGCAGGTCGTGGACAGGACGGTCAAAAATCCCGTTCAGGCGGTGGAGTTAGACCGGGATTTGAAGGTGGACAGATGCCTTTATATAGAAGAATTCCCAAGAGAGGTTTTTCAAATTATCCATTTAAGAAAGAGTGGACAATTGTAAATATAGAGGATTTAAATAGATTTGAAGAAGGAACGGAAGTAACTCCTCAGTTCCTTAAAGATATAGGAATGATTAAAAAAATCAATGATGGTCTAAAGATACTTGGAGACGGACAACTTGAAAAAAAGCTAACGATAAAGGCTCATAAATTCAGTAAGTCTGCAATAGAGAAGATAGAGGCTGCTGGAGGAAAGGCAGAGGTGATATAAGGTGTTATCTACCCTAAAAAATGCTTGGAAAATACCAGATTTAAGAAAAAGAATTTTATATACATTGATGATGTTTGCTGTATTTAGACTGGGAGCTAATATACCTGTTCCCGGAGTTGATAAAACTATATTGGAAAATATGTTCACCGGCGAAGGTGGACTACTTAGTTTTTTCAACTTTATTTCAGGTGGAGCCTTTAAGCAGTTTACAATATTTGCCTTAAGTATATCACCATATATTACCTCTTCGATTATTATGAATCTTCTTACTATTGCCATTCCAAGCCTTGAAGCTTTAGCCAAAGAAGGAGAAGAAGGAAGAAAGAAGATAGCACAATATACTAGATATGGAACCGTAGTACTAGCTATTATTCAAGCAATTGGAATTAGTCTTGGTTTTTATAGGCAAGCATTAATTTCTACTGATTTTTGGTCAGTATCTGTAGTAGTTATTACATTAACCGCAGGTACTGCATTCCTAATGTGGCTAGGTGAACAAATTACTGAAAAGGGAATAGGTAATGGTATTTCTCTGATAATTTTTGCAGGTATCATATCGAGGCTGCCAATAGGAATTTACCAGACCTTTCAAAAGATGGAGGCTGGTGAAGTTAATTTCATTTCAATAATAATATTCTGTATAGTAGCCATATTAATTATAGCTGGTGTAATAGCAATTCAGCAGGGAACTAGAAAAATTCCTGTGCAGTATGCTAAACGTGTTGTAGGAAGGAAAATGTATGGAGGCCACAGTACTCATATACCTTTAAAGGTAAACCAATCTGGTGTTATACCAGTAATATTTGCTATGTCGCTTTTACAATTTCCCCTTACCTTGACTTATTTCTTCCAAGAGGGAGGATTTGCAAACTTTGTAAATAGATTTTTATCCCCAACTGGAAATCCAGGGGTTTGGATTTACAACATATTATATGCATTGCTTATAATATTCTTTACCTACTTTTATACTGCTATAACCTTTAACCCAATAGAGGTTGCTGGCAATATGAAGCAAAACGGAGGTTTTATACCTGGTATAAGACCTGGTAGACCCACTTCAGAATATTTACAAAAAACCTTAAATAGATTAACTATAGCTGGTGCAGTGTTTTTAGCGGGTATAGCCATATTACCAACGCTAGTTTTAAACCTTACTAATCTACAAATTAGTTTTGGTGGTACAGCACTTCTTATTGCTATAGGTGTGGCATTAGAAACTATGAAACAAATCGAAGCTCAAATGGTAATGAGACATTATCAAGGCTTCTTGAAATAAAGATATACAGTATTTAACTAGGTATGTTATGTATGGGGATCAATATAATCCCCATGCTATAGATTAGCTTTAGCCGGGAGTTGGTAAAATGAGATTGATACTATTAGGACCACCTGGGGCTGGAAAGGGAACGCAGGCTGTTAGAATAGCTAACAAGTACAATATACCCCATATCTCAACTGGTGATATTTTAAGAAAAAATATCAAAGATGGTACGGAGCTTGGAAAAAAAGCTAAGGAATATATTGATAAAGGCTTACTAGTTCCCGATGAACTAGTTGTAGCTATTGTAGAAGATAGGCTAAAGGAAGAGGACTGTAAAAGTGGATTTCTACTAGATGGATTTCCAAGAACAGTAAATCAAGCTGAGGCCCTTGATAAAGTTTTAAATAATATGAATACATCTCTCCACGGAGTAATAAATATTAAAGTTGATAAAAGTACCCTTGTAGGAAGAGCTGTAGGAAGAAGGATCTGCCAAGAGTGTGGAGCCACTTATCACGTTGAATTTAATCAGAGTAAGACAGAGGGTAAGTGTGATGTTTGTGATGGTGAACTTTACCAAAGAAATGATGATAAAGAGGAAACAGTTTCTAAGAGAATAGAAGTATATCTCAATGAAACCGCACCACTTACTGAATACTACTCTAAGAAGGAACTTTTAGAGAACATTAACGGTCAGCAGGATATAAACAATGTTTTTGAGGATATAGTGTTAGCTCTAGGGAGCGAAAAATAATGATTATTTTAAAATCTAAGAGCGAAATTGAAAAGATGATTAAAGCGGGTAATATAGTAGCAAGAACCCATCAAGAACTTAAAAAATATATAAGAACAGGCATTACTACAAAGGAACTTGATGAAATAGCTGAAAATACAATACAGAGCCTTGGAGGAATACCTGCTTTTAAAGGATATGGTGGCTTCCCCGCCAGTATTTGCACTTCAATTAATGAAGAAGTTGTACATGGAATTCCTGGATTAAAAAAGCTAAAAGATGGCGATATTATTAGTATAGATATTGGGGCCATTTATGGTGGCTATTACGGTGATGCAGCTAACACTTATCCAGTTGGAGAAATCTCAGATGAGGCTCAAAGGCTTATCGAGGTTACAAGAAATAGCTTCTATGAAGGATTAAAGTTTTGCAAAGAAGGATTTCGTTTATCGGATATATCCCATGCTATACAAAGCTATGTAGAAAGTAATAGTTTTTCAGTTGTCATGGATTATGTAGGCCACGGTATAGGAGCTAGTATGCACGAAGCTCCACAGATACCAAACTTTGGACCACCGGGAAAGGGACCAAGATTATGCAGTGGAATGGCCTTAGCCATAGAGCCTATGGTCAATGCTGGAACCTACAGAGTAAAAACACTTCTTGACAATTGGACTGTTGTTACCATAGACGGGAGATTATCGGCCCATTATGAGCATACAGTGGTAATTACTGAAGACGAACCTTTAATATTAACAAAACTGTAATCAAAGATTAAAAGAGGTGTATATTTTGCAAAGTACTAGGGAAGTTGCTATTGGACAATTTGTTAAGTCGAAGGCAGGAAGAGATAGAGATAGAGTTTTTATTGTCATTGATATAATTGATGAGCTATATGTTTTGATAGCTGACGGAGATTTTAGGAAGATGGAAAATGCAAAAAAGAAAAAAATTAAACATCTATCAAAATTTAATATAGTTAGTGAAGAAATTGAAAAAAGATATGATTCAGATAAAAAGATAAGTAATATGATGCTTAGGCGAGAGATAGAGAAACTGGGCTTTCACAAAACCCAGATATAGGAGGTATGATTCCTAATGGCAAAAAAAGAGGCTATTGAAGTTAAGGGTACTGTAGTAGAGGCATTGCCAAATGCTATGTTTAAAGTAAAGCTTGAAAATGGGTATGAGGTTTTAGCCCATATATCGGGAAAACTTAGAATGAACTTTATTAGAATATTACCTGGTGATAAGGTTACCTTAGAACTTTCTCCATATGATTTGACTAGAGGCAGGATTACTTGGCGTGGCAAGTGATAAAGGAGGGAAATTATGAAAGTGCGACCATCAGTTAAACCTATTTGTGAAAAATGTAAAATTATTAAGAGAAAAGGAAGAGTAATGGTAATTTGTGAAAATCCTAAACATAAGCAAAAACAAGGTTAAAATTCAAATTATCTATAGCTTTTTTTAGATAGCTTTAGTATAATGTTTTTTTGAGAGTAATATTAGCGGCTGCAAATAAAAATTACAATTACTGTTAAATAGAAAATCATCCTGAGCAAAATAGGAACACACATGTTAATGCAATGTTTACCTAGGAGGTGTAGAGTGAATGGCAAGGATAGCAGGTATAGACTTACCTAGAGATAAAAGAGTTGAGATTGGCTTGACCTATATTTTCGGTATAGGAAGAAGAGTATCTCAAGAAATCTTAACTAAGGCTGGTATTAATTTTGATACTAGAGTTAAGGATCTGACGGAAGAAGAGGTAAGTAAGCTAAGACAAATAATTGATAATGAATACAATGTTGAAGGTGACTTGAGAAGAGAAGTATCTTTAAATATTAAAAGACTAAAAGAAATTGGATGCTATAGAGGTATTCGTCATAGAAAGGGTCTTCCAGTAAGGGGACAGAGCTCAAAAACTAATGCGAGAACACGTAAAGGACCTAAGAGGGCAGTGTCACGTAAAAAGAAAAAATAGATAAGGGGAGGTTAAGCAATGGTAGCTAAGAAAGTACGTAAAGTTCGTAGAAAAAAACGTGAACGTAAAAATATAGAGCGAGGCCAAGCCCATATCCAATCAACTTTTAATAATACTATTATTACGATTAGCGATATGACTGGCAATGCTATTTCTTGGTCATCTGCAGGGAACTGTGGATTTAAGGGTTCAAGAAAATCAACTCCATTTGCTGCTCAAATGGCAGCTGAAATAGCAGCTAAAGCAGCTATGGAACATGGTTTAAGAACTGTAGAAGTATATGTAAAAGGACCTGGTTCAGGGAGAGAAGCAGCTATTAGATCCCTTCAGGCAACAGGCTTAGAAATAAATTCAATTAAAGATGTTACACCAATACCCCACAATGGCTGTAGGCCGCCAAAGCGTAGAAGAGTATAATAATAGAGTAGGAGGTGCATAAAAGAAAATGGCTAGATATACAGGACCGTCTTGTAGACTTTGTCGTAGAGAAGGAATGAAATTGTATCTTAAAGGTGAAAGATGCTATACTGATAAATGTGCAGTTTCCAGAAGGGGAAGCGTGCCAGGTCAACATGGTAATAGGAGATCAAAGCTTTCAAACTACGGCATACAATTAAGGGAAAAGCAAAAAGTAAAGAGATATTATGGTGTACTGGAAACTCAATTCAGAAACTATTATTCAATGGCTGAAAAGCAATCAGGTATTACTGGTGATAACTTCTTAAGAATCCTTGAAAGAAGATTAGACAACGTTGTTTATAGACTTGGTTTTGCAGCTTCAAGAAAAGAAGGAAGACAATTAGTAAGACATGGACATTTTACATTAAATGGTCATAAGGCAAATATTCCTTCAATGCTTGTAAGACCAGGGGATATTATATCTATAAAGGAAAAGAGTAAAAAATCATCTAAGATTAAAGAGCTTAGAGAAAAATCAGTAACTGTACCTCAGTGGTTAGAAGCTGATATTGAGAAATTAGAAGGTAAAGTTGTAGCTATGCCTGTAAGAGAAGATATAGAGTTACCTATAGAGGAACATTTAATTGTTGAGTTATACTCTAGGTAATAAAAAATAAAATTAGTATATTAGAATCAGTTACCCTCATAGTAATACTAGATTAAGAGGGGTGAAAATCGTGATAGAGATAGAAAAGCCAAAAATTGAATGTATTGATTTAAATGATGACTTCACCTATGGGAAGTTTGTAGTGGAGCCTTTAGAGAGAGGTTATGGCACTACACTTGGTAATAGTTTAAGAAGAATTCTATTATCATCTCTACCAGGTACGGCAATAAAATGGATCAAAATAGATGGAGTATTACATGAGTTTTCAACAATATCCGGTGTAAAGGAAGATGTTATAGAAATCATATTGAATTTAAAAAGCTTAGCTGCAAAGATACATTCTGAGGAAGAAGTAAAGGTAGTTAGAATCAATGCCCAAGGGCCAGGTAAAATTACTGCAGGAGATATTAAGGCTGATGCTGACGTAGAGATACTAAATTCAGACCTTCATATAGCAACCCTTGATGAGGGCACTGATTTGAACATGGAATTAGGATTATCTAAGGGCAGAGGTTATGTTGCAGCAGATAATAACAAGGAAGATGGAATGCCTATAGGAGTTATACCGGTTGACTCAATATATACTCCTGTGAAAAAAGTAAATTACACTGTTGAGAACACAAGAGTGGGACAGGTAACTGATTATGATAGGTTGACTTTAGAGGTGTGGACAGATGGAAGCATTAAACCCGATGAAGCGGCTTCCTTAGGTGCCAAGATTATGAATGAACATTTAAATTTGTTTATAACACTGACTGACCATATTGATGATGTTGAGATAATGGTAGAAAAGGAAGAAGACAAGAAGGAAAAAGTTTTAGAAATGACAATAGAAGAACTAGATCTTTCTGTTCGTTCATACAATTGTTTAAAGCGTGCGGGTATAAATACAGTTGAAGAGTTGACCCAAAGAACTGAAGAAGATATGATGAAGGTTAGAAATTTAGGAAAGAAATCACTAGAAGAAGTTAAACATAAGTTAATGGATTTATCATTGGGATTGAAGCCAAGTGATGAATAGACTGGTGAAAAGGAGGGAAGGTTATGGTTGGTTATCGTAAGTTAAGACGTCCTACTGCTCATAGAAACTTAATGCTAAGAAACCTTGTTACAAGTCTATTTAAAAATGGGCGTATACAAACTACAGAGACAAGAGCTAAAGAAACTCGTAGATTAGCAGAAAAGATGATTACACTTGCTAAAAGAGGAGATCTTCACGCAAGGCGTCAAGTGCTTGCTTATATGTTAGATGAGACCGTAGTTAAGAATTTATTTGATGAGGTAGCACCAAAGTATCAAGAGAGAAATGGTGGCTATACTAGAATTCTTAAACTAGGCCCTCGTAGAGGTGATGCTGCACCGATGGCTATACTAGAACTACTAGAGTAAGGTGGTTAGATGGGGATTAAGTTAAACTTAGTCCCTTTTTCTATATAGATGTGTGATTGAGAATATTAACTTACTACAGCAGCCACAGAGAATCCTTTAGGCTCATGCTATAAATCTGTTTTTAAATAGATAATAAGAAGGTAAAACAGATTTATAAAAGAGTCTCTGATAAAGAGTTTAAAAGGAAGACTCTTTTGAAACACATATACGGAAATTATATATATCTATATATTTAAAAGGTCTATAATTCCCTATGTGTTATAAAAATTGCTCAAAAGGAAACCTCAGAGTCTGCTTTCGTTTATTAAGTTTCTTAGTCACACATCTATAGATAGAAGAGTGATTGAGAATGTTAAATAGAAGTTTAAAATGATTGAATAATACTTTTTTTAAATATATAATAATAAATATGTAAATATCTCTAGTAAATCACCATTAGTGAGGTAATAAAATGTCAAATATGATTGAAACTAAGGGATTGATATTTGAATATATAGGTAATGATGATGACAGGGTTACTGCAGTGAAAAATCTTTCTTTAAATGTAAAGAAGGGAGAATTTGTGGTTATAATAGGTCACAATGGTTCTGGAAAATCTACCCTGGCAAAGCTTATTAATGCAATATTATTGCCTAGTAAAGGAAAAGTTTATGTAGATAATATGGATACATTTGAGGAAGAAAAACTTTGGGATATCAGGCAAAGAGCTGGTATGGTATTTCAGAATCCAGACAATCAGATAGTAGCAACCATAGTTGAGGAAGATGTTGCCTTTGGCCCAGAAAATTTAGGTATTGATCCTCCTAACATAAAAAAAAGAGTAGAAGAATCCCTGAAAGCCTTGGGTGTATACGAGCTTAGACGTAAGCCGCCCCATTTGTTGTCAGGAGGTCAGAAGCAAAGGGTAGCAATAGCTGGGGTATTGGCTATGAAACCACAGTGCATCATATTTGATGAGCCTACAGCAATGCTAGACCCTTCAGGGAGAAATGAAGTAATGGATGCCGTAGAAAAGCTAAAGGAAGAGGGTATAACCATAATACATATTACCCATTTCATGGATGAAGCTGTATATGCGGACCGAGTAATAGTAATGGAAGATGGAAAAATAGCTTTAGAGGGTAAACCAAAGGATGTATTTTCTAAAGTGGAAAAGCTAAAGGAATTGGGATTGGATGTACCGGGGGTTACCCTTCTATCCCATAGTCTTAATAAAGAAGGGATCAATATATCAAAGGATATTTTAACAGTAGATGAGATGGTGAGTGAATTATGTCAATTATTGTAGAGAATCTTATACATGTTTATAATCCCAATACTCCATTTGAATCGAAGGCCCTTTCCGATATAAGTTTTTCTATTGAAGAGGGAGAATTTGTGGGCTTAATTGGACATACTGGTTCAGGAAAATCAACCCTTATACAACATTTAAATGGTCTGTTAAAACCCACTAAAGGAAAAGTTCAAATAAATAATTTAGACATAATGGATAAAAATATAAAGCTCAATGAAATAAGAAAAAAAGTAGGATTGGTTTTTCAATATCCAGAATATCAGTTATTTGAAGAAACAATATATAAAGAAGTTGCCTTTGGCCCAATGAATCTAGGACTAACTGACCTAGAAATTGAAGCCAGAGTCAAGGAAGCCTTGGAATTAGTTGGTTTAAATTTTGAATATATGAAGGACAGGTCTCCCTTTGAATTAAGTGGAGGGCAGAGAAGAAGAATAGCAATAGCTGGAGTAATAGCTATGAAGCCGGAGATACTTATACTGGACGAACCGACAGCAGGATTGGACCCAAGGGGAAGAGATGAGATTTTGAACCAGATTAAGGAGCTTCATTCAAAATATAAAATAACGGTCATACTAGTTTCCCACAGCATGGAGGATATTGCTAGATTGGTAAGTAAAATAATAGTGATGGACAGGGGAAAAATAGCATTGATAGGACCTCCAAGGGAAATATTTAGAGAAGCAGAAAAGCTTGAAAAAATAGGATTAGGTCTTCCTCAAATGACCCGTTTAGTTAAGAAGCTAAGGGAAAAGGGAATTAATATTAGAGATAATGTCTTTACTGTTGAAGAAGTGAAAAATGAAATACTTAAGCTAGTGAGGGACAAAAAAAATGCTTAGAGATATAACATTAGGACAATACTATCCTATAGATTCAATTATTCATAGACTAGACCCTAGGCTAAAAATATTGGCTTCCTTTGCATATATAATTGCCCTATTCATAGTGAAAAATATTGAAACCTATACTTTAGTTATTGCCTTTTTAGCCTCAATAATCTTTTTATCAAAGGTTCCTCTAAAATATATTCTTAAGGGATTGAAACCTATACTATTAATCATAGTTCTTACCTTTGGAATCAATATCTTTATGACCCAAGGAGAACTACTTTATAGGGTGGGGCCTTTTAAAATTACAAGGGAAGGGATTGAAATGGCAATATTTATGTCCTTTAGGCTTATATTTTTAATTATAGGGACTTCACTTCTTACCCTTACAACTCCCCCAATAGAACTTACCGATGGAATAGAGAGGTGCCTTAACCCCTTTAAGAGATTCGGTGTTCCGTCCCATGAGTTGGCTATGATGATGACTATAGCATTAAGATTCATACCTACCCTACTGGAGGAAACCGATAAAATTATGAAGGCTCAAATGGCAAGGGGAGCAGATTTTGAAAGTGGAAACTTGGTAAAAAGAGCAAAGAGCTTAATACCACTATTAGTCCCTCTATTTATAGGTGCATTTAGAAGGGCCGATGATCTAGCTATGGCAATGGAAGCTAGATGCTATAGGGGCGGGAAAAATAGAACTAGAATGAAGCAATTAAAATTTTCCACTAGAGACTATGTTGCTACAGCAGTGGTTAGTGGATTTGTTGCCTTTATATTTATAATAAGTTATATATAGTCAACTTTGAGAACTAAAAGTTCCAAAGAAAAGATATAGAAGCCTTCATAGTAAAATTTGCACAGAGGTTTTAACCCTAAATAGTACAGGTGGAAATTATGAAAAATGTTAAATTAACAATAGCCTATAACGGAACAAATTATAGTGGTTGGCAGAGACAAAGTAATGCTAGGACTGTACAGGGTGAGATTGAAAGGAAATTAAGGTTAATTACAAAGCAAGAGATTGAAATTCATGGGTCAGGGAGAACCGATGCCGGGGTCCATGCCCTAGGTCAAATTGCAAGCTTTAAGTCTAACCTTTCAATACCTATTAATAGGATTGCCTTTGCTTTAAATAATGCCCTACCCCTGGATATAGTAATAAAGAGTGTAGAAGAAGTGGATATGGATTTTCATGCACGATACTCAGCAAAGGGGAAAAAATATATATATAAAATATATAATGACAGCATAAGAAATCCTATGTATGTAAACCATTCATATTTTGTTAATGGAAATATAGATATAAAGAAAATAAGGGAATCAAGCAAATATTTTATCGGGGAACATGACTTTAGAGGTTTTATGTCATCTAGGAGCAATGTAAAAAATACAATTAGAACAATTTATAGTATAGATATATATAAAGAGGAGAATTTTATCATTCTTGAATATAAGGGAAATGGATTCCTCTATAATATGGTTAGAATAATTACAGGTACATTGTTAGATGTAGCACTTAGTAAAATAAATATAGAAAATCTTGATTATATAATAAAATCGAGGGATAGAAGAAATGCTAGACATAAGGCACCACCCCAGGGATTGTACTTAGGGGAAGTCTATTATTGATTATTACGTTAATATCCAATTTTATTCTATTGCTCCATAGTATAGTAATAATAATATTTAGCACGCTTATCTGTAAAATATTCCTTGACACACACGGCTCCATGTATTAAAATATAAGTTGGTTTAAAATAGCGTTTAAAAAATCCACTAGCCCCGGATTTTTAGGATAAAATATATATATACTCAATTTCGGATTTGTTAAGTTAGGAGGGAAATAGATGAAATCATACGTTGCTAAACCCTATGAGGTAGAGAGAAAATGGTATGTAGTTGATGCAGAAGGTAAGACCTTAGGAAGACTTGCTACTCAAGTTGCTACTATATTAAGAGGAAAGCATAAACCTATTTTTACGCCCCACGTTGACACAGGTGATTTTGTAATAATAGTAAATGCTGAAAAGGTTAAATTAACTGGTAAAAAGTTAGATCAAAAAATGTATAGATGGCATACTGGATATCCTGGTGGACTTAAAGAGAGAACATACAGATATATGATGAATAACAAGCCAGAAAAAGTTGTTTTAAGTGCTGTAAAGGGCATGCTTCCAAAGAATTCCTTAGGAAGAAAAATGTTAACTAAGCTAAAGGTGTACAGAGGCTTAGAGCATAAACATGAAGCTCAAAAACCAGAAGTTCTTGATATATAGTAATTGCAGGAGGAGGGAAGATTAATGGCTAAAGTGCAATATTATGGTACAGGTAGAAGAAAAAAATCCATAGCTAGAGTAAGGTTAGTACCTGGTAGTGGAAAAATAGTTATAAACGGAAGAGAATTAGATAATTATTTTAATTATGAGACATTGAAGAGGGAAGTAAGAAGACCTCTTACTATAACGGAAACAGAAGGTAAGTTTGATGTACTTGCTAGGGTTCATGGTGGTGGGTTCACTGGACAGGCAGGAGCCTTAAGACACGGTATATCTAGAGCTTTACTAAAGGCTGATTTAGAGCTTAGGCCTATACTTAAAAACGCAGGTTTCCTAACAAGGGACCCAAGGATGAAAGAGAGAAAGAAATACGGCTTAAAGGCTGCAAGAAGGGCTCCACAATTTTCAAAGAGATAGGATTCCCTTTTATATCAATAAAAACATCGTATATAAAATACGGTGTTTTTTTATTGAGAAAAACTTGACATTTATCAATTATTTCTCCTGGCTAAAGTATTAAAAGCTAGTTTAGGTCATATATATATAAGAATCTAGGTCTTCAAGGGAAAGGGGGATAATAATATGAAAATTGTTATATTAAAGAAGAAGAGCATAATATGGGTTATAATGTTATTAATAGCTATTATAATTGGATTATTTGGCATATATAAATACAGCAATGCCATCAGGGTTTCATCCCTGCCAACATTAAGAAAAGTAATAATTATTGATCCCGGCCACGGTGGTATAGATGGTGGAATGATTGGAACAACGACGGGAGTCTATGAAAGCAAAATAAACCTTGAGATTGCCCTTAGACTTAGAAAATACTTAGAGGAAAGTGGCAGTTTAGTGTTAATGACTAGGGATGAAGACGTGGGATTATATACGGATGGAGGAACCATTAGAAAAAAAAAGAATGAAGATTTAAGAAATAGGAAAAGACTATTTGACGAAAGCAATGCAGATATTGTGATAAGTATACATTCAAACAGTTTTGTACAATCCCAGTATTATGGTGCCCAGTCTTTTTATAGTCCAAACTGTGAAATGAGTAAACTTGCGGCTAAATTTATTCAAGAAGAGTTAATAAGGGTTTTAGACAATGGAAACACTAGAAAAGCAAAAGCAAAAAAGGATGTTTATATATTGAAAAATATAAAAGTACCCACAGTACTTGTGGAGTGTGGTTTTTTATCAAACCCTGGGGAAGAGAAGCTATTGAAAAGCTCTAACTATCAAGAAAAAATTGCTTGGAGTATTTATGTAGGGATATTAAAGTATTTTCATAGACTGAGTAACCATTAGCTTCTGGGGAAAGAAAAACATGATAGAAATTTAGAAGAAGCTAATGGGTCTAAAGATAAATGTTAAGGAGGTTTTTTTATGGGAAAAATTTTAGCTGGATACCTGATGCCTCATCCTCCAATCATTCTTAAGGAGATAGGTAGGGGAAAGGAAAGGGAGATTCAAAATACAATTAAAGCCATGGAGGAAGTAGCTAGAGATATTAAAAGTAAGGAGCCAAAAACAATAATACTCATTACTCCCCATGGACCTGTTTTTAGTGATGCTATAGCAATATCTGTTGAGGCTGAGCTTAAGGGTAATATGGCAAGCTTTGGAGCAGAGCAAGTTAAGATGGTAAAGGATAATGATCTGGAATTATCTAAGAAAATAATAAAATATGCAACTAATAAAAAAATATTTTGTGCAATGCTAAATGAGCAATTGGCTGGGGAGTACAAAATATCAACTAGCCTTGACCATGGAAGTATAGTTCCTTTGTACTTTGTGGATAAAGAATATATGGACTACAGGCTTATCCACATTACATATGGACTACTCTCTAGTGAAGATTTGTATAGCTTTGGAAAATCCATTCAAGAGGCCGTAGAAGAAGGAGAAAAAGATGTAGTAGTCATAGCTAGTGGAGACTTATCCCATAAACTTAAGGAGGATGGACCCTACGGTTATAATCCCGCTGGAGAAACCTTTGATAGACTAATTATTGATTCCATAGAAAATTTGGAAATAGAGAAGATTGTTAGCATAGATAGACATCTATGTGAAGAAGCTGGAGAATGTGGGATGGCTTCTATTGGTATAATGTTAGGAGCCTGTGATGGATATGAAATATCTTCAAAGGTTATTTCCTATGAGGGACCCTTTGGAGTTGGGTATGGGGTAGCAAAATTAGAAGTTGGTAAGTATAATAGAGATAGAGAGCTTGTGGATAAACTATACGATAGAAAAAGAGATAGAATAAAGAAAATCAGAGATAAAGAAGATGAATATGTTAAACTAGCAAGAGTTAGCTTAGAGTATTACCTTAAGAATGAAAGTATTATGAAGCTTCCCCAAAACATATCTCAGCAACTATTAGATAATAAAAACGGAGTATTTGTCTCCATTGAAAAAGATGGAAATTTAAGGGGATGCATAGGTACCATAAGACCTACAACTGAAAATGTTGCTAAGGAGATAGTTGAAAATGCTATAAAAGCAGGCACAGAAGACTCCAGATTTCTTCCAGTAGATGAAGATGAATTAGATGAATTAGTATATTCTGTGGATATCTTGATGAAACCTGAACCAGTTACCTCCTTAGAAGAACTTAATCCACAGAAATATGGAGTTATTGTTAGTTTAGATAGACGCATAGGCCTACTTTTGCCAAACTTGGAAGGAGTAGATACCAGTGAAAAGCAAATAAGTATAGCTCTTAGGAAAGCAGGAATAGGAGCTGAAGAAGAGTATAATATCCAAAGATTTAAAGTAATAAGACATAGATAGATATTAAAGGTAAAGAAATATATGAAGATATATGTGGATAACTTGTGGATAAAAAATACTTAAACTAGCTAACGTTAAGTAAAAAAGCTTTATTCATAGCTTGATAGTTATCCACATAATTATCCATAGACTATGGATTCATCAATATGGATATGTGGACAAGGATAAGACTAAACTAAGCTAAAGAAGATATTTAATAAATATAGTATGTCAAATAAGATTGCTATACCATATATAAGTATAGACCTAAGATTAATCAGTTAAATAATTCACTAAAAGATGTGGAAATCTCTTTTCCATCAACTATATTTAAGATAAAGAATAGTTAACCTATATTAAAGTATAAGACAAGTGTATTAAAGTTAAATAAAGGAATTATGAAAATTCCTTAGGTGTTGTGTAATTATAATCTAATTTTTACTGGCACAAAGGGTTAATTCAATGTATGAATATAAGAATTTATTGGAGGAAGTTACATGAGTGATACTATAAAAGAGGACCAGTTCTATGAAAAGTTTAAAGATGGGAGAATTAAATGTTTTTTATGCCCCCATGGATGTGAAATATCTCATAATATGGTAGGGAAATGTAGGGTAAGAAAGAATTCAAGTAAAGGTCTTATAACATTGAACTATGGAAAAATAACGGCCCATAATATGGATCCCATAGAAAAAAAACCCCTATATCACTTTTATCCTGGGAAGAATATATTTTCTATAGGAAGCTTTGGATGCAATCTAAAATGCAGTTTCTGTCAAAATTATAGTATTGCCCATGGTAATCCAGAATGTACAGAAGCTATGCCAGAAAAGGTCGCTGAAATTTCTAGCAGACAGATAGATAATATAGGTGTTGCTTATACATATAATGAACCCTCAGTTTGGTATGAATTTGTATTAGATACTGCAAAGCTTGTAAGGGAAAAAGGGAAAAAGAACGTAGTAGTATCAAATGGATATATAGAAAGGGAGCCGCTGCTAAGGCTTATTCCCCATATAGACGCAATGAATATTGACCTAAAGTCCTTTTCAAAGAAGTTCTACAATGATATATGTAAAGGAGAGCAGAGTCCCGTAATGGAAACCATATTGACAGCTAGAAAGGACTGCCATATAGAAATAACCACACTATTGATAGAAGGCCTTAATACAGAAAGGGAGGAGATAGCACAGTTAGCTAAGTGGGTATCTTCCATAGATAGAGATATACCCCTTCATTTATCCAGGTATTATCCCGCATATGAAATGGACCTACCGGCAACTTCAGTTAAGACAATCATTGAACTTTATAATGAATCAAAACAATATTTAAACTATGTGTATATAGGAAACATATATGGATTTGATAATAATACATACTGTCCAAATTGTAAAACACTAATAGTATCAAGGGATTTTAAAGTAGAAATACAAAGCTTAGTTAGTGGACTATGTAATAATTGTGGTGAAAAGATTAGAATAGTTTTTTAATATGTAGATACGTGAAAAAATTGTCAAATTACGATTTGCTAAATAGATTTTAACTTTCAAATAGTAGAAATAGAATTGTTTAAACCTGACACCGATTAATCGACCCTTAAGACTCCCCTTCTACAAGTGGGAGATTTTACTCTTCTCCTTTAAGGTGGAGAAGTCTTCAGCCTTGGCCCTTTAAAAAGTTCCCTTATACCCCTAATATTTAGAGGATTTATTTATAGAAAATTTCTTGCCATTTATCTTTTCTAAAGAAAACTTTTTATGATGCATTTTTGCCTTTTCTGAGTTCATAAAATGCCCTTTCAAGCCATCAAGGTCTTTAAATAAATTACGTTCACAATTGGGACAATATTCGTGATACTTAGATAGGATTAATGTATTACATCTTTTACAGTGAATATTTACTGATTCTGCTTCCACCTCAAGGAGTCTTCCCTCTTTAACAAAATGCTTGATAGTCTTATGGCTTACACCAGTATATTCCGACACTTCAAAGGCAGTTGCCATAGGGTGATTTTTCAAGTATTCTCTAATTTTGTCAAAAAATTTATCATAGACTTCATAACATACATCACAATAGTCTCTTATAGTATTATCTTGGATTAATTTTTTACACCGTATACATTCTTTCATATACATCCTCCACATTTCTATTATGTCAGTAAACTTTAAGTTATAATAGGCTTTTATAGAAAAATTTCTAAACCTTACCGTTTCTATAGAACCATATCTAGGACTTAAACACCAGATATCTATATAATACTACCCATACTAATATTATACAAGAAAAAAGTAAATAAAACATTAGTACTTAAGAACTACATATTATAAAAGGTTTCTACAATATGTGACCTATAAATCTGAGAAATTTACTATTTAAAATGAAAAATTTAAAGAAAAAAGGAACCTTATTAAAATAAAATACATATATTAAAAATGTAAATATAAATGATAATCAATATCAAAATTGGGAGGAATAGGAAATATGTGTGGAATAACTGGATGGATAAGCAATAAAAGGGAGATAGGTCATAGAATTGACATTATTGAAAATATGACAGATAGTTTAAAAAAAAGAGGGCCTGATAGTTTAGGTATATATAAAACAAAAAATGTACTCTTAGGTCATAGGCGATTGACTATAGTTGATCCCGAAGGGGGAATTCAACCGATGATGAAAAAGATAGATGATAGAGAGTACACTATAGTTTATAATGGTGAGTTGTACAATACAGAGGAAGTAAGGAAGAATTTAAAGGATAGAGGTCATAAATTTAAGTCCTATTCAGATACGGAAGTACTTTTACTATCATATATTGAGTGGGGAGAAGATTGTTTAAATAAAATAAACGGAATTTTTGCCTTTTGCATATGGGATGAGAAGAATAAAAAGGCTTTTTTAGCGAGGGACCAGTTGGGGGTAAAGCCTTTATTCTACATGGATAATGGAGATTCATTAATATTTGCATCGGAAATAAAATCTATTTTGCAGCACCCAGATGTTGATCCAATAATTAATCAAGGAGGGCTCCTTGAAATATTTGGTCTTGGACCATCAAGGGCATTGGGAAGTGGGGTATTTAAAGATATTAAAGAAATACCTCCCGCCCATAGATTAGTATTTGATTCTAGGGGAATGCAGATAAGAAAGTACTGGGACCTAGAGGCTAAACCCCATTTAGAGGATTTAGATACTACAGCAGAGCATGTAAGGGAGCTTGTAGTAGATGCAATTGAGAGGCAATTAATATCAGATGTTCCCATATGTACATTCTTATCGGGAGGATTGGATTCCAGTGTAATATCGGTAGTTGCAGCAAATAAGCTAAAGAGGGATGGAAGGGGAAATTTAAATACCTTTTCAATTAACTATGAAGATAATGAAAAATACTTTACAGCAAATGAATTTCAACCGGATTCCGACAAATATTGGATTGATAGAGTATCTAGCCACATAGGAAGCAACCATCAAAAAATTGTCTTAAATAACATAGAACTTGCTGAGGCTTTGGGACCAGCAGTTTTAGCCAGGGATTTGCCGGGAATGGCTGATATAGATTCATCCCTATATCTTTTTTGTAATGAAGTAAGAAAGAAGGCCACAGTTGCTCTTTCCGGTGAATGTGCCGACGA
>JAKSBP010000410.1 GCA_022361035.1 Clostridia bacterium
AACCCGAATTTCTTCGTTGTTGCTTCAACCGAGAACCTAGTCAATAAAATTTTAGAACGAACTAATAAGTTCGTGGGAAATTTTATGGTATTTGCTAAAAGCAAATAGACTTCCTTTTTTTATTATACGCTGCGGCCTCTCGGTTTCAGCACGCCTCGAACTTCGGATTTCTCAAAAGCCTATCATCTTGTTGACTTTGTCAACAATCTGAACCATTGTAGAAATACAATGGTTTATTTATTTTTTGGAAGCTAGTAAATGGGTTTATAAAATATAAAAGAGGGTAATTAATATAATACCGTAAGGATAAAAAGATTGATATAAGAGGAGGATTTTGAATATGTTAACGGATAAATATAATCCATTAGAAAATACAATGCTTTGTATATTGGATAAGGATGGGAAGATAATAGATGAAGAATTGCTTCCCAAAATAGAGGATAAGAAAATGCTTGAAATATACAAAGTAATGTTACTTACAAGAATTGCAGATACTAAGGCACTGCAATATCAAAGACAAGGAAGAATGTTAACCTACGCACCAAATAAGGGTCAAGAGGCCGCTCAACTTGGATCAGTAGCCGCCGTAGAAGAAAGGGATTGGCTGGTTCCTGCCTTTAGAGAAATGGGGGCTTGGCTTTATAAGGGAGTGCCCTTAGAACAGATATACCTCTATTGGTATGGAAATGAAATGGGGAGCAAATTTCCTGAAAATGTAAAGATGCTGCCTATCTCTGTTCCCATTGCCTCCCAGTTAAGTCATGGGGTTGGAATTGCCATGGCCAGTAATATAAAAGGTGAAGAGGAAGTAACCCTTGCCTATGTGGGGGATGGAGGAACCTCCCAGGGAGAGTTCCACGAAGCTATGAATTTTGCAGCCGTCTATAATGTTCCCCTAGTGGTTGTGATACAGAATAATCAATATGCAATATCTGTTCCAAGGGAGATACAAACTAAATCCAGGACCTTGGCTGAAAAGGCTGTAGCCTATGGAATTCCTGGAATACAGGTGGATGGGAATGACGTATTAGCAGTTTACGCCGCTGTAAAGGAAGCAGTTGACAGAGCAAGGGGTGGAGGAGGACCTACCTTAATTGAAGCAGTTACCTACAGGCTAGGACCTCATACTACCTCCGATGATCCTACCATATATCGTGAAGATAAAGAGGTTGAAGAATGGACACAGAAAGATCCATTGATTAGATTCAAGAAATATCTAATAGATAAAAAATTATGGAGTGAAGAGAAGGATATAAAACAGAGGGAAGAATTTGAGAATTTAGCTAATGAGACATTTAAGAAGGTGGAGACTTCAGGAGAAGTACCTCTAGAAGATATATTTAAATATCACTACGAAGAAATGCCTAAGAATCTTATTGAGCAATATGAAGAATATAAGGAATATATGAAAAAAGGAGGGATATAGAATGGCTGTTCTAAATATTTTAAATGCAGTAAATCATACTTTAGATTATGAGATGGAAAAGAATAAAAATGTGATTGTATATGGAGAAGATGTTGGACTTGAGGGCGGTGTATTTAGGGCCACTACAGGACTTCAAAAAAAGTATGGAAGGGATAGATGTTTTGATACCCCCTTGGCTGAAGCTGGAATAGTAGGTACTGCTATAGGTATGGCTATTAATGGACTTGTTCCTGTAGTCGAGATACAGTTTTCTGGTTTCGTATTGCCGGCATTAAATCAGATTATAGCCCATGCAGCTAGAATGAGAAACAGATCTAGGGGAAAGTATAATCTACCTATGGTTATTCGTATGCCCTATGGTGGAGGGATTCGTGCCTTAGAGCATCATTCAGAAAGCTTAGAGGCAGTATTTGGTCATATACCGGGGCTAAAAACAGTTATCCCATCTACCCCATATGATACAAAGGGATTACTGTTGTCGGCAATCAGAGAGCCTGACCCTGTAATATTTCTAGAGCCAAAACAGATTTATAGGGCATTTAAACAGGAAGTGCCAGAGGGAGACTATAGTATTCCTATCGGAAAGGCAAAGGTTATTAAAGAGGGAAAGGATGTTACTGTAGTTGCCTACGGTGCTTTGATTCACGAAGTCCAAAAAGCTGTTAAGGAACTAGAAAATGAAGGAATAAGTGTTGAGTTAATAGATTTGAGAACCATTTCTCCTATTGATAGGGATACAATAATTAAATCCGTTCAAAAGACTGGAAGATTCGTAGTAGTCCATGAAGCTGTTAAATCCTTTAGTGTTTCTTCCGAACTTATATCTATTGTAAACGAAGGGGCTTTCCTTTATCTTGAAGCTCCACCAACTAGGGTTACGGGATTTGATATTATAGTGCCCCTGCCTAAGGGAGAAAATCACTTTATTATAGATTCAAAGAGAATTTTTAATAAAATAAAAGAAGTCGTAAGTTTCTAGAGGAGGTGAAGCTTTAATGATAGATTTTAAATTTGCTGATATTGGAGAAGGAATCCATGAAGGAAAGATACTAAAGTTGATGGTTAAGGAAGGGGATGAAGTTAAAGACGGAGATACCCTATTCCTCGTAGAAACCGATAAGGTTAATGCGGAGATACCTTCACCAGCGTCTGGAAAAATCCACAAGATATTTCCTAAAGAAGGAGATATAATCCATGTTGGAGATGTTGTTGTAAAGATAGATGATGGTAAAGACATTGATATATCTATGGAAGAACCAAGGAAAGAAGCAGTAAAGGAAGGGGAAGATGAATCAACGGGAGTGGTAGGTGAGTTAATGGTATCCTCCCAAATAATAGAGGACAGCAATGAAAGGGAGGGCGTCAATACTGGCACTAGTGGTCGAAGGGCTTTGGCTACTCCCGTTGCTAGAAAATTGGCTAAGGATTTGAATATAGATATAAATACCATAAGAGGAACTGGACCAGTTGGAAGAGTTATGAAGGAAGATATATATCGTGCCAAGGAGGAAACAGCCAATAGAAAAGTTAAAGAAGAAACCATTCTACAGAATCGTCAAATTGATAGCACTGAGATAAAAACCACTGGGGAAGTTGAGAGAGTACCCCTTACCATGCTTAGAAAAACTATTGCAAAGAATATGGTCTTATCAAAGAGTATAATTCCCCATGCGGTGGCTATAGAGGAATTAGATGTGACGGACCTTGTTAAGTTTAAGAAAGAGCAAAAAGAAATAGCTAGGGAAAATGGAATTAGTTTGACATATATGCCCTTCATCATAAAGGCATTAACTTTGGCTCTCAAGGAATTTCCCATATTTAACGCAAGTTACGATGAAAAAAATGGGGAATTAATTCTTAAAAAGTATTACAATATAGGAATAGCAACAGATACTCCCGATGGCTTGATGGTCCCTGTAATAAAAAATACGGATAAGAAGGGAATATTCCAAATAGCGAAGGAGTTGGCTCAAACCAGTGAAGAGGCGAGAAAGAGAACAATCTCTATAGATAAACTTCAGGATGGAACTATAAGTATTACTAATTTTGGAGCTGTAGGAACAACAACAGGTATTCCAGTAATAAAGCATCCCGAAGTGGCAATTTTGGGTATTGGAAAAATAACTAAAAAGCCGGTTGTAGTGGAGGAACAAATAGAAATTAGAGATATGGTGATGATTACTTTAGCAATTGACCATAGGGTAATTGATGGGGGAGACTCAGGTAGATTCCTAAATAAGCTTAAAGAATATTTGAATAATCCAATGCTTTTGGTTCTAAGCTAGGGGGGAATAGTTATGAAGGAATATGATATAGTTGTGTTAGGAGGAGGACCCGGTGGCTACGTAGCGGCCATTAAGGCCGCACAACTGGGAGCCAGGACACTATTGATTGAAAAGGATGCCATAGGTGGAGTTTGCCTGAACTGGGGCTGTATACCTACAAAAACCCTTCTAAAAAGTGCCAAGGTATATGAGGATATAATCCATTCCGAGGTATTCGGAATAGATATAAGTGATAAGAAGGCTATATCTATAAATTGGCCTAAAATGCAGGAAAGAAAGGATAAGGTTGTTAGTAGGCTTACTCAGGGTGTCAGAGTATTATTAAATAAAAATGGTGTAGATATAATAGATGGCTTTGGAGAAGTAATTGATAAAAACACATTGAAGGTGAATGGAGAAATAGTTAAGACAAAAAATCTCATAATAGCCACAGGGGCATCCCCAAGAATTCCAGATATTGAAGGTATTGAAGAAGCAATAAAAAATAGGGATGTCTTAACAAGCAAGGGAATTTTAGAGCTAAGTGAAATCCCTAAAAGTCTCGTTATAATAGGAGGAGGAGTTATTGGCTGTGAATTTGCCGTTCTCTACAATACCCTAGGAACTAAAGTAACAATTCTTCAAAGATCGGGGAGAATTTTAGGCAATGTTGATAGGGATATAAGAGAAGCAATGGCAAAGATTATGGAAAATAAAGGTATTGAGATTATATATAATTCGAGTGTTGAAAGGATTAAAGGAAGCCAAGTAACTACCTATGTAAATGAGGAAAAACGAATAGTAGAGGGTGACAAGATTCTTATTAGCATGGGCAATGTTGCCAATACTAAGGGATTAGAAGGTCTTGATTTGGAAGTTACCCTAGGGGGGATAAAAACCAATGAAAAACTGGAAACTAATCTTAAGGGCGTTTATGCCGTAGGAGATGTAAATGGAAGACATATGTTAGCCCATGTAGCATCGGCAGAGGGTATTACAGCAGTAGAAAATATCATGGGAAAAGAGTCAAAGATAAACTATGATAGGGTGCCATCCTGTATATATGCCCTTCCAGAAGTTGGAACTGCTGGATTAACAGAGGATGAGGCAAAGGCGAGGGGACACGAAGTAATTATAAGTACATTTCCCCTAAGTGCAAATGGTAAGGCCTTGGCAGAGGGAGAAAGCAATGGCTTTGTTAAAATAGTTGCCGACAAGGAATACGGAGAGGTATTAGGTGTCCATATTATAGCTTCCCATGCAACGGATATGATTGCAGAGGCTGTAACTACTATGGAACTTGAAGGAACGGTGCATGAACTGGCAAAGGCCATACATCCCCATCCCACCCTTTCTGAAATCGTAATGGAGGCTGCCCACGGTGCTATTGATAAACCAATTCATATATATAGAGGGTAGAGTAAATATTAAAGCTTTTAGCTTTGGAAATCAGCACAATTAGCCCAGTTATGTGATTCCATTTTATTATTCCATAACTATATAGAGAGAGGTTATAGAAATGATAAGTATTAAAAATGAATCTACAAATCCCTATTTTAATCTTGCATTAGAGGAATATGTTTTAAAACATTTAGATATTGATGACAGCATTTTAATCCTATGGCAAAATGAACCTACTGTTGTAGTAGGACGAAATCAGAATACCATAGAAGAAATTAATACAAAATATGTTAAGGATAAGGATATACACGTAGTGAGGCGTCTTTCGGGAGGAGGGGCAGTTTATCATGATTTAGGAAATCTAAACTTTACCTTTATTGTAGAAGATACTGGTGATAGTGTAAATAACTTTGAAAAATTTACTAAGCCCGTTATTAAGGCCCTAAAGGAATTAGATATTATTGCTGCTTTTTCCGGTAGAAATGATATAACTATTGAGGAAAAGAAATTTTCTGGAAATGCCCAATATTATTACAGAAATAGACTGCTCCATCACGGTACCATTTTATTTAATTCCAATTTAGATGTTGTTCAAGAGGCCTTGAAGGTGAAAATTGATAAAATTAAGTCCAAGGGAATAAAATCGGTACGCAGCAGAGTTACAAATATATATCCCTATCTTAAAGAAAAAATTTCTGTTAAGGATTTTAAGTATCTTCTTCTATCCTTTCTATTTGAACAGGAGAATGAGGAAAAAAAAGAATATATATTGACTAAAAAGGATTTAGAAGGTATTAATGAGTTAATGAAAAACAGATACTTGACCTGGGAGTGGAATTATGGAGAATCACCAAATTTCGATATACAGAAGTCAAAAAGATATGAGGGAGGAAATTTAGATATAAGATTAAAGGTCCAAGGGGGTATTATATCTGACTGTAAAATTTTTGGAGATTTTTTTGGAAGGAAGGAAATATCTGAATTAGAATCTCTGTTAAAGGATATTAAGTATGAGGAAGAAAGTATTAGACAGGTATTGAAGAAAATCGACCTATCCTCATATTTACACAATATTAGGGAAGATAATTTTATTGATTGCCTATTTTATTAAAAGTTTTTCCGGGTTAAATTAAGTATACATTTTACCTGGAAAAGGTCATCTACTGAGAGACCATTGAAAAAGTCATATTTTGAAACCGTTGATACTGAAATTTTCTAGACTGATTCTATAAAGAAGATACTTTTTCATTGGCCTCTTCAGGTCACCTTTTTTTATTGTTTAGCAACTTAAATATTTTTAACGGAAAAAATTTTTATTATTTAAAAATCTAAAGACCATTAGAGAGGTCTTTGTGGATTTTTATTCCCTATCTTTTTTCTTATCATATTAAGAAAGATTTTAAAATCGATCTCAGCAATAAGCATTGCTGTTAATATCAAAGCTCCTCCAAATAACCCTCGGAGATTTAAAATTTCTCCAGAAATAAAATATGCAAAAACTGCTGCGAAAACCGGCTCACCAGTATAAATTAGTGCTGTATGTGTAGGTGAAGTATATTTCTGAGCCGCATTTTGAACTATGAAAGCTCCTGAAGTACATACTAAGCTAAGGATAAAAAGATTGACCCATACATCATTTCCCTTTGGAATCACAGGATTTTCTATAGCCAGTGACGTAATAAGACTAAGCAATCCAACAGTACCTATTTGTACTATTGCAAGGCAAATGGAATCAACTATGGCTGTATATTTTCCAACGGTAATTATATGCATAGCAAAGGCAAATGTAGAGAAAAAAGTAAGTAAATCACCTATATTAAGTCCTAAATTACCATTTAGAGTTAGAAGCCCTAGACCAATAATCGCCATTATTGCCCCTATAATAGAGGCTTTTTCTGGTATTTTTTTTAAAAACAAAGTGGAGATTATAGGCACTAAAACAACTGAGAATCCAGTTATGAATGCTGACTTTGAGGCAGTTGTATAGTTTAAACCTACTGTTTGGAATGCATATGCCGTAAATAATATTATACCAATTAAAAAACCATATTTAAGAGTATTTCTATCTACTTTAACAATACTCTTGGAAAAAATTAAGGCTGATATGGCAAAGGCAATTATAAATCTAATTGCAAGGAAGTTATAGGTTGCTAATGTATCAAGAGAATTTTTGGTTAATATGAAGGATGCTCCCCATCCTATTGTTACACCTAATAGAGCTAAATCTGCTTTAAGCTGTTTTAACATTTATTCATTCCCCCATAAAATAAAGTTCTCATAATATTTTAACATTATTAGGGAGATATTTATATATATAACGAAAAAATCCATTTTAATATAAATTTTAGATAAATATTTTATGGCCTTTACCTATTATACTTACAGGTTTTTGACAAATATAAAAACTACTTAGTTTTCTAAAACCTATAGAAAATCTAAGTAGTTATATCTTACGCACTTAAAATTATTATAGGCCATTTCCCCAAAAAACCTATCAAGATAGGAGAAAATTAAAGGCCTAAAGTTTTTATTTTAATTCTACTTTCCTAATCTATTGGCTCAAACATATCTTTGCCAACACCACAAAGGGGACAAACCCAATCATCTGGAATATCTTCAAAGGCCGTTCCTGGTTCAATACCGTTATCAGGATCACCTATTGCAGGATCGTATTCATAACCACATGGAATGCAAATGTATTTTTTCATATTTTGTATTCTCCTTTCACATTATGTAATAATTATATTATTTTCACATTTGAATTATACCCACTGCTCTTTGAAATCAAACATAAAAAATTTTTTTTTGGAAAAAATTTAAATAGAGGATATTGAATGATATAATATATTTATTATATATAAAAATATTGAGATGAAAAAATTTTATAGGGAGTTGATACACGTGGACCCACGGGTAGAAAAGTTAGCAGAAAATTTAATAGGATATTCATGCAAGGTAAAAAAGGGCGAAAGAGTACTTATAGAGTGCATAGGAACGAGTGCCCTACCCCTTACGAAAGCCTTGGTGAAGGAAGCTTATAGGGTAGGAGCTTATCCCTTTGTAGAAATTAAAGACCAAACTATTCAAAGACAGTTTCTATTAGAGTGTAGTGAAGAACAACTAAAGCTTATGGCAGATTATGAGTTAAAGCGTATGAAGGAAATGGATGCCTATATAGGTATCAGAGCAAGTAATAATGCCAGTGAACTAGGGGACGTTCCTTCTCGTAAAATGGGCCTTTATATGGAACATTTTTCAAAGCCGGTTCATAGTGAGGAAAGGGTTAATAATACGAAGTGGGTAATTCTTAGGTATCCAAATAGTGCCATGGCTCAATTGGCTAATAAAAGCCATGAAGCCTTTGAAGAATTTTATTTTAATGTATGCAACCTTGACTATGGGAAAATGTCTAAAGCTATGGACAGTTTGGTTAAGCTAATGAAAAGGACGGATAAGGTCCACATTAAAGGTGAGGGTACTGATTTAACCTTTTCAATCAAGGATATTCCTGTAATAAAGTGTGCTGGCGAAAATAATATTCCCGATGGAGAGATTTTTACAGCTCCTGTGAGAGATTCAGTAAATGGAGTGATAAGCTATAATTGCCCTGCTGTTTATCAAGGGGTTACATATGAAAATATAAGATTAGAATTTAAAGATGGTAAAATAGTTAATGCTACTGCAAATCATACAGAAAGATTAAATGAAGTTTTTGATACAGATGAAGGTGCAAAATATATTGGTGAATTCGCTATTGGAGTAAATCCCCATATAACTACACCAATGAAGGATACCCTTTTCGATGAAAAAATCATGGGAAGCTTTCACTTTACCCCTGGTAAGGCCTATGATGACGCCTCAAATGGAAATAAATCATCTATACACTGGGATTTAGTTTGTATTCAAACCCCTGAATATGGTGGAGGAGAAATGTATTTCGACGGCGTGCTAATAAGAAAGGATGGAAGATTTGTAATTCCAGAATTAGAGGAACTAAACCCTGAAAACCTTAAGTAATTATAGAGTATATACTGAGCCCTCCAATTTTTTTGGAGGGCTATTTTATTTTTCAAAGGCTACAAATATATTTAAATTGTGCTAAAATGATAAATATATGGCTATGACAACTTAAAGAATTAATTAGAATTGTAGATAGTATAATATTTTAAAAGATTATAGGTAAGGAAAAGAAAATATCCAAGTTATATTTTTCATTTTATTATTTAATACATATAAAAAAGTGGGATGGAAAATGAAGAAAAAATTTATGATTTCAGCAATTTTAATATTTATATCCCTAGCCAGTCTGAGTTTTGTCATAATTAAAATAACAACTATTAAAAGTAATGCACCCGTGTCTATTAATAGGGACATAAAGGATGAACTCTTAGATAAAGACCCCGTAGACCAAGGAATGTTAGAGGAAGAGGGGCAAGATAATTTTACCCATCAACCCTTAACCAGCGAGGTTATTAATAGAATTAAAGGTGTATCATGGAAAGAGGAAGCACCGGTGGGCTTAAGTGATTTATCCTATGTACAAGTGTTACACTGGGGCTTTGACCATAGGGAACATACTGGGGAACTAATTGTACATAAAAGGGTGGCAGAGGAAATTATCCAAATATTTAAAGAACTCTATGAGGCTAGATTTCCTATTGAGAAAATAAAACTCATTGATGAGTATGGTGCCGATGATGGGCTATCCATGGAGGATAATAATACCTCGGCATTTTGTTTTAGGGAAATTGAAGGAAAGAAGGGTATTTTATCAAAGCATAGCTATGGCATAGCCATTGATATTAATCCAGTACAAAACCCCCATATTAAAGGCCAGAAAATATCACCGACAGCTGGGGAGGAATATAGGGATAGAGAAAATGTTAGAAAGGGCATGATAGTGAAGGATGGTATTTGTTATAGGACCTTTAAAGAAAGGGGATGGACCTGGGGTGGGGAATGGAAAAGCCTTAAGGATTATCAGCATTTTCAAAAAGAGATAGACTTAGATTAAAATATAAGACAAAGCCCCTAACCCTTCAAGCATAAAGGGCTATTGGAGAACTTTGTTTAGGAGAGTGAAATGTATGGGTAAATATCATAAGAATACTTTATATATTGTAGGAGACTCTAAAACTACCCTCAATAATCCCATAACATCCCAATATAATGCCTACTTTATAGTATTGATAATTGATATAGAAAAGGAAGTTATTATAGATATGGGAGTTTCAACAATACTCCAGGAGACTAGGGATTTTATCAAATCTATTTTTATTGGATATTCAATGGGGGAAGGACAAGGGCCATTAATTGAGGAAATTAAGAATAGATATTATGGTTCATCACAAAAAGCTCTTATTGTAGCATGGAAGGATGCCTATAAGAAGTATCAACAGATAACAAAGAAAAAGAATATATAGGATTAAGACTTAAGATAATTTTAAATTGAAGTCTAAATTTTCAGAAAATAAAAAGGGTTTTTTAATTTTATGTAGAATTATTTATAATAATTTAACAGTAAGTTTTAAAGAACTAGAATAAAAAGAACTTAATTTGTTTTGATAAAAAATACATATTTCGCTGCTTTGTTTTCTCACTATAAATACTATATAGGTCAAAAACAAAACACAGCATAGACTACCTAAAAACCTTAGGTCTAGGTATCTATGCTGTTTTTTTATTACTAAGGGATTAAAGGCTTTTATGAGGATTTCCACTTTATATTATTAGATCATATGGGGGTGACACTATGAAAATCAAAGGTATAGAGCTTAAAAGAATAGGCATACCGCTGAAAAAACCCTTTAAAACGGCATTGAGAACAGTAAATTTTGCAGAGAGTATAATTATAATTTTAAAGACCGATGATGAAAGGATAGGTTATGGGGAGGCTCCTCCAACCCCTGTAATTACAGGAGATACAAATGGAGCTATTATTAGTGCAATTAAGGATAGTATTGAGAAGCTTCTTATAGGGGAAGAAATTGAGAATATGGAGAGGATTATGTGGAAGCTCAATGGAGCAATTGTTAGAAATACAAGTGCAAGGGCAGCAGTAGACATGGCGGTTTATGATTTGTTTGGCAAGCTTTACAAGACTCCCGTTTATAGATTATTAGGAGGATATAGAGATAGGGTAGAAACTGATATTACCATAAGTGTAAATCAACCAGAGGAAATGAAAGAAGATGCCCTAAAGTTTATAAAAGAAGGTTTCACAGCCTTGAAAATGAAGGTGGGAATAGATTCACAAAAAGATTTTGAAAGGGTTAAGGCCGTTAGGGAAGTAGTTGGATATGACGTAAAGATTAGATTGGATGCCAACCAAGGATGGCAGCCAAAGGAGGCAGTAAGAGTTATTAGGAGGCTGGAAGATTCGGGATTTGATATTGAACTTGTAGAACAGCCCGTAGAGGCCTTTGATATTGATGGATTAAAATTTGTGACTGAAAATGTGGAAACCCCCATAATGGCCGATGAAAGTATCTTTTCACCCTATGATGCATTTAAAATCTTAAAGCTTAGGGCCGCTGACCTTATTAATATAAAATTAATGAAATGTGGAGGTATTCATAACGCCCTAAAAATAATAGCTATAGCTGAAGCGTGTGGAGTAGAGTGTATGTTAGGAAGTATGATAGAAAGTAAATTAAGTGTAACGGCTGCTGCCCATCTAGCCTGTGCTAAAAGAAATATTACTAGATTCGACCTAGATACTGCCCTGTTATTAGCTGAAGACCCAGTTGTTGGGGGTGTTAAAGCTGAAGCACCAGTATTAATAATCCCTAATAGGCCTGGACTAGGAATTGAGAGAATAAATGGACTAAAAGATGTGTAAAGAAGAATAGGTTCTGTTTTGTTAAATAAATATATATTATAAATAAATTAATCTGTTGTGTTAGTTTTACGCCCAGGAATTTACATATTCATAATCTATACTTTACTATCCCAGGGGTTTAAATCATGGAGGTGAAAAAAGGTTCATAATTTTCAAATTTACTTTAAATAAAGGGGATGATACTAAATGATTAAAAAGGGAAAGAAAATTTACACTGTTTTAGTACTTTTACTAGCTTTAATTTTTGTATTTTCAGGGTGTACTAAGCCCAATGACCCAGAAGAAACGTCAATTAATACAACAGAGGAAAATCCATCAATGCAAAATGGAGATTCCGATGAAAAACCTAAGTATGGAGGAATATTTAAAACCTATTTAGACAATAATTTCAACACTTTAGACCCTGCCTTTGCTACCGCCGATAGAGATGGGAGGATGGTAGCTCTGCTATATGATTCATTGATAAGATACGATGTTGATGGGAAAATAATTCCTTCCTTAGCTAAATCATGGGAAACACCGGAGGATACGACTTTGATATTCCATCTAACCCAGGGGGTAAAATTTCATAATGGTAATCCATTTACAGCTGAGGATATAAAATACTCCTTTGAGAGGGTCTTAAACCCAAATGTAGGGAGTCCGAGAACCTGGGTTTTCGAGAAGGTTAAAGGGGCTAAGGCATTTATGGAAGGGAAAGCTGATTCAGTAGAGGGAATTGAAGTAGTAGGTGATTACACAGTTAAAATAACTTTAGAACAGCCCTTTGCACCATTCTTATCTATGCTTGGAATGCCTGCCGCACATATAGTGGATAAAAATGAAGTAGAAAAATATGTAGACCAAAAAGATTATGGATTAAAACCAGTTGGTACAGGACCCTATAAATTTGTAGAATTCTCTGAAAGTGATAGATTTATTGTTGAAACAAATGAGGATTACTTCGCTGGTAGACCTTATATTGATGGGATAAATTTTAGGATTATTCAAGATGAATCAACAGCCGTTGCAGAATTTGAAGCTGGAAATATAGATGATTTAGAGATACCTGCCGCTGATATTGATAGATTTAGAAATAATCCTGACTATGGACCCTATATAATTACTAACAATACCTTCTGGAATTATTATATAGGTTTAACCTTTAATAGTAAGCCCTTTGACGATATAAGGGTAAGACAGGCCTTCTGCTATGCTGTAGATCGTGAGCCTATTATTAATACTGCCAGGAGAAATAAAGCAGTTTTAAGTAATGGACCTATACCTCCGGGTTTAGACGGATATAGAGAGGGGTTAGAATCATATATGTATAATCCCAATAAGGCTAAGGAGCTTCTTTCCCAGGCTGGTTACTCAGAAGATAATCCCTGCTCCTTTGAGCTTTGGCATTCTGACTCTAAAGCCAATGTTGCCCTGTTAGAGCCTATTCAAGGGATGTTAAATCAAGTGGGATTTGATGTGAAACTAGTTGCCATGGAATGGAACTCATATAAAGCAGCAGTTAGGGAAGGGAAGGCACAGGCCTTTTATTTAAGCTGGGGTGCAGACTATCCCGATGCGGAAAACTATCTATACCCATTATTCCATTCCCAGATGTCCGGTGGTGGAGGAAATGAAACGAGATATAATAATCCAGAATTTGATAAGATCATAGAAGAAGCCCAGAGAACTGCTGACCATGATGAAAGGATAAGGCTTTATCAAAGAGCTGAGGATATAACTATTGAGGATGCAGCCCGTCTATGGTTGTTTTTAAGTAAGAACTGGACAGTATATAGACCGGAAGTTAAAGATGCAAAAATCTATAGAATATTTAATGCCAATAAAAAATTAGATATTTGGCTGGATAGATAAAAAAAACTGGGGTTCAAAGCCCCAGTTATTACCCATTATGTTAGTTGTCATAATATTGATTCTAGGAAGATTTTACTGACAAAGGGGGAATAAAATTGATTAAATATTTAATACGGAGAATCGTAATGTTAATACCTGTTATGATAGGTGTTTCCCTAGTGACCTTCTCTTTACTTTATATAGTTCCTGGAAATTCCGTAGAGATTATAGTTGGAGAAAGGGCTAGGGAAGAAACTAGAGAGAATGCCGTTAAAGAGCTGGGATTAGATAAGCCTTTCCATCATCAGTATTTTTCATACATGGCTAAAGTTACAAGGGGAGATCTTGGCAAATCCTATATTAATAATAGGAGCATTAAAGAATCTATTAAAAAGAGATTCCCCGTTACCTTTAAGCTTACACTCTACTCCTTTATTATTTCAGTTGTTGTGGGAATTTTTGTTGGGGTCATATCTGCTGTCAAACAAAATACCTCCACAGATAGTTTCGTAAGGGGAGTGACCCTCCTTGGAGTATCGACACCGGTTATGTTTTCGTCACTATTGATGATATATATCTTTGGAGTATGGTTGAAGATTCTACCAGTTTCTGGTGTAGGGGATGGGAGCATAAAGTATTTTATACTTCCCTCATTAGTTTTGGGGCTGAATTCAGCGGTGTTTAGAGCAAGACTTACTAGGTCCTGCATGTTGGAAGTAATAAGACAGGACTATATAAGAACGGCTAGGTCTAAGGGGTTATCAGAAAAGGTAGTTATTTATAAGCATGCAATGAGAAATGCAATGATTCCAATAGCTACCAACTTAATAATGAGCTTTGGATACCTACTTACAGGGTCTGCAATAACGGAAACTATCTTTGGGCTTCCGGGGCTGGGTTCAGAAACAATAAGGGCCGTTTTTCAAAGAGATGTACCTGCTGTAATGGGTTATTTTCTATTTCAAGCAGTTATTTTCGTTACTTTTAATTTACTTGTTGATATATCCTATGCATTAATCAACCCAAGGATAAGGTTCAACTAAGAAGGGGAGGTAATTGTGTATAAGAGTGAGATGATAAAGAAAATACCGCAAAGACAACCAAAGAAGAAAAGCAGGTCTAATAGCCCTTGGATGATTGCCTTAAGAAGATTGTTTAGGGATAAAACTGCTATGATGGGACTATATATCATTGTATTTTTAATTCTTATTTCAGTATTTGCACCTATAATTTCTCCCTATGACCCTATAGAAGACTTTAATCTTTCTGATGCCTTCCAAGGTCCTAGTATGAAGTATTGGTTTGGGACTGATTGGATGGGACGAGATATACTGAGCAGGGTTTTATATGGGTCAAGAATATCCTTAACAATAGGTTTAGCCTCTAGAATAGTTACCCTGTCCCTAGGGATAACTCTGGGAGCTTTAGCAGGATATTTTAGAGGAAGGGTAGATATGGTTATTATGAGGATAGTGGAGATTATGGATGCCTTTCCAAACTTCCTTTTTGCAATAGCAATATCTGTTGCTATTGGAAGGGGACTATATACTGTTTTTTTTGCCCTAGGTTTTGTTGGCTGGTCCGGGATGTGTAGATTAATAAGGGGTCAGGTAATGGCATATCGAGAATCGGAATTTGTGGAAGCCTCCCGTTCCTTAGGGGCTTCAAATCTAAGAATTATATTTAAAGAAATACTACCAAATTGTATGGCTCCAGTTATTATTTCCACTACTATGGGAATATCCAATGCAATAATGGCTGAGGCTGGGTTATCCTTTTTAGGATTGGGTGCACAGCCCCCTACTCCAACCTGGGGTTCAATGATGAATTTTGGAAGACAATATATTTGGACTGAGCCCCATATGGTTATTTTTCCAGGATTGGCAATAGTCCTTACAGTATATGGATTTAACCTCTTTGGCGATGGTTTAAGGGATGTTCTAGATCCAAGAATGAAGGATTGATTACATAAAGGGGGGAAAGTCTGTGGAAAAGAAAGGGGATATGCTAAGGGTTAATAATTTAAAAACCCATTTCTATACCCATGATGGGCTAGTTCCTGCTGTAGACGGTGTATCTTTTCAAATAGGGAAAGGAGAAACACTATGTATTGTTGGTGAATCGGGATGTGGTAAAAGTGTAACTGCTATGTCAATATTAAAGCTTGTACCTACACCACCAGGAAGGTATGTGTCGGGGGAAATATTCTTTAAGGGAGAAGACCTACTTAAAAAGAGCTATAAGGAAATGATGAAGATTAGGGGCAATGATATTGCAATGATTTTTCAAGAGCCCATGACTTCTCTAAATCCCGTTTTCACAGTAGGAAACCAGATTTGTGAAACAATTATGCTTCATCAAGGATTAAATAAAAAGAGAGCTACGGAGGCTGCCATTAAAATCCTTGGAAGGGTAGGTATACCCCTACCGGAAAAAAGGGTAAGGGAGTATCCCCATCAACTAAGCGGAGGTATGAGACAGCGAGTAATGATAGCAATGGCCCTTAGCTGCAATCCTATGCTGCTTATAGCCGATGAACCTACAACAGCTTTAGATGTAACTATCCAAGCTCAAATATTAGATATTATGAAGAAGATGAAGGAGGAAATGGATTCCTCTATAATATTTATTACTCATGATTTAGGTGTTGTAGCTGAAATGGCCGATAGGGTGGTAGTAATGTATGCAGGAAAAATTGTTGAAGAGGGCAGGGTAGAAGAAATTTTTAATAATCCTAAGCATCCTTATACTAAGGGATTGCTGAAGTCCATACCAAGATTAGAAGGGAAGAGAAAGGAGAATTTACATGTGATAGAGGGTATGGTTCCCAACATATATAATCTTCCAAAGGGATGTAAATTCAATCCAAGGTGTGAATACTCTATGGATATTTGCAAATTACAAGAACCTTCCTTAAGAATAATTGATAACAAGGGAGAGAAAAAATGTGCATGTTGGCTTTTAGGGAAGGAGGGGTAGGATAAGTGGGGGAGAAATTATTAGAAGTAAGGGATTTGAAGACATACTTTCCTATTAGTGGTGGACTTCTAGGAAGGAGAACTAAGTATGTAAGGGCAGTAGATGGCATATCCTTTGATGTATACAGGGGAGAAACTTTGGGATTAGTAGGAGAAAGTGGATGCGGAAAATCTACAACGGGAAGAACAATAATGGGACTCATTCCCCCCACTGCTGGAGAGGTAATATTTGATGGAAAGGATATCTTTAGCTTAAAAAAGAGGGAGATGCTAGAAACGAGGAAGGAAATGCAGATGATTTTCCAAGACCCCTTTTCATCCTTAAATCCAAGGAAGATGGTCAAGCAAATTATTGGTGGGGCCTTTGAAATTCATATGCCCCATATGAAGAAGCCTGAAAGGGAAAGGGAAGTAGAAAAACTTCTGGAGATAGTGGGTTTAAATTCCGATTATCTAACAAGATATCCCCATGAATTCAGCGGCGGACAAAGACAAAGGATTGGAATAGCCAGGGCCTTAGCTCTAAAGCCAAAGCTGATAATTGCCGATGAACCAGTTTCAGCCTTGGATGTCTCAATACAATCCCAGGTGTTAAACCTATTAAATAAACTGCAAAAGCAATTTTCACTTACATATATTTTTATAGCCCATGATTTAAGCGTCGTCAGGCATTTAAGTGATAGAGTAGGGGTTATGTATCTTGGCAAGGTAGTTGAATTGGCTGATGGAGATAAATTATATAGAAGGCCCCTCCATCCATATACCAAGGCCCTACTTTCTGCAATACCAATACCACAAGTAGGAGTTAAAAGGGAAAGGATAATCCTAGAGGGAGATGTTCCAAGTCCTATAAGTCCTCCTTATGGGTGTAGATTTCATACAAGATGTCCCTACTGCATAGATATATGTATGGAAATAGAACCTAATTTTAAAGATATTGGAGATAAGCATTATGTGGCATGTCATTTAGTAAAGGGATAGATTGTAGTTGAATTTTATAAACTTTAGTCATAGGTTGAGTTCTTTAGCTAAAGAGGTCAGCATATAATTTTAAGTTAGCAAATTTAAAATTATCAATATTGAGCTATTTAAAGGGGATGAGTTGATGATAAAGCCTAGACCATTGAAAAAAGGTGATTGTATAGGTCTTGTTGCACCATCTAGCCCTACCCAAGTAGAGAATGTTATTAGGTCCAAGGAGGTATTGGAGGATTTAGGATTTAAAGTGGAAGTAGGTGAAAGCTGTTATAGTCGCTATGGCTACCTATCGGGCAGCGATGACTTAAGGGCAGGGGACATAAACTCAATGTTTAAGGAAGATAGCATTCATGGAATAATGTGTATTAGGGGTGGATATGGGACACCAAGGATTTTAGATAAGATTGATTATGCTGCCATAGGGAATAATCCTAAAGTATTTATTGGTTATAGTGATATAACAGCACTACATATAGCTTTAAATCAGATATGCGACCTTATTACCTATCATGGCCCCATGGCATCTACTGATATGCTCAAGGATTTCGACATTTTTACAAGGGAATCCTTTATAAATTCTATAACAAGTGAAGAGTTTATAGGATTAGTTAAGAACCCTAGGAATCATGAAATAAAAACCTTAGTTGCAGGTAATACCCAGGGAGTATTAATAGGAGGAAATCTTTCCTTGATAGCGGCAACTATTGGAACCCCCTATGAGATAGACACTAGGGGAAAGATACTATTCATTGAAGATATAGACGAGGAGCCCTATAGTATAGATAGAATGCTTACACAATTGTCCCTAGCAGGAAAACTAAGAGATGCTTCAGGATTTATACTGGGGGATTGGAACAATTGTCTAGCAAAGCCGGGGGAACCAAGCTTAACTCTAATAGAAGTTTTTAGAGACTTAATTACTCCCCTAAATAAGCCTACAATTTTCAATTTAAGGGCAGGACATTGTAAGCCTTTAATTACCTTACCCCTAGGAATTAAAGTATCTTTAAATGCAAATAAGGGTGAAATTAGGTATTATAAAGAATAGTTTAAGGAAGTGAATTAGTGATTGCTAGAAAATTAGAAAAATTTATTTTAAATGAAGATGCCCATGTGTCAGTAATATTGAAAGACCTAGATAAAAGTGAATTAATTTATACATATAATGAGTCAATTCAAGTACCTTCTGCAAGTACTATAAAGATAGTAATTATGATAGAGGCTATAAATCAAACTATGAAGGGTAAATTTAGTTTCCATGATTTAATAGATATTAGAAATGAAGATAGGGTAGAATACAGTATTGTTACGGAGCTTGAAATCAATAGATTTACTTTTAAAGACCTTATTACTCTCATGATTACAGTTAGTGATAATACGGCAACAAATATACTTATTGATTTATTGGGAATTGAAAATATTAATAGGCTTGCAAGGGATTTAAACTTAAAGGATACACTCCTTCAAAGAAGAATGATGGATTTTCAAGAAGCTAAGCTGGGTAAGGAGAATTATACAAGTCCATATGATATGGCAAAGACTTTGGAGCTTATCTATAATAAAGAGATTTTAAACGGGAATATGTGTAGGCTTATGATTGATATTTTAAAGAAACAAAAGGATAAGGGAATGCTTTCAAGATATCTACCGTCTGGGATAGAAATTGCCCATAAGACAGGGGAGCTTGAAAATTTAAACCATGACATTGGAATTATTTTTCTAGAGGAAAGGGACTATATATTAGGTGTATTCGTAACTGAGGCTAAGAGTAACTTAAGGGCTAAAAAGACAATCGGTCATGTCTCTAAAATGGTATATGAGGATTTTAAAAATCAAGGGGTGAAGAAAAGGTGAAAGCAGAGGATTTAGGTTATGCTGTAATAAATAAAACTTTGGCATCCATAAGAATAAAGCCAGATGCTAGGAGTTCTTTAGCAGATGAGGGCCTGTTGGGTATGGTGGTAAAATTATTAAATAATAAAAATAATGGTTGGTATTTTATAGAGACCCACTATAACTATAGGGGTTATATCCATGAAAGTGACTTAATTCTAGATAATGAAAGGGCGCATATGTGGAGTGAAATGGCTGACCATTTGATTTTTCATTCTATAGTTGATGTAATGAAGGAGCCCAATTATAAAAATTATGTAATTCAGCTTTTAACCAGAGGGGCATTTATAAAGGTTACGGAAAATAGGAGGGATGATTGGGTAGAAATTGTATTACCAAGCCTTGAAAAGGGGTGGGTAAAGGATAAATATATAAGAAAAAGGAAGAGGGCTGAGGAAAAGGAAGAAGTTATTAGAAATAGACTTGTTGAAGGGGCATGTGGGTATTTAGGTACTCAGTATCGTTGGGGAGGAAAAAGTCCCTTGGGAATAGACTGTTCAGGACTTTGCTCAATGGCATATATGATAAACGGTATTATAATATGGCGTGACGCAGAACTTAGAGATGAATATATGAGAGAAATTAAGAGGGAGGAAATGAAAAAGGGTGATTTGCTATTCTATAAAGGTCATGTTGCAATGTATATTGGCGATGGAAAGGTAATACATTCAGCTTCATCTAAATCCGGTGTGGTAATAAACAGCTTAAATAAAGGGGATAGGGACTATAATGATTTTCTAGATAAAAAGATAATTTCCATAGGAACTATATTTTAAGAAATTCTCAAGGGATATTTAGTGTGGAGAAAGGAAAGAGGAATATATAATGAAGGTATATATTTTAGCCAATTTCCTATCTCCATAATAAAGGTGTAAATTTAATAGTTTAAGGAGAGTAAAATTGATTCACATAAAAAATATAAACTATTACCAGTAAAATCATAGCTGATAAAACTTTATTTTTTAGATTCTAAATAATACTTAAAAGTCTGGACTTTTCAAACTACTTAGATATCCTTATATCTAAAAGACTAATTCGAGGCTTAACAGTCTTTCCTTTATTTCATTTATGATTTTTCTTTCTTCTTTATAATTTTTAGCTTCAAAGGTTACGGAAAGCCTTATATAGGGCTCAGGATTATCCCAAGGTACGGTGCATATAGAGGCATTATTTAATAAGAACAATGAAAAATCCTCGGCACTTTCAAAAACTCTACCAGATTTAGTGCCCTTGGGAATAGGAATGTAGCTATAGAAGGTTGCCTTAGGCTTTTCTGCATCGAATCCGACTTCCCTTAGTGCTTCTATTAATAAATTAAACCTTCTTGAATACTTTTCACAATTCCTGTGGGTAATTTCCGTATGATTTAAAGCGTAGATTCCTGATTTTTGAATAGCCCTGAATTGACCAGAGTCAGAATTAGCCTTAACAGTTCCAAAAATATCTATTACATCGGAGTTACCAGCAATAAAGGCTAAACGCCATCCCGTCATATTAAAGGATTTAGACAAGGAATGTATTTCAACTCCTATCTCTTTAGCTCCATCTATTGATAAAAAGCTAAGGGGCTTTTCACCATCAAAGGTTATTGCAGCGTAGGAAGAGTCAGCTACTACCACAATATTGTTTTTATAGGCAAAATCAATTACTTTTTTATAAAAGTCTTCTGTTGCTACTTGACCAGTGGGGTTATTTGGGTAATTTATATATAAAAGCTTTGATCTATATAAAATTATATTTGGAATGTTAGAGAAATCGGGATAAAAATTGTTAGCCTTAGTTAGAGGTAAACCATAAACTACACCACCTAAATACTTAGTATGGGTTGCGATAATAGGATAACTTGGTAGTGGTGTTATTGTAATATCCCCTGGATTTATGAAACATAGGGGCAGCATAGATAAAATAGATTTTGCTCCAATTCCATGTAAAATCTCCCTATGGGGATCAATGCCCTCAACTCCAAAGACTTTACTTAAATAATTGGCTGCAGCATTACAAAACTCTGGAATACCGTTATCTGCATACCACCTATTCTCGGATTTTCCGGCTTCATTAAATAGAATCTTGGCTACATATGGGTCTGCGGGGCAATCGGGTTCACCTATTCCCAAATCTATTAGTTTTATATGGGGATATATATTTTTTATATGGGCTTTAGCCTTTTTTATTTTTGTGAATTTATAATCTTCCTTAGCTATATCAAAGCTTTTATCTCTGAATCTATCAGCAATCATATCGTTTACATAGCTCATTAGAACCATCTCCTTCCATAGTCAAAACATCAAGATTAAGCTGTTTCAATTGATTTACCTATAGAATATTTTATTCTAATTTAAGACGATGTGTTCATATATAGATAGGCGACAGTAGGGGGTAGGTTAAGCTATAAATTATGGTTAAATTAAAAAAATAAAAGCTTCTACATCCCTTTAATCAATATCTTTAAGCCGCTCATCTTTATAATAGATTTGACGAATTACAAAGGCTGCTTTACAATATAAAGGGGATAAAAATTGTAAAGTTTTGTGAATTGAGGTTATTATAAGATGAAAAAGTTTTTCAAGTTGTTCTTTATTTTTTTTAAGATAGGGGCTTTTACCTTTGGTGGAGGCTATGCAATGATACCCTTAATAGAAGAAGAAATTGTTAATAAAAATGGATGGATTGAAGGAGAAGAATTTTTAGATATTATAGCCTTGGCACAATCAATACCTGGGGCTTTGGCTATTAATGCTGCTACCTATATAGGATATAAAACATTGGGATTTTGGGGTGCAATCACAGCTTGTCTTGGTGCAGCTCTACCTTCATTTTTTATTATATTAGTGATTGCTAAATTTTTAACTGGAGTTATGGAAGAGGATTTAATGGTAAAAATATTTAAGGGCATACGACCAGCCGTTGTTTCTCTCATATTAGTTGCTGTTTTTAAATTGAGGAAGGGAATTAAAAAAAATGCCTTCACCTATGTTGTTTTGACAGCTACAGTACTCTTAATTGTTGTTTTTAAAGTCCACCCAATACTTATAATTGTTACATCGGGGACCTTAGGATATTTTTTATACAGGAATCAAAGGTAGAACTTTAATCTAATAGAGCTTTCTAGGTATCTTTCTTCCTAGGATTTCAATGGATGACCTTAAAGCCCGTAGTCTAATGTTTTTCACCTAAAGGAGTAGATTTGAATGGAATTAATTTTAGATATTTTTTTATCTTTTCTTAAAATAGGTGGCTTTAGCTTTGGTGGTGGATATGCTATGATTCCTTTTATCGAGAAGGAGATAGTTAATTCCCATGGTTGGCTCAGCAATACGGAATTTATAGACATCATTGCCATAGCTGAGATGACTCCAGGACCAATTGCAGTTAATTCGTCAACCTTTGTAGGATATAAAATTGTAGGCTTTGGAGGAGCTGTAGCAGGTACTGTAGGGGTAATCCTTGTATCCCTAATTTTGCTAATAGCATCGGGTAAATATTTAGAGTCTATTAAGGATTCTAAAGCCCTTAGGAATGTCTTTGCTGGTGTGAGGCCAGCAGTATTGGGACTAATAGTTTCAGCGGCCATATCCGTAGGGAAAACTGCCCTTGTTGATTATAAAAGCTTTATTATCGGGTTTGTAGTTCTATTTTCCATATTAAAATTTAAGATTCATCCTATCCTTTGCGTATTTATGGCAGGTCTAATAGGATTTATTGTTTATTAAAGGCTTTTAAAGCAAGAATTACCATGGTGCTTTAGGGGCTTTTTATTATATAATTGTTTTTGTGCCTATTTCTTTAATTTCTAAAAAGACCATAAGAAAGGGGGAGAATATGAAAAAATATATCATGCTAGGAATAGCAGTAATAATATGTATTTTACTTGGAGTAATCTTTAGCTTTACTCAATACCAAAGGGAAGTACACAGGGAAAAAGTTGATGAAGCAGTAGTTGTTATAGGCAATGAGATTATCGAAGATGGGGAAAGCATATTAGTTGAAGGGGAAAATATCTACTTACCCATAGAATTTATAAAAAAATACTTTGACCCTAATATAAATGTTAGTGAAGATGGGAAAAGAGCCTATATTAATCTTTCCCACAGGGATTTTGAAATGGAAGAAGATAGCCTTACTAAATTCATAGATGGGAAGGATATAGAAATAAATATACCCTTGAAAAGGGAAGAGCATATTCACTATCTACCCCTGAATCAATTGGGAAAAATATTTAGTATAGATATAAGTTATAATGAAAAGTCCAATAGAGTGATCATAGATGAATTCTCAGGGGAAGAGAGGTTTGGGATAATAAAGTACGATAAGGTTAAAGTATATTCCCATAGAACCTTAAAAATAAAGACTGCTGATATATTAAATCAAGGGGATAGGGTTAAGGTTCTTTCTGAAGATGGGAACCTTTATCGGGTAAGGACCGATAAGGGATACTTTGGATATGTAGAGAAGAAATATACAGAAGAAGGGTTAGAGAGAATAGAATACGATAGTAAAATCAATAGTATTAGAGAAGAAGTGGAGGATAAGGAAAGAATTAATATCACATGGGAATATGTGTACGAAAAGAATCCCGATATCTCAAAGGAAGAAAAAATTCAAGGTCTAGATGTAATTTCTCCTACTTGGTTTAGCTTATCCCAAGGAGGAGTAGTCATAAACAAAGGAGACTTCAATTATGTAAAGGAGGCCCATGAAAAGGGGTACAAGGTTTGGGGCCTTATAGACAATAGTTTTAATCCCGAGATTACATCGGAGGTTTTAAATAGTGGGGAATTAAAGGATAAGGTCATAGCCCAAATTGCTTTCTATGCAAGCCTATATAATCTCGATGGTATAAATATAGATTTTGAAAATATCTACTATGAAGATAAGGATGCCTTTGTTGCCTTTGTGGAGGATTTAACCCATATATTAAAAAAGCAAAATTTAATAGTCTCTATTGATGTAACAGTTCCTAGTAATAGTGAAAGATGGTCTAAGGTCTATGATAGAGAAAGACTTGGAGCTATAGTGGATTATGTTATACTAATGGCCTATGATGAGCATTGGTCAACAAGTCCAGTAAGTGGTTCCGTTGCATCTATAGGCTGGGTAGAAAGGGGTATTCAAGCAAGTCTTAATTCCATACCAAGGGAAAAACTTATTCTAGGCATACCATTTTATACAAGGGTATGGAAGGAGACTAAGGATGAAAAGGGAGACGTAGAGGTTTCGTCAAAGGCTGTACCCATTAAAAATGTTGAACAAATATTAGATAAATACGATGCAAAGGTTTCTTGGGATGAAGCAGTAGGTCAGTATTTTGCTACCTATGAATATGAGGATGCACTATATAAGATATGGATAGAAGATACAAGGTCTATACAGCTTAAGCTAGAATTAGCTAACAAGTATAATCTCAAGGGAATAGCCTCATGGAGGAAGGGATATGAATATGAGGAGGTTTGGGAAGTGATTAATACTATAGTTGATGAAGGGGATTTATTGTAATAGAGAATTATTAAAAGGGTTTTTATCAAAAGTAAACATTAGAACTTCTTGGCCCTGCTTATTGAATAATTATCTATTAGTCCTACAGGTTGATTTGATTTTAAAATAGTAGAAGTACTATCAATGTTATATTTTTATAACATTGATAGTACTTCTTTTAAATTATGAAGGTAAAGTATTACAGTTTTCATGAAAGGGTATTTGAGTCAGTTCCCCTTTTTATTTAGGAACTTAAAGCTTTTATTAATTTTTAAGGCTTTCACTTTTACAAGTGAAAAACTTTACTTCCCCTTTTCAGGTGAGCTAGGTTCTCCCACTTAAGCTTTTCATATTTCACATTACTGGAGTTTGCAAATTTACAACTTAAAATTTAAAGCTGGAGGTTGAAAAAGACTAAGGCTAAAAGGTAGGCATGGTAGAGTACATCATTCCTCCACCTACTATAAGAATAATTACAATAATAGTAAATACGAAGGAAATAATATATAAGATACCTTGAAGCTTGAAATATTGAGTCAAATTCTTAATAAGAGTTTGTATCTTATCATCGTATTCTGAGCCATCCAGACCTATTATTTCATCGGCTTGCTTTTTGGCATTTAAAAGTTTTATGCCTACAATAATCATTATTATGCCGGGTATAGCACCGATTATGAAGATAAAAAGTCCACTTAAGGCAGAAAGACCACCAAAGATTATTGTGAAGATTCCTACAATATTTGCCCATTTACTAAATTGTTTTAACTCTTCCCTTAAGGTCATAAAATCAGCCTCCTTTTAAGTTATTATTTTAATCACCTATTTCTATATATATTATATAACCCCAGTATTATGATTTATAGAAATTGTTTTTTTATAGCTATTTTTCTTGAGAAAAATTAGGAACAATATAATCCTTATTTTTCATCTTTATTCTCCACTATAAGATTTGTTGTATCTTCATTTTTAGAGTGGTTGCCTAAATAGTCCGGCAGCTCCATTCCTGCCATATTAAATACATCTTGGAAGGGTGGGATTGATTTTAACATTCCCGACAAGAAATTAGCAGTAGAAGGAGTATTATCCTTTCCACCCATGCTGTCCCAAACAGTAACTTTGTCTATCTTAATATTTTTAATAGCTTCAACTTGAGTTTTTACTAACTCCGGTAATTTGTCAGCTATCATTAAGGTAACCGCATCCTTAGAATTTCCTCCAACGGCACTAACTAATTTTTCGAAACCTTCTGCTTGCTTCCTTAATATTTCATTAATACCATTTGCCTCTGCTTGCATTTTGAATAGGATGGCATCGGCTTCCCCTTTAGCTTTTCTACGGATTTTTTCTGCTTCCGCCTCTGCGTTAATTTCAGCTTTTTGTTTTTCAATTTCAGCGTTAACTACTACATCGGCTTCTTTAGTAGCTCTTTCTCTACTAGCCCTTGCCTTTTCGGCCTCTTCTTCAGCAGCATAGGATTCTTGAAGAGCTTTAGCCGATTGAACCTTTTCAGCAGCAGATGCCTTTCTCTCTGCTTCAGCTTCTTTTTCCCTTCTCTCAGCTTCAGACATAGCAATTGTGATTTTGGCTTTGTTTTCCCCTTCTACAGCAATCGAATCGGCTTCTGAAACTCTAACTCTTTCATCTCTCTTAGCATTGGCTTCACCTATAGAACCATCTCTATTTTTCTCAGCTACAGTCTTCTTAGCATCGTTTATAGCCTTAGCAGCAGCTTCCTTACCAAGGGCTTCAATGTATCCAGATTCATCCATAATGTCTGTAACATTAACGTTTATCAGTTTAAGTCCTATTTTCTTAAGCTCTGCCTCTACATTTTTAGAAATATTTGCAAGGAACTTATCCCTATCGGAATTTATTTCTTCGATATCCATAGTTGCAACTACCAATCTTAATTGACCAAATAAGATATCCTTAGCCAACTCTTTTATGGTTTCATGCCTAAGGCCCAATAGTCTTTCGGCTGCATTTTGCATGATACCTGGTTCAGTGGATATTCCAACCGTAAACCTTGAAGGAACGTCAACCCTGATGTTTTGTTTAGAAAGTGCATTGGTCAGATTAACCTCTATTGACATAGGTGTAAGATCTAGGAATTCATAGGATTGAATAACTGGCCAAATAAAGCTGGCACCACCATGAACGCATTTTGCTGAACGTATTCCTCCCTCGGCTCCTTTGCCGACTTTACCATAAATTACTAAGACCTTATCTGCAGGACACTTTTTGTATCTACTGAATAATGCAGCTATAGTACTAAAGATGATTACGACTATAACAGAAATTAATATAATTGGATACATCTATAATTCCCCCTTATTTTATATGTTTTGTTTCCTTTACTATAACAATATTGTTGTTAATAATTTTACTGACCTTCACCATGGAACCGGTGGGTATATCTTCTCCAGCAGTCATTGCATCCAACTCCCTAACGGCACCTTGAAAGGTTATGTGAATTTTTCCTAAGCCACTTTGTTCCTTGGGGATGGGTATATAGACTTCACCGATTTTTCCTATTGCGTTTTTGATATCCATTGTTCCACTTTCTGTAAGCTTAGTTATAAAATAGAACAGGGAAGCTACTATTCCCATAACAATAACTCCTAATATTACAGAAATTATAGTAGTTAAAGCTTTATTTAATCCTAAGCTATATAAGGTTATACCAGTCCAGCCGAATACAGTAAAAAAGATGATAAAATTTCTTACAGTAAATAGTCTAAATGTTCCTGCAAATCCATCATCAATATCTGAGTCACCATCGAAGTCAATGTCATCTCCCATATCCGATTGATTATCCATACCTGTAAAAGTTAGTATCATTTGAATTATGAAAACTAGAGTAAAGGGTACTGCAAAATACCAATACATTTTTTCAAAACTATCTATATTAGTCCACCATTCCGTCAATAACATATTCCTCCTCATCTCTATTAAATTTATATAACATTTTTATACTACCATGATATAATTAGATTTACCATTACAGAAATCTTAAATAATATTTAAATAATATTACAAACCAGTGGTAATATTCATAGAGAGGTTTAATATGTACTGACGAAATATCAAAGACCTAAAGTCCTTGAGCTTTAATCTGTAAAATTACTTACAACTTTAACTGAATTAACTTAGGTAGTTTCGTTGAGATTTTAGTAGTTACATGTGTATATATTAAATAAGCCTTATTCATCTAATTCATAGGAATAAGGATATACACTTTCAGTATCCTTATTTAATTTATTGGCGAATTTATCTGCATCTATTTCTTCAACTATTTTACCATCCTTTAAAATCCTTGCATTCCATACCTGACCGTCTTCTTTTACCAACAGTTCTGCCGGATATACAGAGCCATCGTCAAATTTCACCTTACCCTTTTTCCAAGGCATATAGAAACCTCCTTTCATAATATATATCTTTATTTTTATCCTTTGATAGAATTATTATTATAAAAAAATTGAAGAAATTAGGCTATATATGTTAAGATTTTTATAGCATATAATGGGTATATTAAATACAGATAATAATATAAAGGGTGATTCTATGGGCTTTTATGAAGAATTAAGTAAATACTACGATATTGTTTTTCCCCTTGGACAACCACAGCTAAAGTTCATAAGGGAGCGTTTACAGGGTAAAGAGGATATACTGGATTTAGCTGCTGGAACGGGAAATTATTCTATAGCCCTAGCAAAGGAGGGTTATAAGGTAGTTGCCGTAGATTTAGATGAAGAAATGGTTAAGAAAATAAATGTTAAAAATGAAAGGGAAGGGACTAAAGTAAGGCCATACGCCTTAGATATGAAGGAAATTCATGTTCTTGGAAGTGATATCTTTGATGCAGTAATATGTATAGGAAACTCCTTAGTACATTTAGAGAGTATAGAGGAAATCAGGGATAGTCTCCATAAAATGTATAAATTATTAAGGCATCGAGGTATGATTGTCTTGCAAATAGTAAACTATGACAGGATTTTAAAATACGATGTTAAGGAATTACCTTTAATTGATAGGAAGGAGAATGGAGTAAAATTTATTAGAAATTATGGACTAGAGGAGGGAAAGATTTTATTTAAAACTAAATTAATTGTTAATAATGATAAGACCTATGATAATTGTATAAAGCTTTATCCTCTGGAAAGTAAGGCCCTTGTGAATTTGTTAAAAGAAATAGGCTTTAAAGATATAAGGCTGTATGGTGGCTTTGACGAGAAGCCATATACTATAGATTCCTTTCCCTTAGTGGTAGAGGCTTATAAGTAATTTAACTGATAAATTTATGGAAGATGATTTTATCTCCTATTCTGAAATTCTATAATTAACTTTAGGAAAATTGTTAAAAATAGATATATGGATAGGAGGTAATTATATGTTTAGTTTAGCACTTAAAACAGTTCTAATGTTTACCACGGGAGTTGTAATAATGAGAGTAATTGGAAAGTCGGCTATTAATCAATTGACTCCATATGATTTAGTAGCAATAATAATTATTGGAACAGTAGTTGCAGAGCCTCTAATCAGTACAAAAGTGAAGCCAACATTACTTGTATTAACAATCCTAGTAGCTTTATATCTTACCTTTTCTAAGCTATCACTAAATCAATTTTTTAATAAAATCCTCCTGGGAAAACCTACAATCTTAATAAAGCACGGAAGGATTATTGAAGACAATATTGAAGAAGAGAATATCTCCTTAGTACAGCTAACTTCAATACTTAGGACCAATGGTTATCCAAAGCTGGAGGACATTGAATACGCAATATTAGAGCCAACGGGGGAAGTGAGTATTTTGCCTAGGGCGGATATAAGAGGTGTAACCATATCGGATTTAAATATAAAGCCAGAATGTGAAGGGCTTCCCATAGGAGTAATTATAGATGGCAAGATACAAAGGAAAAATCTTAAACTCATAAATAAAGATGGAAAGTGGCTTGAAAAGAAGTTAGAGGAAGGGGGGATAGGGAAAATAAAGGATGTAATATATGCCTATGCCAGTGATGAGAAGGATGATATCGTTTTTAATCTAAGGGATAAAGGTAAGTAGCTATTATTAAGGATTTTTAAATATTTTCAAAATATATTGAATTTATATGAATAAAAATATATAATATTTATGTATTTGAGTGAATTTTAATTTTTGGCTTATACTTACTGTGTCAAGTATTTATAAAATTTAATAAATGTTTCTCTTCGAGTCCTTCTATCTAAGGACGACCCGTCTATGATTTTAAGACCGATAGGGTACAATTGGAAACGACTGTGCCTCCCAGTGTGGAAAGAAGAGATATGATAGTGGAGCATAACTAAGATAAGGGTTGATTACAATTTGTATATAAATTCAATTATAAATCTATATTTTAATTACTTAAAATAGCTAGTGGTCTTAGGCTATTCAAGAGGTTAAAATATGAAAGATTTATTAGAATTGCTATATTATGACTGTTGTTCTTAGTTTTATTTGCTTTGTTCATATAGTACCTTCTTTTCATAAACTCTGGGATTTAAAGTAAAATGTTTATTGATAAAGGAGGATTTTTTATGGCTAATGGGCATTTTAAATTGAAAAAACCAGAAAATGAACCAGTACTTTCATATAGAAAGGGAAGTAGTGAAAGAGTTCAGCTAAAGGATAAGCTCATAGAGTTAAAGAAAAGTGAGATTGAGATTCCTTTAATAATAGGTGGGAAGGAAATAAGAACAGGTAAAATAGGAAAATGCATAGTTCCCCATGATAAAAGCCATGTCCTTGCTACCTATCATATGGCAGGGGAAGAAGAAGTTAAAATGGCAATTGAAGCTGCCTTAGAGGCAAAATCAGAGTGGGAGAAGATGCCTTGGCAGCATAGGGCCTCTATATTTTTAAAAGCCGCCCAGTTATTGGCTGGACCGTGGAGGTATACCCTTAATGCTGCAACAATGTTAGGCCAAAGTAAGACTGCCTATCAAGCAGAAATTGATTCCGCATGTGAAATGATAGATTTTTTACGATTTAATGTATCCTTTATGTCGGAAATTTATGGTGACCAAGCTATATCCACCAATGAATCGTGGAATAGGATAGAATATAGGCCCCTTGAAGGCTTTGTCTTCTCCGTTACACCATTTAACTTTACGGCCATAGGAGGAAATTTAGCGGTAGCTCCGGCTTTGATGGGAAATGCAGTAATATGGAAACCAGCAGGGACAGCAGTTTACTCTAATTACTTACTCATGAAGTTATTCCAAGAGGCAGGGATACCAAATGGGGTAATCAATTTTATTCCTGGGTCTGGAAGCTTAATTGGGGATATAGTATTTAATAATGAATGGTTTGCTGGAGTACATTTTACAGGTTCTACCGGTGTATTTAATACCATGTGGAAGACCATCGGGGAAAATATAGGGAAATATAAGTCCTATCCTAAAATTGTAGGGGAAACAGGGGGGAAGGATTTTATATTTGCCCATAGACTTGCCAACATTAATGAGCTTGTTACGGCTTTAATACAGGGGGCATTTGAATATCAAGGCCAAAAGTGCTCAGCAGCTTCAAGGGCCTATATACCTGAAAGTATGTGGTGTGCCTTAAAATGTAAACTTATCAGTGAAGCAGCAACTATTAAAATAGGGGATGTTCAAGATTTTACTAATTTTATGGGTGCCGTAATCGATAAAAAATCCTTTGAAAATAGTAAGTCTTATATTGATTATGCCAAGGCTTCTGAAGAAGCTGAAATCATTTGGGGAGGAGGGTGTGACGATAGTGTAGGCTACTTCATTGAACCTACAATTATAGTTACAAGAAATCCATACTTCAAAACAATGACAGAGGAAATTTTTGGGCCCGTATTAACCATATATGTATACAGTGATGATGAGTTTGAGGAAACCCTTAAAATATGTAATGAATCAACTCCCTATGGATTAACCGGTGCAATCTTCTCCCAGGATAGAGAGGCTATAGTTCAAATGGAAAGTATATTAAGTTATGCAGCAGGAAACTTATATATTAATGATAAGCCTACTGGAGCAGTAGTAGGTCAACAGCCCTTTGGAGGAGGAAGAAGTTCAGGAACTAATGATAAGGCTGGAAGTAAATTAAATTTACTAAGGTGGACAAATCCAAGGGTAATAAAAGAAACATTTAGCCCTTCAAAGGATTATAGATATCCCTTTATGGAAGAGGAATAGAAAATTGAAGCTTGTTGCTATTTAACTATAAAATGATAGAGGCACTATTGATATTTATTGAAGCTTAATAAATGTTAATAGTGCTTATTTTATAGTAATACTACCTTAAAATAATGTAAGCTCTTATTAAAGGCTCATTTTAAGATATAACCTTTTGAAATGAAAATAGACAATAAAAAAAGATAATTGACATATAAATCCTTTAGCTATATACTAGACCATATAGTCTAGACTATATGGTCTAGTATATAGCTAAAATATAAAAGTTCTTAAACTATTATAAAATAATTGATTTTTACCTTGGAGGGAAGTTATTTGGATAAAATTAATATGGAGGGAAAAGAAAAATTATTTGAAGTTGCATTAGATGAATTTACAAAACAGGGTTACGATAGAGCATCATTAAATAATATACTGAAGAAAGCTGGTATAAGCAAAGGTTCTTTTTATTACCACTTTAGGAATAAGCAGGAATTGTATTTGCATATTTTCAAAAGATTACATGATTTACAGCATGAGTATATTGATAAATGGAAAAGGGAAAATAAATTGGATTATAGGGGAATGAATTTCTTTGATATATTGAAGTTAGAAGGAAGGATTGCCCTGGAAATGGTAACTAAATATCCAAAGTGCTATGAATTTTGGAAAAGCATATATCAAGAGAAGAGTAATGAGGCAAGGGAAGTAATCGATAAAGAAATTAAAAGATTAATCAAAGAAGGACATGTGGAGGACCATTTAATGCCTCTTATAGATGAAGGATTAAAGAATAAGGATTTTAGGGAGGAATTAACAGAAAAATTTATTAAGGGAGTTTTAAAGAATTTTATGATAAGCTTTTCTACCTGTTTCATCAGAGAAGATGAAGGTGTTAAGATGGAAAATTTATTGGAGGACTATTATGAGTATATAGATTTCTTAAAGAGGGGTTTGGGGAAAAATTAAGAGAGGAGGTAGTGATGGATAAAAAATTATTAATCAAGGTGGAAGATTTAAGCAAACATTATCAAATGGGAGAAGTGAAAGTTAAAGCCCTACAAGATGCATACTTTCAAATATTTGAAGGGGAGTTTGTTGTAATACTTGGTCCAAGTGGGTCTGGTAAAAGTACTTTGTTAAATATTTTAGGGGGTATGGATAAACCTACTGAGGGTAGGGTCTTTTTAAGGGAAGAAGAGGTTACTAAATATAATGAAAATCAATTAACCAAGTATAGAAGAGATAAGATAGGCTTTGTATTTCAATTTTACAACCTCATGGCAAATTTAACTGCTAAGGAAAATGTTGAGTTAGCCACTGAAATATGTAAGGATTCCTTAGATATAGACGGGGTATTGACAAGTGTAGGACTTGGAGAGAGAAAGGATCATTTTCCCTCTCAGCTAAGTGGTGGTGAACAGCAAAGGGTGGCCATAGCTAGGGCTGTTGCTAAAAATCCTCTTATTCTTCTATGCGATGAACCAACAGGGGCTTTGGATTACAAGACTGGTATATCTATTCTTTCCCTCCTCAATAAAATAAATATAGAGTATAAGAAAACCGTAATTGTAATAACCCATAATGCGCCTATAGCTCAAATGGCAAATAGGGTTATTAAAATGGGAAGTGGAAGAATTATAGATAATCGAATAAATGAAAACCAAATAGGTCCTGAAGGGATTGAATGGTAATGAAAAAATTAAATATTAGATTAGCCAGGCTTATAAAAAATTCATATGGGCAATTTATAGCAGTAATAACAGTTATTGCTGTGGGGTTATTAGTTTACACAGCGATGAAAATGGCTGCTCTCAATCTTGAGAGTACATTGAATGAATATTATGATATAACAAATTTTGCACACATTAATACGGAAGTAGTAAAAATCCCTAGGAGTGGAGTGGAGGGTCTGAAAAATAAGTATGGGATTACCAATGCCCAAGGGAGAATAGTATTCGATGTACCATTAAAGGTTGAGGATGAAAATGAAAAGGTAACCATTAGAGTCATATCCCTACCTGATAGTGATGAAAAAATAAATGATGTTTATCTAGTGGATGGGGAAGAAATAAAGAATAAGAATAAGGATATATTAGTGGTTGAACAATTTGCTAAGGCTAGAAACATAGTGGTGGGAGATACTTTAAGGGTTCTGATAAATGAAAGACAGTATAATCTTAGGGTTTCAGGCATAGTGGCTAGCCCAGAGTATATCTATCTTATAGAGAATGAACAGACCCTTTTACCCTTGCCCGACAAGTTTGGTGTTGCTTTTGTAGGCGAAGAATTTGCAAGGCAAAGCTTTGGATTTGGAAGTAGCTATAATGAAGTCATAATGACAGTAAAGGACGAAGATCATATAAATAATACGGAAGATAAACTGGAAAAAGCTTTGAAAAAATATGGAGTTAAAAAGATTATAGTTAAAGAAAATCAGTTAAGCAATAAAATGATTTCTGAAGAAATTAAACAATTACAGAAAATGTCTCAGATAATCCCCCTACTTTTTCTAGGTGTTGCAGCTTTAATAATCGCTGTTATGATATCAAGGATGGTAAAGAAGGACAGAATACCAATAGGTGTTATGAAGGCCCTTGGGTATAGTAACGGCCATATTATTTCCCATTATACAAAGTATTCTTTGATTATTGGAATAATAGGTGCAATTGTTGGAACGAGCTTAGGAATGTTCCTTGCAAGGGCAATGACAAAACTGTACCTACAGTATTTTAATATACCTATACTTAAAGTTAACTTTTACTATAAATATACTATCAATGCAATAATACTTTCTAGTTTATTTTGTATGGCAGCAGGATTATGGGGAGGGAAGAAGATTTTAAAGATACTTCCAGCGGAGTCAATGAGACCGGAGGCTCCCGTGTCCGGTAAGAGAATATTAATTGAAGGTATAAAAATATTATGGACTAGATTATCCTTTAGCTGGAAGATGGTTATGAGGAACATATTTAGAAGTAAAAAGAGATTTCTATTTAATTTAATTGGGGTATCCCTATCCTTTGGCATGATATTTATAACCCTTTATCAACTAAATGCTTTCTTCTATATATTTGAAACCCATTATGGAGATTTTCAAAAAATGGACTATAGTATAAATTTTTCTAGACCATTAAATGTATCAGTGGTAAAGGACCTTAACCATATAGCAGATATAGACCATATTGAACCTAAGAGTGAGTTCCCCTTTGAGATAATAAATGGCTGGAGAAGTAAAGTAGTTAATATAATCGGTGTTAAAAGGGATACAATCTTTTATGACTTTAAAAATATCGAGAAGGAAAAAATAAAGCTACCTAGGGAAGGAATAGTACTTACGGAGAATTTGGCTAGGGCTCTAGATGTTGGAAAGGGAGATAGGATTATAATAAATACCTTTATTCCCCATAGAGAAGATGTCAAGATAGAGGTTAAGGATGTAATAGAGCAAAGCTTAGGTATAAATGCATAAAAAAAAAAAAAAAAAATGAATGATATCTTGTTGGATAATGAATTAATGACTGGTGTTTATTTAAACTCTGGGGATAGGGTAAGGGAAAAGCTAAATAATCTTAAGAATATAACCAGTCTGCAATCTGTTGAGGATTTGAAAAATGTATTCAAACAGTTTTTAAATTTGACTTATACCTCAATTGGCATGCTTATAATATTTTCAGGAATTCTGGGCTTTGCAGTGGTATATAACACTACTGTAATGGATATATCGGAAAGAAGACTGGAGTTCTCTTCCCTTAGGGTAATGGGATTTTCCAGAAAGGAAATATTTTTCATGATTATAAGGGAAAATCTAGTCATGACCTTCTTTGGAATATTAGTGGGTATTCCAGTGGGAAGAATGTTTGTTAGGGGTGTACAAGAGGCATTTAGCAACGATATTTTTACACTTAAAGCACCTATAGCCATAAATATATATTTTTTCGCAGCAATATTCACAGTGTTTTTCGTAGTAGCAGCACAGTTATTTACACTGAGAAAAATATATAAGCTCGACTTTATCGAAGCCTTAAAGAGTAGAATTTCATAGGGAGGTGTAGAAAATGAAGAAAAAGATTATTAAAGTTACTTCTATAGGTTTAATAGCTATAATAATTATATTTGGGTTATATCACAGGACGAAGGCCAATAATACAGTTAAGGCTGAGATATATGAAGTTGTTAGAGGAGAAATAGTTGAATATGTGGAGGAGACAGGAACCATAAAGTCTGATAGTCAAAGAGTTATATATTCCAATGCCATGGGAGAAGTAAAAAATATAAGTGTAGATGAAGGAGATTATGTAAAATCTGGAGATTTACTTGCAGAGATAGATTCAGAGAAAATAGAGCTTGAGATAAAATCCTTAGAATCACAAATTGAGGTGTTAAGGGCTACCTACAGGGAACAAATAAAGCCAGCTGATAAGTTGGAAATAGCCAGGGCTGAGGCCAGGGTTCAAACAGTAAAAATTAGAGTTGAGGAAGCAAAAAGGAACCTAGAGAATAGTAAAAGACTCTATGAAGAGGGAGGCATAAGCTTAAATGCCTATAATAATGCTGAGGATAAGCTTGCTGTTGAACAAAACTCCCTAAAGATAGCAGAAAATGAGTTAAAGCTACTTAAAAAAGGTGCATCTAACAATATAAAGGATCAATATGAAGCACAAATAGCGGACCTAATATATAAAAAAGAGGTTTTGGAAAAGAGTAGAGAAGAACTGACAATTAAGGCACCAGACGATGGTATTGTAACTGAGATTTTCATAAAAGAGGGTACTTATCTTCAGCCAGGGATGAATGTTATAGAAATAGGTAATACGGATAATCTCTATGTAGAAGTAGATGTCCTAGCAAGGGAAGTAGGAGAAATAAAAGAGAATGGATTAGTAATAGTATATAGTGATGACCTAAATATTGATGAAATAGATGGAAGGGTAGAAAAGATTTATCCAAAGGCATTTAGTAAGATATCGGATTTAGGAATCGAGCAAAAAAGAGTTAGGATAGATGTAAATGTCCCAGATAATCCAAAATTGAGAATTGGATACGAAGTTGACTGTAAATTTAAACTGGAGGCTAAATCTAACGTGTTGATGGTTCTCGATAATACCATATTTGAGCTTGAGGATAATAAGTATGTCTTTGCCGTAGAAAATAGTAAGGCTCTATTAAGGGAAGTGGAAACTGGATTAGAGGGTGAAGATTATATAGAGATTAAATCGGGACTTAAGGAAGGGGATAAAGTTATAATTTCTCCCGATGGAGATATTGAAGAGGGGATTACTGTAGAGGAATAGTAAATATCAAAGTTTCTATAGAAGAGTGATTAAAAAAGTTAACTTACTCCAGCAGCCACAGAGAATCCTTTAGGCTCATGCTATAAATCTGTTTATAAGTAGGTAATAGAAGGTAAAACAGATTCATAAAAATCGCTCTAAAGGAAACCTCAGTGGCTGCTTTCG
>JAKSBP010000430.1 GCA_022361035.1 Clostridia bacterium
AACCCGAATTTCTTCGTTGTTGCTTCAACCGAGAACCTAGTCAATAAAATTTTAGAACGAACTAATAAGTTCGTGGGAAATTTTATGGTATTTGCTAAAAGCAAATAGACTTCCTTTTTTTATTATACGCTGCGGCCTCTCAGTTTCAGCACGCCTCGAACTTCAGATTTCTCAAAAGCCTATAATCTTGTTGACTTTATCAACAAGATGAAGCAGACAAAAAATTGTCTGCTTCTTAGATAATTGAATATATTTATTTTATCCTAAATCTTTATTGTCTACTTTGAATTTTTCCATTGATTGATTTAACTTATCCACTAAGGATATAAGCTCCTTGGATATCTCCCTTAGCTGCTGTGAAGAGCTCGATTGTTCCTGTGTTGATGCCATGACTTCTTCCGTCCCTGCCGCTGCCTCCTCGGTAACTGCTGCTATGTTTTCTACGGAATCAATGGTTTTATTTTTATACCGTTCTATATCTTGTACCGCATTATTTACATCCTCTACTTCTGAAATAATCGACTCAATGGACTCCATTATATTCTTAAAGGCTGCATCCGTATCAGATACAGCGTGGTGCTGCTCTCCAAAGATTTTGTCTCCTTCTTCCACCGATTCGACAGTCTTTATAACATCGTCATTTATATCCTTTGCAAGGTCAGTTATTTTATTTGTGGCTTCCTTAGACTGTTCAGCTAATTTTCTTATTTCATCGGCTACAACGGCAAAGCCTTTACCAGCTTCTCCCGATCTCGCTGCTTCTATTGCCGCATTAAGGGCCAGTAGATTTGTTTGCTCACTTATACTTTTTATTAAGTCAACTATATTAATGATTTGGGAAACACTATCCCTAAGTTTTGAGATGGTTTCCTTGGTGTTACTAGATATCTTTGCATACTCTTCAGTCTTTTCATAGAGGTTTTTTACGGTATTCGTGGCATTTCCACTTATTTCCTTTGTCTTGCCGGTAGCTTCCTTTACTACATTTATACTATGAATCATGTTATCTATTCTACTTGATAACTGACCCATTATATGGGTAGTATCTTCGGCATTTTTTGCCTGCTCTGTAGAACCATTAGCTATCTCTCCCATTGAAATGGCTACCTGTTCAGATACCATAGTATACTGCTCTGCTATTTCGTCTACGTACTTAGTACTGCCTTTAACTGATTTAAAGGTTCTGTTGGTATCATTTATCAATTTCCCCATACTATCTATCATATTGTTAAAGCCCATGGACAGCTTTCCAATCTCATTATTACCAACCAGCTCTGATTTAACGGTTAGGTCCCCCTTTTCTACCCGATTCATAAGTTTCATTATCTTTTCAAGAGGGTTTGTTATATTAAAGGTTATGTACAGGGACAACACTATTGATACTATCAAACATATAATTGCAATGATTACGGTCATTGTACCTACTTTATATACATCACCCATTAAATAGTCAAGTGGAATAACCGATAGCATTTTCCATCCATTTTCCCAGGTTTTATAGGCTACTAATTGTTCTTCTAAAATAAATGAACCCGATTCTTTGTCGCTAGGTATATGAGAAGCATAATCAGTCATTGATTTACCATACTCTGACTCTTCGATACCATTTATCTCCTCTTCACCATTTTGTTTATTATAAATGACATTGCCTTCACTATCAATCATCAATATTTTTGAATCTTCACCCATATCTATATTGTCAAATAATTTATCTATTGCTGATGTCTCAATTTCAAGTATTAAAATACCTGCGTTAGTTCCAAAGTAATCTGAAATCCCTCTCATTGCATGCAGCTTGGTATATTTGTCAAGAAAGCCTGGAACCCAGAATATCTGCCTCTTTGTGCCCTTTATTTGTTTATAGAGATCGCTGCTTTGAAATTCTCCCTTTTCCAGAACTTCCTTTACTTCACTATTATTTCCTACACTTATTATATCTTTGTTATTTCTAAGTATAGTAATTGTTCTTATGTCTGGATTAGATGTAATTATTGACCACAATATTTCTTGCATTTTATTTGAATCATTTAGTTTCTGGTGTGCACTATCATAGGATTTAGTTCCTAAAAGTCTTTGTAACTCTCGATTAGACCTTATCAACATAGCCGCATTTTCAACTTCATTTAACTTTGAATTCAATATTACTGAATTTTGTTTTACTAGTTGCTCACTTAATGACCCCACCTTATCTTGTATGGTACTCTGAAATCTAGTATAGGAGTATCCCCCAACTATTAATATAGGAAAAACACTTATAATTAAAGAAAACACTATTAATTTTGCCTTAATACTTAGATTACTTTTTTTAACTTTTTTAGATTTTTTTCCAATGTTCTTTTCCTCTTTACCTTTTTTAAATCCTGGTCCGACATTTTTTATTTCTTTCATTTTTTCACGTATCTTGTCAAAACCATTTTTCTTCATTATCTTTAATTTTTTTATCATTTCTCAACCTCCAAAACTATTAAATCAACATGATAATAAATACTAAAATATGATAATAGATGCTAAAATATGTTAATAGTCTGAATATACTTTTAAATATTTCTACATTTTTTTACTTTTTCCTGCTATTTAAATTAATATTTTCGCAATAGCGATAGTCATTAGTTGTTACTTTATCGTCTCCTATTACTTAGTTTTTAAGGAGGTCACCATTAAGTACATACTTTTTGAGACTTGCTTCCTATAAAATTATACAAAATAATAAGCCCATCCCAGAAAGCTTTAGGACTTGTAATTAAGGGTTGATTCTGTAGTTTCTATGGGACTTTTTTAAATTATTATACTCAAATTGTAGAAAATTTGACTTTTTACGATGCAAAAAAGCAGGCAAACTGTCTTTTTTGCCTGCTCTGCCTGTAAAATATATATATTCTATTGTTCTTTTACTGCTTCTGCACCCCTTTGAAGTGCTTTTTCATTTAATGGTATTAAGTGTTCCTTAGAGGGTCCGAATACCTTTCTTAGGGCCTCTATGACAGTTTCAACCTTAACTACCTTTGTAAGCTCTAAGTATGCCCCTAGCATTACCATATTGGCAACTTTACCACTTCCTATTTCCCCAGCTATTTCGTTAGCTGGAACATAGTAGGCCTTTATATCTTTTCTTTCAATTTTTCTATCTATAAGTGAGCTATTTATCAGCATCATTCCACCATTTTCTAATTCTGACTCAAATTTTATTAAAGATGGTAGATTCATAACTATAGCCGCAGTTGCATCGTGGGTTATTATAGGAGAGCCTATTGGTGTATCCGATACAGTTACATTACAATTAGCTGTACCTCCTCGCATCTCAGGTCCGTAAGATGGTAACCATGATACATGCTTTCCTTCAATCATCCCCGCATATGAAAGAAGCTGCCCCATTGACATAACTCCCTGGCCACCGAATCCTGCACAAATCACTCTTTCATTTATCATCTTACTTCACCTCCTCTGAATTACGGAAGTTTCCAAGGGGATAATATGGAAGCATATTCTCCTCTAGCCATTTAAGAGATTCTAATGGAGTTAATCCCCAGTTTGTAGGACATGTAGATAGTATCTCTACTATTGAAAAACCTTTTCCAGCCAATTGATGTTCAAAGGCTTTTTTGATAGCTTTTTTAGACTTCCTTATGTTAGCTGGATTGTGGGCAGATGTTCGCTCAACAAAGGTAGCACCTGGTATAGTAGCAAGCATTTCCGATACCTTAAGGGGCATTCCTGTAGTTTTTGGGTCCCTACCATAGGGTGATGTTGTAGCTTTTTGTCCTGGAAGGGTAGTTGGAGCCATTTGTCCTCCCGTCATACCATATATTGCATTGTTTACAAATATTGCAGTTATATTTTCGCTTCTATGGGCCGCATGTACTATTTCAGCCGTGCCTATGGAGGCTAAGTCACCATCCCCTTGATATGTGAATACTACGCTGTCAGGATATACTCTCTTCACTCCTGTTGCAACTGCTGGAGCACGACCGTGGGCAGCTTCATGCATGTCACAGTTAAAATAATCATAGGCTAAAACCGAGCATCCAACCGGTGCAACGCCAATTGAATCTCCCAACACTCCAAGTTCTTCTAGTACCTCTCCAACTAATCTATGGATAACTCCATGGGTACATCCTGGACAATAGTGGAAAGGTGTTTCAGTCAAACCTTCCGTTCTCTTAAATACAACAGCCATTACTTAACACCCCCTAACATTTCTTTAGCTTTATCTACTATTTCCTGTGGCGATGGAATCATTCCACCAACTCTACCATAGAATCCTACTGGCAGCTTACCACTTATACCAATCTTTACGTCATCTACCATTTGTCCACAGCTCATTTCAACTGTTAATATGGCCTTTGCAGTTTCAGGTATTTCCTCAAAGGCTTTATAGGGGAAGGGCCATAGGGTTATGGGTCTGATTAAACCTGCATTTATACCTTCCGACTTTAATAATTCAATAGTATTTTTCACTATTCTTGAAGTAGTACCGTATGCACAGAATACTAGCTCCGGTTTTTCCATGTTATACATCTCGTACATAACTTCATTTTCTTCGATTTTTTTCAATTTATCTTGAATTTTATGGTTTAACTTTTCTAGTTCCGCTGGAGCTAGCCTAAGTGAATTTATAATGTTTGGCTTCCTTTTACCCTTCGTTCCAGTTGTAGCCCAATCCTTAGATGGAAGTTCTCTCTTTTTAGGCTCCTTAAATTCAATTGGCTCCATCATTTGTCCAATCATACCGTCACCAAGAACCATCACTGGATTTCTATAGTAATCTGCAACCTCAAAGGCCTCCATAGTTAAGTCAACGGCCTCTTGAAGATTTGCTGGAGCATAGACAACTAATCTATAGTCTCCGTTTCCACCGCCTCTAGTTGATTGATAATAATCGGATTGAGCCGGTTGAATCCCACCAAGTCCCGGGCCTCCCCTCACTATGTTTACGATAACACAGGGAAGCTCTGCCCCTGCTATATATGAAATACCCTCTTGCTTTAAAGCAATTCCCGGTGAAGATGAGGAAGTCATAACTCTTGCTCCTGCTCCCGCCGCACCATAAACCATGTTAATAGCTGCCACTTCACTTTCAGCTTGAAGGAATGTTCCACCATGTTTACCAAATTCCCTAGCCATAAATTCTGGCAGTTCATTTTGGGGTGTTATTGGATAGCCAAAGAAAAATTTACAACCAGCTTTTATAGCTGCTGCACCAATGGCTTCATTACCTTTCATCAATATTCTAGCCATATCTATATTCCCCTCCTCAGTATTTAAATATATTATTTACAGTTATTTTTTGAAAAAAATCTAATTTTTTACTTTTCAATTTCTCTCTCAACTGTTATTACAACGTCAGGGCAGATAATAGCACAGTTTCCACACCCTATACACTTGCCCATCTCTTTAACTCCTGCTGGATGGTAACCTTTAATATTAATTCTTTCCCTATCCATTTCAATTATGTTAACTGGACATACTATTGTGCATAACTCACAGCCCTTACATAAATCCTCTTTAAAAGAAACCTTTCCCTTTGCCTTAGCCATTGTTACAACCCTCCTCATTTTATGGGATATATTTCTACAGTAATGCTACTTTTAAATATTAATAAATTTTACTGAAAAAATGTAGAAGAGTTCATTATTTCAGTAAAGCTTATCTTAAATTCTAAGGTAGCATGACTATAATATACTAGAATCCTTAGCCATTTAAGATAATTCCCTTTAAATAATTATCTACAAGCTTTAGAAAACTACATCCAATCCTCTCTCATATACATGTTAATGGGAAAAATCTGTCCTTCCATATCCCTAGGTAACTGTCGAGCAACCTTTTCTAAGGCACTAACATATTTGATTGGAATAGATAGGTTCTCTGAAACTTCTATAGCAAGTTCTTGGCCTCTCAATACATCATCTACAGTAGTCTCTCTCAGTAAGTGAGTATTATTAATAATTCCAGTAATCCTAATTCTCGATGCTGCCTCAATCCCTTTGATATGTTCTATTGCCCCTTCTGCTGTTTGGGTTCCTGGTCTATTGGCATTGATAACGCAGAACATATCGTAGTTTCCATCTTTAAAGGAAGAATAATACCTTGCTAATGCCCTAGCTCCCACGGCATCTCCCCCAACATCTAGTACTAAATCATAGGATGCATCTTGGATAGGGGCAAGTACCCTTGAGGAAACAGCAGGAAGATCAGCACCGGATTTCATGCCTAATGAGCTTCCTATCACTTCAATTCCCTTTTCTCCAAGAATATCTTGTTTTTCCCTAGAACGGAAATAGGGATTTACTACATCAAGGTCTGCCAAAGCAACTTTTTTTGCTTTATCAGCAAGCTTCATGGCATAATTTACAGCAAACTCAGTTTTTCCACTACCATAATGACCTATAATAATTCTTATTCTATTATCATTAAGCATGTAATCACCTTAGATTCAAGGGCTATAGGCTCCAAGCTCTGGGTTACTTAGGTAAGTTTTTGAAAGTCTTTTTGTCTACCCTAAACCTTTTCTCTGAAGCCTTCAACCTCTTTATTTATATTCCTGTGCTTCTTCTTCCTTTGTCAATACCCTTAGTCCACCTTGGGCTAGTGCTATCATTTCATCTTCTCCAGGGTATACTAATACTTGGGCTATGAATCCTACTTTGTCTTTTATCCAATCTACAAACATTTCATCGTAAGCTATACCACCGGTTATAACTATGGCATCCACATCTCCCTTTAATACTGCAGCACAGCTTCCGATTTCCTTAGATACTTGATATGCCATGGCCTTGTAAACTATCTCAGCTTTTTTATCTCCATTTTCTATCATCTTTACTACTTCCCTACCGTCATTTGTTCCAAGGTATGCTACTAATCCACCTCTTCCAGTTAACTTTTTCTTGATTTCAGAGTAGGTATATTTACCGGAGAAAGCTAGTTTAACCGCATCGCCTATTGGTAGCCCCCCTGCTCTTTCAGGTGAGAAGGGTCCCTCTCCATCTAAGGCATTGTTAACATCTATGGCTCTGCCTTTTTTATGGGCTCCTACTGAAACTCCTCCACCTAAATGGGCAACTATAACATTAATATAATTATAGCTCTTACCTATTTCCTTAGCTGCTCGCCTTGCAACGGCTTTTTGATTAAGTGCATGGAATATACTTATTCTTTCTACTCCAGGCATACCCGATATTTTTGCCACTTTTTGCATCTCGTCTATAACAACTGGGTCTACTATAAATGCAGGGATATTAAGTTTTGAGGCAATCTGATGGGCCAATATTCCACCTAGGTTAGATGCATGCTCCCCTAAAAATCCTGCCTTTAAATCCTGAATCATCTTATCATTGACATGGTAGGTTCCACCCTCTATGGGCCTCAAAAGTCCTCCCCTGCCCACTACCGCATTTAATTTTGTGAGATTTATTTCCTTTTCATTTAATGCATCCAAAATTACATTCTTTCTAAATTCATATTGATCATATATTTTTTCATATTTATTTATTTCATCAGCAGAATGCCTTAATGTCGTTTCTAATACTGGTTTTTCGTTATCAAATATTGCTATTTTCGTAGATGTAGACCCAGGATTTATGGCTAGTATTCTAAATACCTCCGACATTTTACTACCACCTTTCTTCTTTAAAGTATCTATGCTCCTTTTGCTGCCATTAGTACTGCTAATGCTATTGAGTTAAGCTTAGTCTCTTGACTATCGGCCCTTGATGTAAGGACAATAGGGGCTTTAGCTCCTACGATAATACCAGCATTTTTTGTATCTGCTAAAAATACTAGGGACTTGTATAGTATGTTTCCTGCTTCTATAGTTGGCATCATAAGTATGTCTGCATGACCCGCAACGGGATGAGTAATCCCTTTGAGCTTTGCAGCCTCTAGGGATACAGCATTATCCAATGCAAAGGGCCCTCCAACTAAGCATCCTTTTATTTCACCACTTTTATTCATCTTCTCAAGTTCAGCTGCATCAACAGTCGCTGGCATTTTAGGACTAACCTTTTCCTTGGCACATATTACCGCAACCTTTGGTTCATCTATATCTAATGAATAGGCCACCTTAGCAGCATTTTCAATTATTTGCTTCTTCTCATTTAAATCAGGAGCTATATTCATAGCAGCATCTGTTATAAGACACAATTTGTCATGACCAGACACATCAAATACCGAAACATGGCTCAATATATTTCCTGTCCTTAGACCTACTTCTGCATTTAAAACAGCTTTTAATATGATAGAAGTATCTACTAAACCCTTCATTACAATATGGGCCCTACCCGATGAAACCAGTTCTACTGCCTTTAGTGAAGCTTCATTTAAATCCTTTATATCAATAATTTCATATTTACCTAAATCCATAGATATTTCCTTTGCTAACTTCTGGATTTTCTCCTTATCTCCAACTAGTATTGCATCGGCAATCCCCATTTTATTTGCATCATCTATCGCCATAAGAACTTGAGGCTCCTGTGCACATGCAATTGCTATGGTTTTACTACCTCTTTCCCTAGCAAATTTTAATACATCATTAAAGTTTGTAATCATTATTACACCTCGTCCTCATAGATTTTTACTTGTTCTTCACGGGACAGCACCCTAAGCACACCTTCATTTAATGCCCTCATTTCATCTTCACCGGGCTGAAGGATTATGGGTGCTATAAATCCTACCATATCTTTAATATAATCAGTTAACATTTTCGAATAGGCTATACCGCCAGTAAGTACTATTGCATCTATATCTCCACTTAATACTGCGGCCATAGCACCAATCTCTTTAGCTATTTGATACCCCATAGCTTCAAATATCAATTTAGCCCTTTCATCACCATTTTCAATCATTTTTACAACTTCTCTAGCATCGTTTGTTCCAAGGTATGCTACTAATCCGCCCTTACCTCGTATCTTCTTCTTTATTTCTTCATGGGTGTAATCCCCTGAGAAGCACATTTTTACTATATGTCCCACTGGAAGCCCACCGCTTCTCTCCGGTGAAAATGGTCCCATTTCATTTGCATTATTTGTATCTATCATTTTACCCTTTTTAAGGGGTACTATTGAAATACCTCCACCTAGATGTGCCACAACTAGATTTAATTTATCAACCTTTTTACCCATTTCCTTTGCAACATTATGGGCTACAGCCTTTATGTTTAACGCATGAAGAAGGGAACGTCTTTCTATATCAGGGATACCTGATATCCTTGCCACATCTTCAAATTCATCAACTGCAACAGGATCAACTATATATGAATCTATTCCTTCCACATCACCAATGCTCTTGGCAATAATTCCACCTAAATTAGATGCGTGTTCTCCTTGGACTCCAATCTCTAAATCATCTATCATAGCATCTGTAACCTTGTATGTACCACTTGGAATAGGCTTTAGCAATCCACCTCTACCGACTACTGCCCTTAGGCTTGATGTTTTGTAACCTTCACCTTTTAACCAATCAATTATAATATTTTTTCTGTATTCAAATTGATCAGTTATTTTCCCAAACCTATCTAATTCTTCTGGAGCGTGACTCAAATTTTTTTGCAAGACATTTTCTCTATTTTTAAAAATTGCGACCTTTGTTGATGTAGAACCGGGGTTAATTGCTAATACGTATTCTCTATTCATCTTGTCAGGGCACCTCCTATTTTTTTTCAATCATATTTAATAAGCAATTTATATGCCAAAATATTGTCCCATCTCTTATATCTTTTAACTATTGTATTTTTCCCATTTTCTCTGATGAGTATTACTTCTTTTTATTAAAGCACTATTTTATGCAAATTTTTGCATGAAAAAACTTGCACACCCTTCGAGGGATCATGCAAGTTTTTGCAGAACAAATCTAACTTTTCACTTCAAAATCACAAACCTATAGCCTATGAATTAATTCTCTATTTCATACTTTTCTATTTTATAATATAGATTCCTAATCGATAGCTTAAGCTCCTTTGCTGTCTGAGTCTTATTATAATTATTCTTTTTAAGAATTTCCTTTATATATTTCTTTTCTACTTCCTCAACAACCTCATTTAAAGAAGGGATGCTTTCTTGTTTTTCATCAATATTGAAGGTGGATTCAACATGTTTTTTGCCTTGAGCCTTGATATTTTGAGGTAAATGATAGGACTTTATTACAGTCTCATTGAACTGCATATTTATGATGGCCCTCCCTATGAAATTTTCAAGCTCTCTAACGTTTCCAGGCCAATCATATTCCATAAACATCTCTAAGGCCTCTCCTGAAATGTCTGTAACATATCTTCCATATTCTTGATTATATTTTCTAATAAAATGTCGCGTCAGTCCGTATATATCCTTCTTATGTTCCCTTAGTGACGGTATCCTTATTGGAATAACATTTAGCCTATAATATAAATCCTCCCTAAACACTCCATCCTTTACAGCCTTTTCGAGGTCTAAATTTGTGGCTGCTAAGACCCTTACATCTATTGTAGTAGCCTTAGTTGCCCCTACCCTTACAATCTCCTTTTCTTGAAGTACTCTAAGGAGTTTTGCCTGGGTACTCATCTTTATTTCACCAATCTCATCTAAAAAAATAGTTCCTCCATCAGCCCTCTCAAACAATCCTTTTTTTCCACCCTTTACAGCTCCTGTAAAAGCTCCTTCCTCATATCCAAAGAGTTCACTCTCAAGTATACCCTCACTTATAGCTGCACAATTCACTCTAACAAATTGACAATGCTTTCTATTACTTGCATTGTGTATGGCATGGGCAAAGAGCTCCTTTCCTGTTCCACTCTCCCCTCTTAATATAACTGTGGCAGGAGTTGTCGCTGCAATTTTTGCCTTTTCTATGGCACTAGTTAATTTGTCATGGGAACCAATTATGTCGTCAAAGGTATATTTGGCTTCTAATTTCCTAATTATTTGTTTTGCTTCATCTAATTCTGAAGTGAGCCTTTTTATTTCAGTTAAATCGTGTATAACTCCAACACTTCCCCTTAATTTTCCACGAACAAGTATTGGGGCCGCATCAATAATTACATCCTTCCTTTTAGGCCCTACTTTTATTCTGACGCCCTTAATCGGCTTTTTTGTATCCAGTACTTTAAGATGGATACTTTCCCCCTCCGATATGTCCACTGAACAATGTTTGCCTATTACATCTTCCTTAGACAATCCTGTAAGTCTAGTATAAGCAGGGTTTATAAGAACCCCTATTCCATCTTGATCTACAACGGATATAGCATCCTGGGTAGAATTAAATATTGCTTCAAACATAATCTGCATTTCCTTAAGATCGGTTATTTCTTCTGCAAGATCAAGTATCTCAGTTATATCTCTAAAAACTGCAACTGCTCCTATTACATCTCCATTTTTACCCTTTACGGGCATTCTGTTTGTAATAATATTTATATCTCCCAAGGGCTGCTTCCTATTCAACTCCGATTTACCAGTTTTCAATATATAGGGAAGCCTTGTGGTTTTTATTACATCTGCTATATATTTTCCCATAACTTCATGCGAATTTATCTTCGTCAGCTTCTCTGCTGCCTTATTAAACAAAGTTATTATTCCATCTGAATCAACAGCTATCATAGCATCATGGGTAGAGTTTAATATTATTTCAATTTCCCTTTTCATCGGTTCACCTCATGGTAGTATTTATAAATATAGCCTGGATTAGTTCCAGGCCTATAAATTACTAAGTCTTAATTATTTACTTCATTTGTATCCTCATCAATAGTTTCGTTTGTCACCTCTAGGTCTTCCTTATTTAACAATTGAATTTTAATTTCCTGGGGTAAAATTTCTATGTCCTCATAGCTGCCATTTTTATTAAGGTTAAGTTTAAAGGTATATGTCCCTACATCTAGCCCTTCGGCATCGATAATAAGTTCTAAATCATTCCTATTAACCTTTTCCAAAACACTTCTTACATCACTAATTTTAACCTTAATATCTTGATTCAATTCCCCAATATTCGTAGTCAAAGTATTTTTTAGATTGTTGGCAGATATTTCACTGCCTTTAAAGGTAAATTCCTTTGTTTCTATCTTTTCTACTCCTACATAAATTTCAGGGAGGTCCTGTAAATATGGTGCTTCAAGGTCCTTAGGCAAATCTAAATTCACTTGGGTTACCAAGGCAGTATCTAATTCTTCCACACTTATATTCTTGGTAAAAATCTCGCTTATACCATCTATCTTATTCTCCTCACCCCTTAGCGTAATGTTTTCAGGGGTTACTTCCACCTTTGTAATCTTATATCCTTCTCTTACTGCACCTTGGATATTTGGTTTTATAGGTACATTCTTCAACTTTAACATCGATAAGTATACATTTACATTATTAGTTTTTACGTCCACTCCTATAACATCTTCCCCCTGACTGTCTACAGCCTTGATAGGTACATCCTTTCTGATGTTATCTTTAATCCCCTCTACATCTATTTCCGCAACAACCTTTGCAACTAAATTAACCCTTGACTTAGGACCTTCAATTAAGACACTATCAGGAGTAGTCCTATATTTTCCTACAACATAGTTCCTTACGGGACTCCCCTTAGGAATCACCTCAACATTTTTTTGACCTTGAACTATTTTATCTAGTCTTACATTAATCTGCTGAGGAGCCATCTCTTTTATTTCAACATTTACTGGATTACTTACCTTCAATATTATAATATTTTCTCCTTCTTTAGCATTGCTTAAATCTGCACTGACTTTAATGTCATCTGGAGATATTTTGGGTAATTCATTCTTTTTACCTGCTATCTTTACGTTGACGGTAAATTCATTTTGGTCAATAAATACCAATCCTGAATTTTCCAGTTCTTCTTTATTTAAAAGTTCCACCTTCAGATTGTTTAGAGGCCTTTCTTCTTCAGGATTTACTTCTCCCATGACAAACATATAAAGGACTATAGCAAATATAACCGAAACTAATTTAGGAGTCGTGTTTCTAGATAATTTACTGCTTTCAAATAGTCCTTTTAAAAACTTAACCATTTCTCTGCCTCCACTTCAAGTTAATTAGTTTATTCTGTTTTTGCGGACTGAAGGTTTCCTTGATTATTGTCTTTAAAGTCTCTACATCTAAAAATCTAGATAACTTCCCGTCTATAGCAACTGATATTCCCCCGGTTTCTTCTGAAACGATTATAGCTAGTGCATCGGTACTTTCAGTTATACCTATACCAGCCCTATGCCTTGTTCCAAGCTTCTTACTTAGGTTCTTGTTCTCAGAAAGGGGCAAAAAACAGCCCGCTGCCATAATCTTGTCTCTTCTTATGACTACTGCTCCATCGTGTAGGGGAGTATTTGGTATGAATATATTTATAAGTAAGCTGCTGGATATCTTACTTTCCATAATATTACCAGTCTCTATTACATCATTAATTCCCGTTTCCTTTTCCATGATTATTAGGGCACCAATCTTCTGTCTAGATAAGGAGGCCACAGCATCAGTTATTTCTTGAATTCTATTATCAAGGTCTTCATCGGCTATTTCAATAATATTTTTCGTTAGAAGAAATCTGCTTCTTCCTAGATGCTCTAATGCCCTTCTAAGCTCTGGTTGAAAAACTATTAATAAAGCTATAAATCCCACAGTAATAGTCTTGTTCAAAATATAATTAACAACATATAATTTAAGCCACTCACTAAGTTTAGTAGCTACTAACAAAATAAGTAAGCCCTTTATAAGCTGCTCCGCCCTAGTATCTCTAATAAGCATGTATAATTTATAAAAAACAAAGGCCACGATGGTCATATCAATAATATCTCCTATTCCTATATTTAAAACCATCTCCATAAGTTGTTCCAATTTAAACACCTCTTAATATAATTACATTGTTAATTTTATTGTACAATTTTTTAAACAGCACTTCAATACAACTATTGTATTATATTACTTTGGGATTTTAAAATTAAAGCTTCTTGACTAGAAATATACCCCTTATCTTTGGAAAAACTAGGAGGAGGAATTTGATACAATAGATAGACACAAAGGAGGTATAGGCTCATTTCTCTATAAAGACAGGGGATTTTAAATATAATTATATATTTATTCCTAAAAATCTTTTGTCGTTTCTTGAATCAAATATATTAATTTTTTATTACAATCCTTCTTTAGTATTAATTACAAAAGATTATTCTAATAATTAATTCAAACAAAAACTTAAGGCTATTTTTCCTATCTTTATTCTCTTGTATTTTTAGGAGAAATAATCTATAAAATTTTTATTTGTAAATTAATCTGATAAATTTCCCTTTTTTGTGTAAAAATATGAGTGAGCTATCTTTGTAAATGCCAAACCTCAAGGCTTAGGGAAAAGATTGTACTCTAACTAAAGTAATAAAGGAAAATCCCCACTTGCAGCAATAGAATTTTAAAAACTGATAAATCCTTTTTATCAGTACAATTGAGCAGCATATAGATATGGACTTTATTGATATTAAATACACACATGGCTAAGACATTTGCATAATTAACCCCTAAAAAATCTGTTTTTATGAAAGGATGATAAGGATGAAGAATAAAAAAGGAAACTGGATTAAGAATCATATGAATCCTACAATGGATAATGTAATAGTGGATAAAGTAAAGGATCAGTTGGAAGAAAAGATGCAAGCAAGTGCTATGGACATAAATGCTTTTTGCAAAGATGGATATGTCCATTTATCCGGTATAGTAGATGTGTTAGCTGAAAAAATTAAGGCGGAAGATATAGTTAGAAGCATCGATGGAGTAAGAAAAATTGAAAATAAGATAACTATAGCTATGGATAGTAATATTAGGGATAAGCATATGGAAAAAGAAATCATTAGTACATTAAGGAAGGACGATGTTCTTGATGGTGTTAGTGTAAAGGTCGATGATGGCGTAGCTAATATGATTGGTTCTACAGGTGTTTTAAGGGAAGCTAAGGAAGCCTGTAAGCTGGCTTCAAAAACAAGGGGGATTAAGGATGTAGTTAATAATATAAAAATCGAATCCTATGGAAAATATGAGGACTCAACTATAAGTAGTAGAGTTGCTCAGATTTTAAGTGAGGCAGATTTAAGTCATATAGATATTAGTCATAGGGTAAGAAAGGGGAAATTGACTTTAACAGGCTTTGTAAACAATAGACATGAGGTAGAACTAGCAAAGGAATTGACTATGGAGGTAGAAGGTATCAGAAAGGTTGTAAATAAACTTAAAATTAGAAATAATGACTAGAAGCATATATGATATGTGCCTAGGTTTTTGAACTTATAAAGGATAGTCAGAATATACCTTTTAAGCTATTTAAAATTAAGTCATAGATAATATCAGAGCCTGATTTTTATTTCAAAATTTTTAAGGTAATACTTAAGTTTACCCCATTTTTGGAAAAGTATAGTTTCCTATTTAAGCCCTATCTTTAACTGTAGTTAAGGTTCATTTATAGAATAATCCAATGCCAAGAAGGATAGCCACAAGCCCTAGAACTCTATTGATTGAAGTACTTTTTTGAACCATATTAAAAAGACCATAATGCTCTACTATCATGGTGGTAAATAATTGACTGAATATCACTACTGCAAAGGTTACTAATGGTCCAATCTTCATTATAGAAAGGGTGAGAAAACTCATTATTCCTATTCCTAAAAGGGCTGATATTATCAAGAAGACAAATCCAAATTTAATATGTTTTAGTTTTGATATTCCTATTGCCAGGTCTTTTTTAATTAAAATTACTGTGGATAGTATAATAAATTGAGTGATTACAGGGACTATTACGGTTGTAAAGATACCTACTCTATCACCTATCATTCCATTTATACTGCCTTGTACAGCAATAAATACTCCGCCTATTAATGCAGCTATTACTCCATAATGCACCATGTTTTTCCCTCCATTTTATATATTCTATCTTTTATCCCAGTATAGTTGTTCTATTTCCTCTTTGTGACATATTTCCTGGGAAATAGAAATTATAGTTCATATCTTGATATTAGCTTAAATTCGACACAATTAGTATATCATATTATGTGAAATAATGTACCTAAGAAGTTTTACGATATTCGACAAAGCCTATAGAAATCCTTGTTTTATCTTTAATTTTCATATCACTCATAACAAAAAGAATATTTACATAGAATTTTACATAATTTATATATGAATAAAGGCATCTATCATGGACCTTAAACTAGTTATTAATAGAAATTGCTTATATTTTTTGAATCTTTAATCATTTAAAGATTTTGTAGATTCTTTAACCTTTTTCTGTTAGAAAGTTTCTTAGCTATAAAGAACTATCTCAAATAGGTGTTTTCTTATATTTGAAATTAACAGTTTTACTTAAATGAGGAAATTGCACAAATTCTAGCTTGGCACAGTTGTATAATGCATATTGTATAGTTCTTATAGTTTCAATACTATATGTAGTAGTAAGTTTTTTCAAATGGTAATTATGCAATTTACTTAAACTCCCATAAATTTCTACTTGGAGGCGATTTTATGAATCATGAAGAAATTCTTCAAAGTGTAATTAAGTGTAACAATTCTAAGATAGTTTTACTTGTCATGGATGGAGTAGGTGATATAAGAAATAAGGATTACAATTATAAAACACCCCTAGAGTACGCAAAGACTCCAAATCTCGATAAACTAACCTCAGAATCAGTTGTGGGTAGAATGATTCCCGTTTCACCGGGCATTACTCCAGGAAGTGGCCCTGGTCATATTGGACTCTTCGGCCATGACCCAATGAATACTACAATTGGCAGGGGTGTACTAGAGGCTGTTGGATTAGGTTTACATTTAGAGAATGGAGATATAGCCGCCAGATGTAATTTCGCTACCATAGACAATGAAGGAATAATAATAGATAGAAGAGCCGGTAGAATTCCAACTAAAAAAACTATAGAGCTTTGTAATGTACTGTGCTCAATAAAGGAAATCGATGGTGTGGAAATAATAATCGAACCTGGAAAAGGTCATAGATTCGTTACTCTATTTAGAAGTAAGAATAAAAATATAGATTCCCTTATAAATGATACAGACCCTCAAATTGAAGGAAAGAGTCCATTAGAAGCTAAGGGAAATAATAAGTCATCGGAATTTCTAGCATCTGTGGTAAATAAATTTATTAAAAAAGGTTTTGAGCTGTTAAGGGATTATCCCGGAACAAATGGCTTTTTGACTAGAGGTTTTTCTAAGAAGCCCAATCTACCTAGTATGATGGAAAAATATTGTCTTGAATCTGCTGCCATAGCTACCTATCCTATGTATAGAGGAATTGCTTCCCTATTAGGTATGAAACTGCTGCCTATTCCAAATTCAATAGAGGGACTATTTGAAACCTATGTGGAGAATAGGAGCAAATATGATTTTTTCTTTATCCATGTAAAGGGAACAGACCAGGCTGGAGAAGATGGAGACTTTGAAGCTAAAGTTAATTGTATAGAGAAAGTAGATAAAGCTCTTAAGATACTTTTAAATAAAAGGCCAGATGTAATTGCCATAACGGCAGATCACTCTTCTCCATGTCCAATGCGTTCCCATAGTTTTCATCCTGTTCCTGTACTCATAAACGGAGATTTTTCTGGGAGAGATGATGTTGTATATTTCCATGAAAATGCCTTTAATGTGGGGGGCCTTGGTTTTTTTGAGAGTAAATATCTCATGACCCTTCTCCTAGCCAATGCTAAAAGGCTTAATAAATTTGGAGCCTAGATAGGAGGATCCATTATTTAAATACATAGTTTTCAAGTACCTTTTATGGCCTTAAAACCCCAAAATATTAATTATATAAAAGCAATTTGATTGCTTTTTTTTTGAAAAAAATGTATCTTTATAATTTTTTATACATCTTATTTATAATACCATAATTATCTTGTAATTATTTAATTGTTAATATCAAAAACTAATTACGAAAGGAGGCAAAAAATTTGAAAAAGTATAGGTTTTTATTTGCTTTTCTTACAGTTTTTTGTTTATTGACCATATTTAATATAAGTAGTGTAGATGCACAGCAGCAAAATGATACTGACGTATATATTGTCCAAAAAGGTGACTCATTATGGAAAATAGCAGTAAAATATCAAGTAGGACTTAGTGAGATTATTGCTGCTAATCCTCAATTTAAAAATCCTAATTTGATATATCCTGGTAATAAGGTATATGTTCCTTTATTCAGTACAGTTAAAGCCATCGAAAAGGAAGTTATCAGGTTAACAAATTTAGAAAGACAAAAAGCTGGATTATCGCCCTTAGGTCATAACTGGGAAGTGTCGAGGGTAGCTAGATATAAATCAGAAGACATGAGAAATAATGGTTATTTCAGCCATACTTCACCAACATATGGATCACCATTCACTATGTTGAAGAATTTTGGAATTAGGTATACTGCAGCTGGTGAAAATATAGCTATGGGGCAACCCACTGCTCAAGCCGTGGTTCAAGGATGGATGAATTCTTCAGGTCATAGAGCCAACATTTTAAGTAAATCCTTTAATCAAATTGGAGTAGGATATGCTAAAAGCTCAAAGGGAAGAATATATTGGACTCAAATGTTTATCAGGCAATAAAAGTAAAAGGGAGTAATCTCCCATCTGACTGCTAAAAATCTCCCTTTAGAATTATTTGTAAATTTAGTAAGCTCCTTGACCTCTAAATTTAAAATATAGACTCTAATTCACCTAAAACAGTAAAGCAATTTCTTCCACTTGTAAAAATGGGGAGTTTTAAAAATTTATAGACTTTACTGTTGGGTGTTTAACTTGTTTTTTAATCATAGTCTACAATTTTGAATCTTATCAAAACCATAATATGATTACACACTCTTTTTCTATCTGTATAAAATATACAACACCCACTTTTACTTTTATGAGTGGGTGCTTCATTATCTAGGCCCTGTTGCTTAAATTTAACTACAAAAGTTAAATGGATAATTTATATAAAATTTAATAAGTCCACCATCTTCCTAAATAAAAGGACTAAAAATTTCAAGTTATTATTTCGTATTTAATCTTAGATACGCTATCTTGAACAATGGATTCTGCTACATGGAACAAATTTTTTTGTTTTTTTGCCGTAGTTGAAGCTAAACTAGCTTCGTTAATAAGTTCATAGACTATGGAGTCAAAGTTCTCATAATTTTCTTGACTACTACTAATTGCAATCCCAGCTGATACATTAATCTTTATTTCATTTGAAAAATGGAATCCTGAAATTTCCTTTATTAAATATTCAGTCAGATTTATACATTGATCCAAAGCATAGGGGGTTAAAACAATAAATTCATCTCCTCCAAATCTACATAAAAATGTTTCCAAGGGAATACTGTTTTTTAATAATATGGCAAGCTCTTTAAGTATTAAATCCCCTTGTATATGACCATACTTTTTATCAATATATCCAAAATTATTAATATCAATAAATATAATTGTTGCACTTTGCTTATCTTTTATAAGCTTTTTTGCATAATAATATATATAATCACTCTTATATAATCCAGTAAGTAAATCCACATGCTTTCCTAATTCTGTGTATAGCATGGTTTTAGAAATAATTCCAATTAACTCTTCGTTATCAATTACTAATAAAACATCTATGTCATTTTTTTCAAACATCTCTTTTGCTTGCCAAAGAGGAGTAGAAGAAGAAACAGATATAATTTTACTACTCATAGCATCTGCTACAATTCTATTTGAATGAACACCTATTAAATGTTTGTAGGTTAATATTCCTATTAAACTATCTTCTTCAAACACTGGAAAAAAATCTATGCCTTTATTAACTACTAAATGCTGAGCTACTTTTACCCCCTCTAGTAGGTCTATAGATTTGAAATTTTTCAACATGATATCCGATACTTTTCTTATCATAGTTCTACGGATTTACTAACATGTACAACAATATTAAGCTGTGCCTTTATTATTGTTGTCTCGTTAGCTACCTTCTCCCCTTCGTTTAAAATAATATGTATTAGTTTATCCTTGGGAATCATGTCCATTAAAAGCTTACGAATCACAAGGGCTTCAATAATAGGATGGTCAACTTTTACAATCTCATATTGATTAGGTGATAGTATATCAACCATTCGCCTAGTAGCTTCGGGACCAATAGGTGAGTTTTTGCCAATGATCAATGCATCTTGCATAGGTGGAATTTCAAATTCAGATAAGCTCATTTGTATCTCAGCTCTTTTTTTATTCTCCAGAACGTCTCTCATATTCAATTCTCCTTTTGACAAATTTCTCTATAATTTTACCACATTGTGTATATGTAAACAATATTTTACCAGAACTTTAGCCCTGTTTTTTAGAGAAATTTGCACTCATAAAGGCCTATTTATCCTCATTAGCTTTTATATATATATACCTGTATATAATAATCTCAAACATTTATCTACATGATTTTATAAGTTAAAAGAGAAGCGGGAATTTAACAAATTTATATATTATGAAAGGCTATCAAATAGTAATTACAGGCATCCAATTTACTTCTTTTAATGGAGCCTTCCTTGAGAAAATGTATTAAAGAATAAAAAGAACTTAGCCTATTTAGCTAAGTTTAATCATGGTGCCCAGAGGCGGAATCGAACCACCGACACGGGGATTTTCAGTCCCCTGCTCTACCGACTGAGCTATCTGGGCTTATTGGATGCAAGCTGTCAGATACATGAAACCTTTAAAGTAATATTTTTTAGTCCTTCTTTTAGCTTCTTGTATCCAGTTTCCTGCTTTTTATTTAATGGTGGGCCTTCAGGGACTCGAACCCCGGACCTGCCGGTTATGAGCCGGACGCTCTGACCAACTGAGCTAAAGGCCCCAATTTACTATAGGTTGTCAATTCTTTAAAGAATGGCGTGCCCACAGGGATTCGAACCCCGGACACACGGCTTAGAAGGCCGTTGCTCTATCCAGCTGAGCTATGGGCACAAACTTTTTTAAGTAAGTCAGCCAATCCATATGGCTAATTCTTATCTCTTAGATAATGGTAGTATTCCCTCTAAATCTATTAATAAATCCATAAAAAATAGACTTTTCTATTGGAGCGGGTGAAGGGGATCGAACCCTCGCAACCGGCTTGGAAGGCCGGGGCTCTACCACTGAGCTACACCCGCATAATCGAGGTTTAATTTACAATCAAAACCTACCTAATAAATTCATAATGGAGCGGTAGAAGGGATTTGAACCCTCGACCCTCGCCTTGGC
>JAKSBP010000034.1 GCA_022361035.1 Clostridia bacterium
AATTTCATTGCCCCTCATATAATCTTTATTCTTCTTATTCTCTTTAGATTCTATTTCATACTCTAAGGTTTTGACACTCATTTCTTTAGAATTTAAAAGCAAGGTATCCCTTATGATATCATCATTTAATTGTTTCTTGCAGCTTTCTAATGAGATTTCTAAATCTTCAATGTTGTATTTTTTTTCAGTGACAATATCCTTATATTTATCCAATTCATCCTTTGAAATAGCCTTTGTATTAAAGAGCTGCTTTTTTACGTTTAACTCTTCTAAAGCTATATCATAAAATTCCTTTGCTTTTTCTAAGTCCTTTAGTATTTCCTTTATATTTGGATCACTTTCATTTAACAGGGCCTTTTTTCTTTCTTCAATCCAGTCGTCCAATAGACTAATATCCTTTAATAAATAGGAAACCTTTACCTTCTTATTTTTTAGGTCAAAAAAATAATCATCCATATTTAAAGTCAGTAAAGTATCACCCCTATTAATTCTTTGACCATTCTTTACATTTATACTGTCAATAATAGCATTAAAATCAATAGCAATATTTTGCCTTTCTTGAGCTCTTACTACACCATATGCATCTATAGTCTCTAGAACTTTATCTTCAGGAAGACTGTTAACAATTGGTTCTTCTTTTTTACTATTGTTAAATCCTATTATAAATACAAAACATATAATTACTCCTATTAGTATTATCTTTTTAAGCATACTTCACCAATCCTTCCATCTTTCATAAGAATTGTTCTTTCACCATATTTTGCAGCTTCATTTGAGTGTGTGACTTGAATAATGGTTTTTCCATTATATTGATTTATCCTCTTAAAAAGCTCCATGATTTCAATACCTGTCTTAGAATCAAGATTTCCTATAGGTTCGTCTGCAAAGATAATATTAGGCTCGTTAATTAATGCCCTTGCAATTGCAACCCTCTGCTGTTGCCCTCCTGATAATTCCCTAGGGGTATGTCCCCTTCTATCCTTAAGTCCTACTATATCAAGTATTTCTTCAAGTCTACTACACAAATCTTCTACTTTTTTTCCATCAAGCAAAGCAGGAAGCATGATATTATCTTCAACATTAAGGTTTGGTATTAGGTTATAAAATTGAAATACAAAGCCAACTTCTCTTCTTCGCATAGTACTGAGTTTTTTATCGCCCATGGTTGAAAGTCCTTTACCATTTATTTTAATACTGCCTGAAGAGGGTTTATCTAAACCACCTAGGAGATATAATAAAGTACTTTTCCCTGAACCCGACGACCCCATAATAGAAACAAATTCTCCTTTATTTATCTTCATATTGATGTCTTTTAAAACTTCTATCTCATTACAACCCATTCTATATGACTTACATAATTCATAGGTTTCAATTATACTATCCAAATACTCATCCCCTATATATTTTTTCGTAATAAATACATGATTTCTGCTTCATGCTTCAATCATCTAAAAAGTTACTCATATTTAATTGATTCAATGATATTCAGTCTTGACGATTTTACTGCGGGGATAATTGAAGCTGTAACTACGATTAACACACTAATAATAATATAATAATGTAGGGAGACTAAAGGAAATCTAATGTTAATAGATTGACCTAAAGCACCTATAATATAACGGATTTGCCACATCATTATAAACCCAGTCAGTATACCAGTAAAACCTCCAATTAATCCACTTGATAGGGCTTCAATAAAAATCATCTTTAGTATTTGATCTTTACTCATTCCCACCGCTCGATACATTGCTAAATATCGTTTTCTTTCCATATAATTCATAATCAAATTATTAAATATCCCAAATACTGCAATTCCCATTGTGATTATAAAAAATCCTCTTAGAATATTATAAAAACTTCTATTACTTTCTTTATCTAATCTTTCCATTTCCTCAACGGTGTTTATAGATAAACTCATATTTCGAAGCTGATTTTGTATAGTTTCCATAATCCTATTGGGGTCTTTATATGTTTTTACGTATATATTACTATATTGATTAACAGCCCCATCAGCCTTTAAATATCTTTGAGAAACAAAGGCAATACTTCCATTATTGCGTACAGTATGAAAGGAGCCTATTACCTTATATGCTTTATTCCCCCTAGGCATTTTAAGAATTATAAAATCTCCTTCCTCTACTTTAAACTTTTCTTTCAATGTTTCAGAAAGTATAATGTTTCGCCCTTTATTTAGTCTTTCTAAGATTTCTTCTTGCTTATATATATTTAAGTCCCAAAAATCATTAAATTTACTACAATCCACCCCTTGTATTGACCTTATCTCATTCCTGGAATTATCTATAATCTTTATATTGCGAGCTTCATTAATACCTGAGACATCCTCTACACCTTCTATACGCTGAATTCTAAGGAGTGTGTTTCTATCTGCATCATCTATATATGTAATCCACACATCAAATAATGCACCTCTATAGATATTTGTAATTTCTTTAATGACACTATAATCCACTGTGTTAATCATAAGTAGACACGACACCCCTATGGTAAGGAGGGAAATATTACTGAATATATTTTTATTCCCTCTTAAATTCTTCACTGCTAGTACTCCTTCATTCCCAAAAACAAAGGTATAAATTTTTTTTAGAATATTGACATAAATGTTTACAATGTAAGGAATTAATAAGATAATTCCAAAAGCACACAATATTACACAAAAAATATCTACTATTAATTTAAACCGTAAAAAATTCACTATAGGAATAACTAGGGAACTAACTATAAAAACCATTCCAAATAATAGCCTCAGCCCACTTACCCCCTGATGGTCCTGTGAGGTTCTCAATATCATATCCTTAATGGCAATATTTGATATTTGTAATATAGGGATAATACAGCTAACCAATGATAATAATAGGGCAAACAAAAAAGCACCTATTAATTGTATTGGTGTAAATTGAATAGCTATATCAAATTCCGAAGACCCCATGTGCATACTATTTAATGCTATAATATATAAAATCACAATCCCAAGGCCACATCCCAGTATTCCTCCTACCACACCATAAAATGTATTTTCAAGGATAAGTATTATATTAACCATCCTTTTTTCTGCTCCTATACTTCTAAAAATAGACATAAAGGGAAGTTTTTCCATAACTATGATTTTAGAGGTCGTATATATAATAAACACACTCATAATAGAAACAATAGTTGATACAATGGTGAGAATCAAAGACAAATGTTTAGTGTTTTGCTTAATTTCCTCTAGTGAAATAGATTCTCTTACTGTATATTGGTTAAATTCTTCCGAAATTTTTTCTATTAATCTATTACTATTCTGACCTGCCTTTGGCTTTATTAATATAATGGTATTTTTTCCTCTTTCACCATAAAGGGCACTTAAAGTTTCCTTTGGTACAATTGCATGAACAGAAAAACCATCATCCATAAATAATCCTTGTGGATAACAAATAGCTGATACATAAAATTTATATCTAAAACCATTTACTTCAAGTTCCATGCTATCTCCAAGGCTAAGGTTATACTTTTGAGCTATATTCTTGCTTATAATAATTTTCTTTCCTTCAAAGGGATATAAATTGGTGTTAGATTTGAACGTAATAGGATTCATACGTTGATATGTTGATATATCTGCACCAACTAAAGAGATATATACTGTCTCGTTTCTATTGGGAGAATACAATGCCGATGTTTCAAATACACCCTCTATATACTCGGTATCATTTGAAAATGCCTTGAATTTACCTATATTAAGATAGGGTGTAGGGGATTTATTGTTTCCATAAATAATTATTTCAGAGCTTCCAAAAAATTTCCTATACCTATCTTCGTACATCCTCAACATGGTGTCAGATATTGCACTTGAAGAAAAAAATAGAGCTGATGAAGTCATGATTGCGAATATTATTAGGAAAGTTCGCATTTTCTTTTCTCTTATATTTTGCAATACAAATTTAACAATAATGCTCAACTAACTTTCCTCCCCCTTCAATCATTTATAGGAACTTAATATGAGCTAATGACACCTAGCTGAGTACTATTCAGTTAACATATATCTTGACTTATGTTATCTGAATTCAATATAAACTTTGCATAAATTCCATCCTTATCTATTAATGAAGCATGGGTCCCCTGTTCTACAATTTTACCTTTATCAAAAACAACAATTCTATCGGAATTTAAAATAGTAGATAACTTGTGTGCAATTACAATAACTGCCTTTTCCTTAGCAATATCTTCAATGAGTGTTCTTATGTTCGTCTCATTTTCTGGATCCAATGCAGATGTAGGCTCATCCAATATTACGATAGAACTGTTTTTAATTAATGCCCTTGCGATTCCCAATCTTTGCTTTTCTCCACCAGAAAGGTCTACCCTTTCACTTATAATATTGCCATATCCCTTTGGTAACGACATGAACTTATCATGTATTCCCACCTTCTTACAAATATCTATAATTTGATTATCAGTCAAGCTTTTATTTCCACATATAATATTTTCTCTAACACTTGCATTCAACAAATCAATTTCTTGAGGAACAAAGCTTATATTTTTTCTCAAGGCATTTATACCTATTTTCTCAATGTCCTCGTTGCTGATGTAGATTTTACCCTCTGTTGGCTTGTATAGTCCTAACAAGAGCTTTACAAAGGTACTCTTCCCTGAGCCTGAGGAACCTACTAAACTAATCAGACCCTCAGATGGGATTTGTAAATTAATATTATTAAGAACATCTACATTATCCTTATAGGAAAAACTCACATCTTTAACATCAATTCTTCCTTTAATTTCTTTTCCAGTTGACTGTTCAATTTTCTCAATGGCCATTTCAAAGTATTCATATATTCTATCAAATATAGGAATAGTTGTCTGATACTGAATATTATTATTCTGTAATTCATATACTGGCTGAACCAAGAGTTGAAAATATGTTGCTAGAGCAATAAGAGTACCAAGAGTAGCCTTATTCTCCATAACCATTAGTGTACCTAAGCCATATATAATACATAGGGAAAGAATAACTACAATACTAGTCATATTATTAAGAAGAGTACTTAAATATCCTATCTTTTTATTGTACTCATAAGCATTTTTAAGAACCTTACTAAAATCCTCATTTATCTCTTTTTCAATCTGAAAAGATTTTATTGTAGTAATTGAATTTACAGATTGATTGATTGTGGTACATATTAAATCAAAATTTTCCTGGGATTTTTGCGATAGCTGATTGAACTTTTTGCTCAACTTCATATTTAGTACAAAATACAGGAAAAATAATATAAGTACAGAACCAGTTATAATGGGTGATAAATAAATCATGCCAATAAGAATCATTATAATGAGAAGGACGTCTTTTATAAATACAACAAATAAATTCGTAACAAAACTGCTGGCCCCCCGTCCGTCATTAATAATCCTTGATAAAATATCTCCTCGCTTGGTATTATCAAAAAATTTTAGTGGAGCTTTTATTACCTTTGAAAAAAGCCTTTCTCTTATAGTAAAAGTAATATTTTCCGTAATATTTAGAAAGAGAATATCTTTAAAGTATCCTACAATAGGCTGCAATGCACAGACCGCAAAAAATATACCTACCCCATAATAAACCTTCTCTCTAGAGTTTGTATACAATACTTCATCGATAAGATATTTGGAAACCATTGGCGCAGCAAAAACAGCAAGTGTATATATTATTGTTAAAATCAGTCCTAGAATCTCTAATACCATATATGGCTTAATTATTTCTACTATTCTTTTAATGGTTGTTTTCATTTATAAACCCCCAAATATTATTAATTATAGTTTTTTAACATATCTTCTTCTATAGCACTTCATCCTAAGTTTTTCTATACCCTTCATAAGACGCCTATTATGCTCAAAGAAATCTGCAACTAAATATTTTTTCCCCTTTGAAACTGCCCAATCTTCACAAGCACCATATAGCTTAAAAATTAATCCCAGAGTTCTTTCATCCTTCCTTGCTTGTACATCTATATAAAAGTGAAGAATATATCCATAATCATCGATAAAAAAGTGGAAATCCTTGTTATGGAGCCATACTTCTGAAAATCCCACTATGTTACCATCTAACAATCCCACAAATATGGCACAATTTGAATCCCTCAGTGCCCTTTCAAATTGACTTTTTCCACCTTCAAAAACCATTTCCCCTTCATAATACTCATCCTTACTCAATTGATCGTAGGATAGCTTTTGCCATAAATCCACAATATCATCTAAATCATTTATTGTCCCTCTTCTTATTTGATATTCCATAGCTTCACCCTAACCCTTTCTTAGTAAACCTGATTTCAGATTAGAAATAGTATTATATCTTACTATTTCTAATCTGAAGCAATAATTTATTGACATTATCCTTACCAAAAATATAATCGTTATAAAATTCGGAAGCGGTTTTTAATCTTAATATTGTATTGTCAATACCATACTTTGTGATGATTAGGTTAATCACATAGGAACTTATTCGATAAATATTTGGGTTGCTAAAGTCTATTTTATAAATATCTTCAAAGTCACATATGTCTTCAGTATCTTGGTCACTAACAATCTGTCTAGCAAAATACATTGCCATACCTTCATTAATCCAAATAGGGCATGGATACTTGGTCGAATTATGAATAATTACATGGGCCAATTCATGAACCAAAATCTGATTAAATGTCCCTACACCTCTATCTTTCCATAATTTATAGTCAAGGATAATTATGGAATTTTCTTCATATGTGCCAATCACCCACGGTGGAACTTTTTTTCCTTTAAACCTAGATAATTCATCGACACTATCAAACATTAAAATATTTACATTCTTATGGTAATCAAATGACTTTCTTAAAAAATGTATCCTTTCAATCCATTCTTTTTCCTCATAGAAGTACTTTAAAATTCTCTTATCTAAAAAACGTACATTAATTTGCATCGTCTAACAATTACATCCCTCTTCACAACAAGCTGCCTCTGGCTTGTCCTTTTTCTTATTGTAAGTTAGCTGCAAAACAGTTTCTAAGTTATATTTCCATTTCTCACAATCCGGTTCAAAGCCATTGTTAGCTCCATTGAAGGGACATCCTCCCATACAGATAGGTAAAAGATTGCATTCAATACATTTTTTAAACTCAAAGGGAGACCAGAACATATAGTTAATATTGTTCATTACCATCTTTTCTTCAGGGGCTTCTTTTATTTTCTTAATATCACCAACTGCCCTCTTTTTATTTCCTACATCATTCCAGCATTTATACATATAACCCTCCGGGTCAAGTACAAAGGCATTAGATGAATCGGCACAACAGTAATTTGCTTTAATTCCAGGATAGTATGGATATCCCTCCACATCAAATCCCCTATCATATAATATTTGTTGATATTTAACATCATTTTTCGCATATTCTTCCGTATCTAAGCATGACTCGGAGACAGAGCTACATGCTTCCGTATAGGCTGTAACATGGCCTAAACTGATTGACAAATCTTGAAGATTATTTTCTTGCAATATGTCAAGGAGTTCTTCAATATACTCTACATTTGTCTTATCAATATTAACTCTTATAGTGACATTTATATTGTTTTCCTTTAGTTTTATAACATTTTCTAAGATTTTTCCAAAGGTTTCTTCGTCGCTGCCCTTTAATTTTCTCCGTGCATTATGGATTTTAGGAGGTCCATCTATTGTGACCTGTGCTCCTGTAATCTTAGCTTCTTTAAACTTTTTAATAGTTTCATCATCTATCAAATAGCCATTGGTAACAATAAAGGCGCCATATTCAGCTTGATTCTCTTCACAAATTTTTATTAATTTTTCAGATAATCCAAAAATAATATCTTTATCAAGTAAAGGCTCCCCACCATACCATGTAATGCTTACGCCTTTTCTTCTTTTTGCTGTTTCAGTCACTAGGTCGATAATACCTTTCTCTACTTCCTCCGTTAAAAAACCCGGTTGAGGACTTTCATAACAATAGGGACAGGCAAAATTACAGTTTAATGTAAGTGCAATGGTCAGCCCCAAAACATCTGTATTATATTTACCCTTCAAGTGCCTATACTTAATTAATTTTAACTCGTCTACTTCTTCTTTCACAATATAGTTACCATGAAGCATATTATCTACTAGCTCTTTTCTTTCACCTTTAAGCTCATCATATTTAATATCTTGTATATTTCCTAAAACATCTAAAAAGTCATCATTTATCTCCGCAAGGGCACAAGTCATACTGTTAAATGCAAGTTTTTTTCCTTCGTCTGTGTCTAAAATCATATTATAACGTGAAGCTTTCATTGACTTACCTCCATAAATATAATATTTAGTTTACTAAAATATTTTAGCTTAATAACTTTCTCACTATATTACAAAACTTTTTTTAAAATCAGGGATTATGTTAATTAAGATATAAATACAAAAGCAATATCTATTCTTTTATATTTAATGGATAAATCTTCCACCTTGTGAATAGGCTATTTTTCAAGGAAACTAGATATTTATTGTAAAATATAGTATAATATCAAGATGATAGGCTTTAACAAACTTCCAAGTTCAAGGCACGCTAAAATCGAGGAGCGGAGCTTGCTCTACTGCAAGTGAGCACCGGAGATTTTAGCAGTAACGCAGAAATTGGGAGTTTGTTAACAGCCTCATATATCTGACCTTAGGCAGATATATAAGCACATTGAAAATTAGATAGAGTATTAGGTTGTACAAACGAATCATTTTGTACGTAAAACTCTATGTGTAAGTTTACAGTGGGTTGACATACACGAAACCCAGCTATTAGGCTATGTCTAAGTGTAAATTTTACCCGAGGCTAATTAAGAAACTATATGGGAGTTCCTTAAAAGCCTCGAGTTTTGTATATGAGTTGGTCTACTTCATCCCTATCTCATACTTTTTGGAGCACATTCCTTTTCACAATAATTATTACAGTTAGTGCAAAGACAATAGCCTTCAGAAAGCTTATTGTATGGCTTTACAATATATTTCATATTTCTTTGTACCACCTTTAAATTTTGTGTATAAATATTTTTCATAGTGAATTTATTCTATATAAATACACTATTTACTCTTTGACATACATTGGTTTGTACAATCATTTTGGCACTGACTGCCACAACCATAGCAATAACCTTCAGTAATGTTTTTTGATGGCTGTACTAAATATTTCACACATTGCACCTCCCCGTATATTATCCGTATTATACATTAATTAATTCTTTATACATTGCTCTCCACATTTGTTATTACATTGTGTTCCACATATGTAGCAGTAGCCTTCTACAAAATCCTTTACAGGATTTACTAAGTATTTCATGGAAATACCTCCTCTGCTAACCTCTGCTAATAGGGTTATTAATTATTACTTGCTAATATACTGCCCTTCGCATCTCCTATTACATACTCCTATGCACCTGGTATTACATATCCCTGCACAATAGCAGTATCCTTGAGCCAATTTCTTTGTTGACCCAATTATGAATCTCATGCTGTTAAAGTTAGTGGAAGTTTCATGCTCCCCTTAGTTTTTAAAGCATTGAGATCCACATCTGTTGTTGCATTGTTCACTACAACCATAACAATATCCCTCAACAACCTCTGTTTTAGGCTTAACTATATAAGTCATATCTTCACCTCCTACTAGAAATAATTTCTGGAAATTTCTATATAGAAATTTCTCTATAAAACAAAGGGGGATACTAAGTATTCTTTTATTATCCTTCCCTTAGTTTTTAAAGCTTGAAATATTAAAAAATAGTTACTGCACTACACTATAAACGTCTAGGTGAACAATCATTGACGCTGCAATGTGTACACTTAGGATTACACTGATTACAATCATGGCAGTAACAGTATCCTAAAACTATGCTCTTAGTCGGCTTTACTAAGTATTTCATTAAACCTCATCTCCCTATAAATTTTATTTGCTAAGTTCATTAACAGGGATATACCTTACCATCACACACATTTGAGCCGCATCTGATACAATGATTACAATCATCACATTGTGCACAATAACAATAGCCTGCATTTAATTGGTTTTGCGGATGTATAATAAACTTCATAATTTCACACCTTTCTCTTTTTACTTGCTAAATATTTGAAGGACAATTATTGGTTCCACACAGTGGATTGCACCTACTACTACATTTTGAACAGTAATTACAATAGCAATAGGCTCCAACTTTATCATCAGAAGGCAAAACAATAAATTTCATTAATAGCACCTCATTTCACTATAAGAAGAGTGACTTACAAACTTAATAAACGGAAGCAGACTCTGAGGTTTCCTTTAGAGCGATTTTTATAA
>JAKSBP010000369.1 GCA_022361035.1 Clostridia bacterium
CGTGGGACCTCATCACCGGTGTAAATGCTCCCATTTCAACCCATCTCATAAATAGCTCCTTTGTGCGAACATTACCATGAAGACTTGTATATCCGCCAATATCGCTATGATGAAGGCCACATCCAGTCATACCCAGGGACAGGGCCCCTGGAATAACCGAGGCTAATCCATCATCTAGGCTCCAGTTCACGCTCTGGTCCCCTGCCCACATCAATGGACAGTATTTCTGATTTCCTGTGAAGCCTGCCCTCATAAAATATACCACTTCACCAAGTTTTTCAGTTTCCTTAAGGGCTTCATAATTTACCTTAGCCCAAATCACCGGCCAGGCATTGTGCATAATCTGTGCACTTACTCCATTACTTAAATAACAATCTGTTGGCAGGTATTCACCAAAATCGGCCATCCATCCATCAAGACCAAATCCAATTAAGTTTTCTTTAATAACCTCCTTATACCAGTCCTTTGCCCTATCATTGGTAAAATCAACAATACCACAGTAGAATTCTCCAAAATCCACTAAATAAATTTCTCCTTTATGGTCTAATGCTAAATATCCCTTCTCAGATGCTTCCTTATATAAATCCCCTTCCACAGCAACATAGGGATTTATATAGCCCATAAATCGAATTCCCCTTTCTTTAAGCTCATGTATCTTCTTATCCAATTGAGGATAAGTTTCCTCGTTCCAGCTCCAGTTCCACATTAACCGTTTTCCAAAGGAGGTAATTCTAACTCCCTGCCAATCTTGACACCAAAGGGCTGCAATGGGCACTCCCCCTTCGAGCATCCTATCCATTGTCTCCATAACGAACTTAGTACCTCCTTGAATTCCAAGGATAAATCCGTTGTATATCCAATCTGGAAGCTCCGGCTGCCTACCTAAAAATCCAGTTAACCTTTCAACTAGCTCCAAATAGGTATCACCAGTTTCAAATTGTATATATTCTGGGATATTCCATACCTGCAGCTCATGAAAGTCCCTATTTCTGAAATCAAAATCTAAGTAGGCTGTACTCTCTAGATGACAATAATATTTTTTAGTGGATATGAATGTAGGCTGGGGATAGTTTGTAGTATAATAATCTCCCCCCGCTTTATCCTTTACATCGGCCTGCCAAGTAGTATATGTACTTTTATTTCTTCCTACCCCCGGCTCCGAGGTCCAAAGGGGAAAGTTTTTGCCCCTGAGATTAAAATACGATAACTGCTCACCGCATCCATATACCTTTTCTCCTTCATCGGCCTCAATTCTAATCCATAGTCGATTTATATCATTATTAGCTTCTTTAAAGTATACCCTAAGTCTATCCCCTTCCATTCTAGCTTCTAATTTAAGCTCTGGTCTTCTTTGTTCTTCAAACTTTCTAAGCTCTATAACATAATAGCCACTTTTTTCTAATACTCTTGCATACTTAAGGGGTGAACGCTGGATTACATAATCCTCAATTTTGAAATTTCCCCTATACATATCAATATGTGGCTCACCATAACCTGAATACACAAATGGCTTATTAGAAGAATGTGAAATTATTTTTCTACCATTCAATTTTATTGTAAATCCATCCCCATTTTTCATCAACTCCATAATCTTAATCCCCCTCCTAATTTATCTTATGACCACTGCTTCCCTCTAGGCTTTTACCCGTTAAATATTCAGCATATTTTTTATACCAGGCTGTATGGGCAATATACCCAATTATAATTGTAAAGACCACTAGTACTCCTAATGATGGTAAAAAGCTTGGAGAAGCTATTCCCCCGCCATAGGCTAAACCTACCTTGGAGAACAATATATAGGTAAATACCATAGCTGAACATAGCAGTACTGATACAAGGGGTGTATATCTCCAAGGGGTCATATCGACCTTGGCTCTTTTTTCATATTTCCAAGGCTCCCTTCTTGGAGCAATCTTACTTATAATAAGCATTATTGCAACTTCAGACCAAAACAGTATGAAGTAAACATGTACGAAATGAATAGATACCTGCCATCCAAACAGCCATTTCATTCCCCAGACTAACATGAAATAGGTGATAATGTGAAAGTATACAGCTACTTTTGCAGCAATAGCTGGAACGCGTTTAGTTAAAACTCCTACCATTACTAGGACTATGATTGGAATATTAAAAAATCCTGTAAATCTTCTTATTAAATCCCACAGTCCATCGGGAGCATTCATAAGCATTGGAGATACTACAAAGGATACTAACGCAACTATTGTCCCAAATACTTTAGAAACGGTAATCAATTTTTTATCATCGGCCTTTGGATTGAAATGGGGCTTATAGATATCTAGTACGAACATTGTGGCGGCACTGTTAAGTAGTGAATTAAATGAACTCAGTACAGCTCCTAGCAGAACCGCTAGAAAGAAACCAGATAATGCAGTTGGTAAAAGATTAGTTACAAGGGTAGGAAAGGCTAGATCAACGGACTTAAGACTATCACCATATAGATGGAAGGCAATAATACCTGGAATCATCATCATAAATGGAACTAAAATTTTAAAGAATCCAGATAGCAATACGCCTTTTTGACCCTCTGCCAGGTTCTTAGCCCCTAGGGTTCTTTGGATTACATATTGATTAGTTCCCCAATAAAATAGATTTGCATAGACCATCCCCGTAAAGATAGTTCCAAAGGGAATAGAGTCTGTAGGAGAACCTATTGCATTTAATTTTTCAGCATGGGTTATGGTTATTTCCTTTATTCCCGCTATGATACTGCCATTTCCTAGGGCAAGGAATCCTAGAATTGGCATTAAAATTCCAATTATCAATAACCCAATACCATTTATTGTATCTGAAACAGCTACTGCCCTTAGACCACCAAATATTGCATAGATGCCGCCTATAATTCCTACAACCCATACAACTAGCCATATGGATTGGAAATAGGATATTCCTAACAGCTCTGGAACATCGAATAGCTTTAGAACTGCAAGGGAACCTGAATATAAAACGGAAGGAATAGTAACTAATACATAGCCCAGCATGAAGAGATAAACGGAAAGTCTTCTAACTCCATCATCATAACGGGTTTTTAAAAACTGAGGTAAGGTGGAAAATGCTCCCCCTAAATATTTAGGAAGTAAGTAGATGGCAAGTATGATAATTGCCACACCTGCTGTAACTTCCCATGCCATATTTGACATGTTTAAACGATATGATTGCCCATTTAAACCTATAAGTTGTTCTGCCGATAGGTTAGTAAGCAATAAAGAACCAGCAATAAATATGCCAGCAAGGCCACGGCCCGCTAGAAAATAACCGTCAGCACTAGAAACTTCACCCTTTGTTTTTTGATAGGAAATCCATGCCACTATTCCCATGAAAAAAGCACAACTTAAAATAGTAAACATTACATTCATTTTAACACCTCCATCATAAATAAATATCTCAATTTATTGTGCTGTTCTTACTAATATGAATCTTGTATATTGAATAACTACGATTTACTAGCACAATAAATTAACTTACTTTTATTTCCCTTCCCTTTATTTAAAAGAACGGGGCTTTGATTGAATTTTGGGAAAATTCATCCTATAATTTATCAGCTCATTAGCCATTTTTTCTTAGAAAGAATCTTCAGAAAAACGTTTTCCTAAAATCTATTTTTATACTATTTTTCTATGTTATGGGGAGAAGGAAGCCTTATCTTATGACTTCCCAACCCATTAACCTTGCAAAAATTTCAAAGGGTTTTATAAAGTCCCCATATACCATAACAACATGATGGGCTATGCCGCTGTAGACAACTTGCTCAATAATATCTCCTATGGATTTATTGAATCTAACCTTTGCATAGGTCCCTTTTAATTCTTTATCCATTGCCATGGCTTCACCAGTTCCCATGTAGAGTCTTGTTCTACCCCTTGCCGAATCTATTCTAAAGATATTAACTTTCCCCGACTTCATAACAAAGTCTGCTGTTACTCCACGTCCTCCAGCAAAATAGGTATCTAAGCTCCTCTTCGATTTACCATCCCAAAGATTACATGGAGCTACACCACAGTGCCACATAAGGGCAAAATCTTCTTTAAAGTTGACCTGGGAAAGGTCGGCTAAAAAGGGTGTTTCTCCACCGACAGCCTTAGCTGCTATCATAGTTAGAGTTCCCTCAACATCACCTTCACAACCCATTACATAACCTTGAGACTGAAGTATTGACATTGCAGCACAGGGAGAAATACCATAGTTATTTGCATATTCAGGCCAGCATCTTACTGCCAGACCCGTTAGTCTATTGACATCCATGAACTTTTTAGTAGATGCTATTAATCTAGCTACTTTTTTTACTTGTTCATCGGTTACACCGGATGTATCAAATTTTTTTCTTACTTCCCTTTCCCTCTCCTGAATCTCCTCTTCACTTACTTCTTGCCCATACATTTCCGATATGGGAAACTGATCCAGGAGCACCCCAGTTTCTTTAAATGTTTTAAGCTCATCTACACCTAGATTAAAGAATCCGTGGGCTCTAAAGCCGGAAAGCCCTATATGGGCATTTTGAAGGGCCGACTTAATTCTGACTGCATCTACCCAGTCCCTATCTATTTCATCTCCAATGGTTACATGGAATGTATCATTTCCCGATTTATAAAGATTTGATGCATTTAGGTTTACACCACATACTGAATTGAGGCGAATCTTTCCTCCATCATAGGGTAGTTCATTAAAGCCCCAAAGTAGTATAGGTTTTCTAATCACCTTATCTAAAATTAAAGCCAAGTGCCCAAGGTGAAAGGTTCCACTTATTATTACAACACCATCTACACCCTTCGATGCCAGTTCTTTAGCTGCCCTTTCTCCATCTTCTACCTCTATAACGAGGTCTTCAATAATCTGTAAATCTACGTTTTCTAAATTTCTAAGGTCTTTTTTTCTTGCATCAAATATTTCCTTTGCCCCATTGAAATCAAATGTTGTCCTTGCCAAACATAGTACACCTAGCTTGATCCTATGCTTCATGATAACACCCCCCTCTATGAATTCAGATAAATGACTTCTTTAATTATCTCTAACTATTTTAATAGTGGCTGAAAAGTCCTCCTTGGAAAATCCTCTATTTACTGCTTGTTCATAAACCCTTTTTACATTTTCTGCCCCCGGTAATTTAATTTCTAATTCTGTTCCTAAATTCACAGCTAAATTTATATCCTTATTCATATTTTCTACTGAGAAGGCAGTTGTAAAGTCCCCCTCCTTTATGGCCCCTTTCTTACCATCTAGATAAAAGTTCTGCCCTCCACCATAGGATATGGCAGTAACCACATCATCGAAATTAAGTCCACTATTTTCTGCTAAGGTAATGGTTTCATTTACTCCATTTTGAATTTGGGCAACAAGCATGTTGTGACAAATCTTCATTACAAGTCCACTGCCATTATCCCCCATATGTATCACATTGTTTCCCATCCATAATAGTATAGGCTTTACCTCTTCGTATACTTTCCTATCTCCACCAATGTAAATCCCAAGCTCTCCCTTTATAGCCGCAGGCTTACTCTTAACTACGGGTGCATCTAGCATTGAACATCCTTTTTCCTTTACACTCTCCGATAATTTACGGGATACCGATGGGTCAATGGTACTCATATCTATTAGTATCCTTCCTGGTTTTAAAGTAGGCAGTAATTCATTATAAACCTCTATTACATTGCTGCTTTTAGGAACCATCGAAATAATTACATCACATTTCTCCCCAATTTCCTGATTTGAAGAGGCAGCTTTAGCCCCTAAATCTACTAACTTTTTCACCTGTTCTTGATTTATATCGTATACAAAAACTTCTTTTTCGCTTTTTTTAACTATATTCTCACACATGGATTCTCCCATTATCCCAAGTCCAATAAATCCTATTCTCATCATTTCTCATCTCCTGTCTCTGTTTCGTCCCATGCATTTCTAAATACTTCTAATCCATGATTTGTAAATGGATGATAGAAACTATCCCTATATACATTGAATCCACATGTTACTATATCTGCTCCTGCCTTTGCAGCATCTACAATCTGTTTTCCATTTCTTAAGGCAGCTACGATAATTTTCGTTTTAAAATCATAGTCTCTATAGATATTGACTATGTCCTCAATATACTGTCCACAGTCTTCTCCACTACCTTCCTTCCAACCAACAAAGGGGGATACAAAATGTGAGTCGATTCTTCCCGCTTGTATGGCCTGGGAGGGTGAAAAAACTAGGGTTATATTTGTCCTCACACCTTCTTTAGTAAGCTCCTTAGCTGCAATCAGCCCTTCTTCTGTACAGGGTATTTTTATTATAAAGTTTTTAGATATTTGTGAGACTTTTCTGGCTGCTTCAATCATTTCTTGGGTGTTTTCAAGATGTGGATTTATTTCTACAGATATGGGAAAGTCAATTCCTTTAAATTCTTCAGCCATTTCCTCTAGGACAGTTAAAAATGGTTTACCACTTAATTTAATATGCTTTGGATTAGTTGTCACTCCATCAATCTTCCAATTCTTGTAGGCATATCTTATCTCATCAATTTTTGCACTGTCTAAAAAATACTTCATATTACTCCCCCCTTAATATAATTAATTTATTTTATTAATTAATTCAGTTAAAATTTTTTAAATATATCCTATTTATAATATTTACACTTTTATAATATCTTCTTATCCTTTATTTGTCAAGAAACTCCCCTGTATCTTTTTGCGACACCATTTCCTATTTTTCTACATTTTTTCCCATTTTGTATAAATTAATATTTTTAATCAATGTGTCGAATTTTCAAATTTCTAAGAATTTAATCCTTGCCTTTATAGATGAGTGACTAACAAACTTAATAAACGAAAGCAGGCTCTGAGGTTTCCTTTAGAGCGATTTTTATGAATCTGTTTTACCTTCTATTAC
>JAKSBP010000017.1 GCA_022361035.1 Clostridia bacterium
AAAAGGAAGTCTATTTGCCTTTAGCAAATACCATAAAATTTCCCACGAACTTATCAGTTCGTTCTAAAATTTTATTGACTAAGTGAGCACCGGAGATTTTAGCAGTAACGCAGAAATTGGGAGTTTGTTAACAGCCTCAGTTCCTTTATGAAAGGGACTTTTAATTATGGAGTTTTAAGCTTCTAAAATAACAATTTATTTAGATAAAAGACTTTCATAGATTGAAAATTCTTTCTTTTATTGAGGAAATTGCATAATTCTAACTTGGCAAAATCGTATAATACATGGGCTGTGGCTTTTGTGATTTTAACACTGTATTTAATAGCAAGCTTTTTAATTTTTAAAACGGTAATTATGCAACTTTCTCTTGTTAATAAAAAGGGGAATTTAATAGATTAACTAAAGGGGGTTACAAATTTGAAGGGCAAAGACATATCTATTGACAGTACCACCATAGAACTTTTTGACAAGGCTAAAAGTGATGGAGTGGAAACAATTTGGGACAGAAAAGATGCAATGAAGACACCTTGTGGCTTCGGAGAAAAGGGCTTATGCTGCCGTAACTGCTCAATGGGGCCTTGTAGGATTAGTCCAGTTTCTGGAAGAGGAGCACAAAAAGGACTTTGTGGTGCTACTGCAGACATTATAGTGTCAAGAAGCTACGCTAGAATGGTTGCAGCAGGGACAGCAGCCCATTCTGACCATGGAAGGAGTATTCTCCATGTACTTCATATGGCTAGTAAGGATGGAAATTATACAGTTAAGGATGAAAAAAAGTTATTGGAAGTAGCTAAAAGATGGAAAATAGATACGGAAGATAAGGATATATATGAGATTGCCCATGAAGTAGCTGAATATGGATTAAATGAATATGGCAAGTCCTTTGGTTACTTGACAATACCAGATTTTGTACCAGAAAGAAGAAAAGAAATATGGAAAAATCTTGATATAATACCAAGGGCTATTGATAGAGAAGTCGTTACAGTAATGCATTCTACCCATATTGGATGTACTGGGGATGCTGAAAGCATGATTAAGCTTTCAATGAGAACAGCCCTCGCCGATGGTTACGGTGGTTCATATATGGGTACTGAGATTTCCGATGTTTTATTTGGTTCACCTTCAACAAGGGAAACTGAAGCAAACCTTGGAGTTTTAGAAGAAAATCAAGTTAACATTATAATTCATGGCCATGAACCAAGTCTTTCTGAAATGATTGTACTTGTGGCTGATGACCCAGAACTTCAAGAACTAGCAAGGGAAGTTGGGGCAGATGGCATAAATATTGCTGGTATGTGTTGTACTGGTAATGAGGTTGTTATGAGACATGGTGTCAAAATTGCAGGTAACTTCCTACAGCAGGAGCTTGCAGTAATTACTGGAGCTGTTGAAGCTGTGATAGTTGATGTTCAGTGTATATTTCCCTCACTGGTGGAACTGTCAAACCATTATCATACAAAATTCATAACTACATCACCGAAGGCGAGAATTAAGGACGCAACCCATATAGAATTTAATGAGAGCACTGCCTATGGGTCAGCGAAAACCATATTAAAGGAAGCCATTTTAAACTTTAAAAGAAGAGATAGGGAGAAGGTATTTATTCCAAGCTCTAAATCCCATGCAACTGTAGGATTTAGCTATAAGAATATAATTAGACACTTAGATAAAGTAGTTAACAGCAACATAGATGTAGCTGGTACTGTAAAGCCACTGGCCGATTGTCTTGCTTCCGGAGTATTAAGGGGAGCAGTGGGTATAGTAGGTTGTAACAATCCAAAAAAAGTCCATGATGAAAGTATGATACAAGTAATTAAACATCTAATAGCAAATGACGTAATAGTTGTTGCTACTGGTTGTGCTGCCCAGGCTGCTGCAAAGGCAGGGCTTATGTGCAGAGATGCAAAAGACCTTTGTGGTGGAGGGCTTTACAGAGTATGTGAATTAACAGATATTCCACCGGTATTGCATCTAGGTTCCTGTGTTGATAATACAAGGATTCTTACCGTTGTTGGAGAGGTTGCAAAACATTTTGACTTAGATATGAGTGATTTACCTGTGGCTGGCATAGCCCCTGAGTGGATGTCAGAAAAGGCAATTGCCATTGGTACATATGTTGTGTCCTCAGGTATAAATACTTGGCTTGGAGTTGTACCCCAAATATTAGGAGGACCAGAGGTAGTAGACATATTAACTAATAGAATTGAAGATTGGGTAGGGGCAAAATTCCATGTTGAAACAGATGGTCATGAGTGTGCCAAGCAAATGATTGATGCTATAGAAGAAAAGAGGAAGAAATTTGAGGAGCGGGTTGGTCATAGGGCTAAATTTGATATTAAATATGAGGAAAATAAAGTTCAAAAAATGGCTAATGCAGTCCTCAATAGGAGTAGTTGAGATTAGAATATATGGTAATAAATAATATGGTAAAAATTTTTACGATATCATAAAAGGCCAGGTGAACATAATGAAGATTGCGATTACAGGAAAGGGAGGAGTAGGTAAAACTACATTTGCAGCAATTCTTAGCAGAATATATGCTGAGGAAGGCTATAGAGTATTGGCTGTTGATGCAGACCCTGATCCCAATTTGGCATTAGCTTTAGGATTACCTGAGGAAAGGTTAGATGAGATTGTACCCATATCGGAAATGAAAAAATTGATTATGGAAAGAACAAACTCAACTCCAGGTTCCTTTGGCAAGATGTTTAAAATGAATCCAAGGGTGGATGATATACCAGAAAAATATTGCTTGGAATATAAAGGTGTAAATATTCTCACTATGGGAACAGTGGATATGGGAGGCATGGGATGCTTCTGCCCTGAAAATGTTTTACTTAAAAAGCTAACTTCCCATCTTATACTTCAAAACAAGGATATTGTGATACTTGATATGGAAGCGGGAATAGAGCACCTGGGAAGGGGAACTGCTGGGGGTGTAGATGCTTTTATAGTTGTAGTTGAACCGGGAATAAGAAGTTTACAAACATATAAACAGGTAAAAAAACTTGCAAAGGATATAGGGGTAAACAAGATCTTAGTTGTTGGGAACAAGGTGAGAAATGAAGATGACAAAACTTATATATTAGAGGAGGTTGAATCAATCGATTGCTTAGGCTTCATACACTATAGCGATGATGTTATAAATTCCGATAGGCTTTATAAATCTTCCTATGATTGTAGTAAAAATACAATTATGGAGGTAAAGAGAATAAAAGAAAAGCTCTAATAAAGGGGGAAATAGAATGAATTTCAAAAGTGACATTGAAATTGCCCAAGAGACAAATCTCAAAGACATTAGGGAGATAGCTAAAAAATTAGGTTTAACGGAAGATGATATTGATTTGTATGGAAAGCATAAAGCTAAGGTTGATTACAACTTACTTAGAAAGGGAACTGGCAAGAAGGCAAAGCTCGTTTTAACTACGGCAATCAATCCGACACCGGCGGGTGAAGGAAAAACTACTACTACCATAGGAGTAGCAGATGCATTATCAAGACTTAATAAAAAAACTGTAGTTGCCCTTAGAGAGCCTTCCTTAGGACCAGTATTTGGAGTAAAGGGTGGAGCAGCAGGTGGAGGATATGCACAGGTTGTTCCAATGGAAGATATTAATCTTCACTTTACAGGAGACCTTCATGCCATAGGTGCGGCAAACAATTTATTAGCAGCTATGGTTGACAATCATATTTATCAAGGAAATGAGTTAAATATAGACACTAGAAAAATTACATGGAGAAGGGCTGTTGATATGAATGATAGACAGCTTAGATTCCTTACCAATGGCCTTGGTGGAAGAACAAATGGAGTACCTAGAGAGGATGGATTTGATATAACTGTTGCCTCGGAGGTAATGGCTGCCTTCTGTTTAGCCAATGATATTCTTGATCTAAAAGAAAGGCTAGGAAGAATAATTGTTGGTTATACAAGGGATGACAAACCTATTACAGCAAAGGAGCTAAATGCCAATGGAGCAATGGCAGCACTCCTTAAGGACGCATTAAAACCTAATTTAGTTCAAACCCTTGAGGGGACACCGACATTAGTGCATGGTGGACCATTTGCCAATATTGCCCATGGTTGTAACTCTGTAATTGCTACAAAAATGGCAATGCATTTTGCCGACTATGTAGTTACGGAGGCTGGCTTTGGTGCAGACCTTGGAGCGGAAAAATTTTTAGATATAAAATGTAGGATAGCTAAATTAAGGCCCGATGCGGTAATTATAGTAGCCACTATAAGAGCTCTTAAATATAATGGTGGACTGCCAAAGGGAGAGTTAAACAATGAAGACCTTGGTGCATTAGAGAGGGGTATTCCAAACCTATTGAAGCATGTTGAAAATATCACTAAAGTTTTTAAACTTCCGGCAGTTGTGGCCCTTAATAGGTTTCCAACCGATAGAGAATCTGAACTTAAACTAGTTCAAGATAGATGTGAGGAGCTTGGAGTAAATGTGGCATTATCGGAAGTATGGGCTAAGGGCGGTGAAGGCGGAGAAGAACTTGCCAAGGAAGTGTTGAGATTAATTGAGGAAGAAGATAACAACTTCACATATTCATATGAGATAGATATGACAATCAAAGAAAAAATAAGAAACATTGTACAAAAAATCTACGGTGCCGATGACGTTGAGTTTACTGTTACTGCTTCAAAGCAAATAGCAAAGCTTGAGGAGTTAGGATTTGGTAACGTTCCAGTTTGCATGGCTAAAACTCAATATTCATTAACGGATGATCCTAAAAAATTAGGCAGGCCAAAGGGTTTCAATGTTGCTGTAAGGGATGTTAACATCTCATCTGGAGCAGGATTTATTGTGGCCTTAACTGGAGATATTATGAAAATGCCTGGACTTCCGAGAGTACCGGCTGCAGAAAAAATCGATGTGGATGAAAAGGGAGTAATTTCAGGTTTATTCTAAAGGTTTTAAGGAGGTTAATAATGGAACTTTCACAAAAAACTTGTACTGAATTTGTTGAAGCTTTGGCATCCAAATCTGCTGTGCCAGGTGGTGGCGGTGCTGCTGCATTGGTTGGAGCAATAGGTATGGCCCTAGGAAGCATGGTTTGTAACTTAACCCTTGGAAAAAAAAGATATAAAGAGTATGAGGAAACCATTGAGAACATTCTTAAAAAAGCTGCTGGTTTAGAGAAGGACCTTCTTCAAATGATAGATGATGATGCCAAGAATTTTCTTCCCTTATCGAAGGCATATGGAATAAAGGCTAATACTGAAGAAGAAAAGAAAAGAAGGGAAGAAGTATTGGAGAAGGCATTAAAGGGTGCCTGTGAAGTCCCTATTAAAATTGTAAAGGCCTGCTATGATTCCATAGAGCTTCATGAAGAGTTGGTAGATAAAGGCTCAAGGCTTGCGATTAGTGATGTTGGGGTTGGAGTCCAGTGCTTAAGGGCTGCCCTTATAAGTGGTCAGTTAAATATAGTCATTAATATTAACTCTATAAAGGATATTGATTATGTGAACAAGGTTAAAGAAGAAACTGAGGTTTTAGTAATAGAGGGAATCAGGATAGCAGACGAGGTTTATAGGAAAGTTGAAAAGCTGCTTTTAAAATAAATCCTTTTTAAACTGATTAAATCACAGAGGAGGTTCTGTAGTGGGCAATGTAATAAAAGGAAAACCAGTGGCTGACAAAATAAGTGAGGAACTTATTAGGGAAGTCAAAGGTTTGAAGGAAAAAGATATAACCCCGAGATTAGCCGTTTTAAGAGTTGGTGCAAGGCCCGATGATTTAGCCTATGAAAGGGGAATACTTAAACGATGCGAAAAAATAGGCATTGAGGTAGAGGTTAAAGAATTGGCTGAAGACACTACACAGGATGATTTTATAAATAAAATAAAAGAACTCAATGGAGATGCTAGGGTAAATGGCATTTTAATATTTAGACCACTACCAAATCATTTAGATGAAAATGCTATTAAATATGTAATTAATCCTAAAAAAGATGTAGATTGCTTTAGTCCCATTAATCAAGGGAAACTATATGAGGGAGATCAGACTGGGTTTTCACCCTGTACACCCGTTGCAGTTATGGAAATATTAAAGCATTACGATGTCAAACTCCAAGGAAAGGACTGTGTTGTAATAGGAGCTTCAAATGTAGTTGGAAAGCCAGTATCAGTACTTCTTCTAAATCAGGATGCCACTGTTACCACTTGCCATATATTCACTAAAGATGCTGCAAAGCTTGCAAAGGAGGCAGATATAGTAGTTGTAGCCTGTGGAGTCCCTAAATTAGTTAAGGAAAGCTGGGTAGGAAAGGGAGCAGTAGTAATAGATATAGGTATAAACCTTGATGAAAATGGAAAATTATGTGGAGATGTAGACTTTGATACTGTTAAAGAAAGAGCATCTATGATTACTCCCGTGCCAGGTGGAGTTGGTTCAGTTACTACATCAATCCTTGTAAAGCATGTAGTAAAAGCTTGTAAGATGCAAAACAGTATAGATATAGTTGATACAGCTCCTTTAGATAAAGTAACTGCTTAATCTACAAATCCACATATAGATAAACAACATTAACATCTAAATAAATTTCAAAGAAAATAATAGATGCTTCTATATCTTTTATTTGAAATTCATTAAACCTTAGAGTTGTTTATCTTTAATAAGTATTGTAAATAGTAGACTGTCTTTAAAAACATGATGTCTAAGAATAGATAAGACGGCTGCTATTTACATGCTTTATTATATCAAAAATTTAAGGTTATTAGTAGATAGATTTAATATATCAGTAGATTTATAAAAAAATTTATGTGACCTGTATAAATATTAAATAATTTCCTAAGTTTATATAGATTCCATAGTTAAAAGTATAGGGTTAGGGGGAAAAGTAATGATAATTTCTCAAAGCAAACCATTTGAAGAAATTATAAAATACCTTGAAGGCAGTAAAAAAGTAGTTATTACTGGTTGCTCCCTTTGTGCATCAACTTGTAAAGTTGGTGGAGAAGAAGAAATATTAAAAATGAAAAATAGCTTAGAGGAAAAAGGTATTGAGGTTATAGGCCATAGGATACTAGACCCTTCCTGTAATTATTTAAAGGTAAAAAAGGATTTAAAGGTACTAAAGAAGGACTTTAAAGAGGCAGATTCGGTCCTATCATTAGCCTGTGGAGATGGTACGCAAACTGTAGCAAAGCTATTGAAATTACCTGTTTATCCAGGAAACAATACAATGTTTATAGGGGAAGTAAAAAGGGTTGGAGAATTTGAGGAATCATGTAAAGCCTGTGGAGACTGTGAGCTTGGTTGGACCGGTGGAATATGTCCAACGACCCTATGTGCAAAGGGCCTTTTAAATGGTGCTTGTGGTGGAGCAAAAGAGGGAAAATGTGAAGTGGATTCAAATAAAGATTGTGGATGGATTCTAATATATGAGAAATTAAAAAGTCTTGGAAAGCTTGATAATTTAACAGAGATAAGAGAACCTAGGAATTATAAAAGGGTTGTTTCTCCAGGAAGATTAAATCTTAATGACAAGGGGGATGCATGCTAGATGGGCATATTAAGAGAAGCCTTTGATAGGGGAGATTTTGTAGTAACAGTTGAAATAGCACCTCCTAAGGGAACGGATTTCTCCCACCTAAAGGAATGTGCACAGGCCATAAAGGGGAGGGTTCACGGCGTTAACGTTACTGATTTTCAATCGGCCTCCCTTAAGGCTACCTCCTTGGCAACCTGTAAAATGTTAAAGGATTTAGGCTTGGAGCCCGTACTACAAATTACGGGAAGGGATAGGAATAGAATAGCAATTCAGGGAGAGCTGCTATCGGCAGGTGTTTTTGATATCGAAAATGTTCTTGCCCTTACAGGTGATCATACGGTGGTGGGTGATCATCCTGAAGCAAAGTGTGTATTTGAATTGGATTCTGTTGGGATTTTAAAGATTGCCTCCATCTTATGTGAAGGAAAGGATATGAATGGAAACAAGTTAAAGGGTAAGCCCCACTTTTATCTTGGGGCATGTGTAACCCCCAAATATGAACCCTTAGAAATCCAGATTTTAAAAATGGAGAAAAAGGTGAAGGCCGGAGCTAAATTTTTCCAAACCCAGGGGGTTTATGATATCGAAACTATGAAGAATTTTAGAGAAAAAACAAGGCATATAGATGCTAAGATACTTGCCGGAATAATACCTCTTAAATCAGTGGGTATGGCAAAATATATGAATAAAAATGTCCCGGGTATATTTATTCCGGATGAACTGATTGAAAGAATGAAAAATGCTGAGAAGAAAGTAGAGGAAGGAATAAAGATAGCAGGTGAACTTATAGGAAAGCTAAGGGAAAATGATTTATGTGACGGTGTCCATGTTATGGCCATCGGTGCTGAGGAAAACATACCAGATATTCTAAGGAAAGCTGACCTATGGAATGGGGAAATGTTAGAGAATTGTGTAGCCCTTGCATCAGGAAAGTAGAGGATTAGGGGGATAAAATATGAGGATAACAATAATTGGTGGAGGTCCCGGAGGATATGTGGCGGCTATTAAGGCCGCAATCCTCGGTGCTGAAACTACGGTAATAGAAAAGGCTAATATTGGCGGCACATGTTTAAACTGGGGTTGTATTCCCACTAAATCCTTACTGGCATGTTCTGAGGTCCTTCAGCTTGTTTTAAAATCAGGAGATTATGGAGTTGATATTAAGGGTGATATAAAGCCCGACTTTGAATTTATGATGAGTCGTAAGAAAAAAATAGTTCAGCAGCTTTCAGAGGGAATAGAGCTTCTATTTAAAGAAAGAGGCATAAAGTTGATTAATGGATTTGGAAAATTAATTGGTAAGAATAGGGTTGAGGTTTCAAAGGAAGATGGCTTAAGAGAAATAGTTGAGTCAGATAGGATAATACTGGCCACAGGGTCCATACCTATAATACCATCAATATTTCCCTATGATGGAAAGAATGTTATTACTAGTGATGAGGCCTTAAAGTTAGAAAAAATACCAAAGTCAATGATTATTGTCGGTGGAGGAGTAATTGGCTGTGAATTTGGACAGTTTTTTAGAAGGCTTGGGGTAGATGTTTATATAGTAGAAATGAAGGAGCATATTTTACCCTTCGAGGATAAGGATATTGTAAGACAGCTAAAAAGAGCATTTAAAAAAGATAAGATAAAGCTATTTACTAAAGAGAAATTAGAGGATATTCATATAGAAGATAGCAAGGTTATGGGGAAGCTAGGAAATGGTAAAACCCTTGAAGCAGAAAAAATCCTTGTTTCTATTGGAAGAAAACCCTTTATTGAAGGTTTAGGTTTAGAAGAATTGGGAGTAAAGGTTGAAGGAGGAAAAGTAGTTGTAAATGAAAAAATGGAAACGAATATTGAAGGGATATACGCCATTGGAGATATTGTAGATAGCCCATTTCTAGCCCATGTTGCTTCCAAGGAAGGCACTATTGCAGTGGAAAATGCCCTGGGAAGGGATAGTAAAATAAGTTATAGGGCAGTACCTAGATGTGTTTATACAAGTCCAGAGGTTGGGGCAGTTGGAATTACTGAAAAAGTGGCTAAAGAAAGGGGCTTAAAATATAGGATTGGTAAATTTGACTTTAGAGGTCTTGGAAAGGCTCAAGCAATTGGGAAATTTCAAGGTTTCATAAAGGTTATGACCGATACTGCTGATAAAATAATTGGTGCTTCAATTGTAGGTCCCCATGCAACTGACCTGCTTGCTGAACTCACCTTGGCAGTTCACTTAGGCTTAACTGCTAAGGAGGTTGGAGATGTAATTCATCCGCATCCAACACTATGTGAAGGATTAATGGAAGCACTTCACGATGTCCATAGTGAGTGTGTTCATTCTATTTAAACGACAGGTAGCTTTATAAGTTCTGTTTTAGTTTAGTTTTACAATGTTCTAAAATTTATAGGAATTGAGGAGATTGCATAATTAAAGCATGCCACAGCTATATAAAAATAGACCATGAGTTTAAACTATAGACAGTAATTATGCAAAATCCTCGATTAATAAAATATCTATCCATTTGTTTATATAGATGAGTGACTAACAAACTTAATAAACGAAAGCAGCCGCTGAGGTTTCCTTTTGAGCATGAACCTAAAGGATTCTCTGTGGCTACTTGAGTAAGTTAATCT
>JAKSBP010000167.1 GCA_022361035.1 Clostridia bacterium
ATGCATTATCCCTTCGCTGTATACCTCAGTTACATGGTGCAGCAAAGAAAACATTAAGTGATGCCCTTAAAACTATTGAAATCGAAATGAATTCATGCTGTGATAACCCAATAATTTGGCCAGAAGGGGAGGATGGTGAAGCCATTTCGGGATGTAATGCCGATTCATCCTATGTTGGAATTGAAATGGACTGCGCTTGTATAGCAGCTACGATGATAGGGAAAATGTCGGAACGAAGAAATAATCGACTTGTAGATGGAAATCTTTCAGGATATCCGTGGTTTCTTATAAAAAAACCTGGGCTTAATTCTGGACTAATGATACCACAATACACCCAGACTGGTCTACTAAACGATATGAAAATCTTATCCCATGCAGCTACAGTAGACGGTATACCTACCTGCGGAAACCAAGAGGATTATGTGGCCATGGGTTATAATGCTTCAAAGAAAGCTAAGCAGATAGTGGAAAAGCTTGAATATATTTTAGCAATAGAATTATTATCAATTTTTCAGGCCCATCAGTATGTTGAGGGCAGTCTTTTACCTGGGGCTGTATCCAGGGCGGTTATAGAAGAAATCTCTAAAACTGTCCCTGCGATGGAAGAAGACATATATCTATATTCTCACATAAATACCCTAAAGGAATTAATAGATTCGGGAAAAATTATCGATTTAGCAGAAGAAATAGTTGGAGAATTAATTTAAACTCCATATAAGGAAGTGATACAATTGTTTAAAGACAAGTGTGTTAAGAAAATTAAAAAGGTTATTTTAGGAGATAAAATAGGTATAGAAGAATTCGTTGCAGTTGCACGTTTTGGTGTCAAGGTAGAATTTTCAGATGAATACTGTAGGAGAGTTTCTAGGTCTAGAAACTTAGTTGAAAAATGGATTGAAGAAGGACGCGTTATGTACGGCATAACTACAGGGTTTGGAGTGCTTTGCAATCAAGTTATATCCCAGGAGGAGACAGCACAGTTACAGAAAAATATTGTTTTATCCCATGCAGCTTCAGTGGGTACTCCCCTATCCCTTGAAGAAGTCAGGGCAACAATGTTAATGGTATTGCAAAATGCAGGTCAAGGTTTTAGTGGTGTGAGAATCGAAACCCTAGAAATGTATAGACAATTTTTGAATCGTGGTGTTACTCCCTTTGCACCTGGAGAAGGTTCAGTTGGCTACCTAGCTCCAGAGGCACATATGGCTCTGGTTTTAATTGGAGAAGGTAAAGCATATTTTAAAGGGAGCTTATTAGAAGGAAAGGAAGCATTAGATTGTGCTAACTTAGAGCCGATCGACTTGGCAGCCAAGGAAGGACTGGTATTAACTAATGGAACAACCAGTGTTACAGCCCTTGGAGCTTTGGCTCTATATGATATGTTAAAGGCAGCAAAAACAGCGGATATTATTGGTGCCATGTCCCTTGAAGTAATAAAAGGAACTACTAAGGCCTTTGATGCCCGCATAATGGGTGTACGCCCCCACGCAGATCAAGGAAGTACTGCCGCAAATATAAGAAGGATATTACAGGATTCTAAGATAGCTAAAAAATTTGAAAGTTATAGAGTGCAGGATGCATTATCCCTTCGCTGTATACCTCAGTTACATGGTGCAGCAAAGAAAACATTAAGGGATGCCTTTAAAACTATTGAGATAGAAATAAATTCGTGCTGTGATAACCCAATAATTTGGTCTGAAGGAGATGACGGAGAGGCTATTTCCGGAGGAAAT
>JAKSBP010000360.1 GCA_022361035.1 Clostridia bacterium
CCTTTTTTATAATCATTTTTTTGCCATCAATAGCCCTGTAATCCTGAGATGTATAATCTCCCATATAACGTGTATCTCTGTTTAAAAAAGAATATGACAAGAATGTAACGTTCTTGTTTTTTTCACCTGCCAAGTTCTACTCCAGGACTCCCGGCCTCTATTTCACAGTTACTCTTCGGAGTTTTTCGCCTTAATATGTTCATTAATTTGTTGATAATATTGTTTAAGCCTATTATTATTACCTTAACCGTATGTGAGAGAGGATATGAATAAAACCATTCCTTATACCATATTGTTGTTAGAACCTGAAAACAGCAAGGATTCTGCTGTAAAAGAACCTCTGATAAAAGAAGGTTATATGGTAAATGCTTATACATCTTTAAATATTTTATCACAGCTCTCCGCTCCCCACCCGGAAGCAATAATTGTTATTATAGATATATGTCTCATTACTGATAAGTCAGATGTAGAAATAATACAAGTATTGTTCGAGAGAAGGAACACTCCAGTTATTTTCTTATTTTCAATCTCTGACAGCACCAGGCTGCAAGATGCGATATATAAAAATGCACATGGATACTATGCCAGGGAATCTGATAAAGCTCTTCTTTTCTACATGATCAACCGCACTTCTGAGACAATTGAAATAACTGAACAGAAGTTATCCCAGATTGCTCTTTCAGAAAGCGAGACACAATATCGTTCTCTTTTCGAATCTGCGCATGATGCAATATTCATAATGAAAGATAATTCATTCATCTCATGTAATGAAGCAACAGTCAAACTCTTCAGGTATGATTCAAAAGATGAATTAATGAAGACCACACCCTGGCATATCTCCCCTGATAAGCAGCCAGATGGGAAAGATTCCAGAGAGAAAGCTCTTTTCTATATGAACTCTGCTCTTCAGGGAAAACCTCAAAATTTTTACTGGCAACATTTAAGAAAAGACGGAACTCTTTTAGATACCAGCATATCACTCAACATGCTCAACTTAGGAGAGGAGACATATCTTCAGGCCATTGCAAGAGATGTATCAGATAGCAAACGGGAAGAAAGGATACAAAGAGCACAACTTCGACTTATTGAGTATGCATCCGATCATACAGTAAAGGAATTGCTACAGAA
>JAKSBP010000006.1 GCA_022361035.1 Clostridia bacterium
GTCGGCTAAGAATTCTGGAGCCATAGAAAACTTGCAATTAGAGGCCGCAGCGAGTTCTAGTTCGATTGCTGATGAACTCATGCGCCGGATCGCGGATGGTGAAATCACGCCCGGGTTGCCGCTTCGCGAACGTGCCTTGGCATCGGAATTTGGCGTGTCGCGCGGTCCCGTCCGTGAAGCGCTGAAAACCCTTGAGGCGCGAGGCGTCGTAATAATTGAACCGAATAAAGGCGCCCGCGTCGCTCAGCTTTCAGACAATGAAACGACCGATTTACTCGACGTCGCAGCGTTGGTTCTTTCGCTAGTTGCAGAGAAAGCGGCTCAGCGCGCGACCCCTGATTGCGTTGCAGCCTTGAAATCGGCTGTGGCGGAATTGGCGCGCGCTGTAAAAGAGGGCGCGGCGGCTGAGGCTTTTGTCCGCTTGGAACTTCATTGCCTGAAAGCGTTGTTGCATGCGGCTCATAGCAGCCGTTTGCAAATCCTGACCCGCGATCTTGTTTTTAATGGCCCGGGCGCGGCTTACGCCTCCATGAGTGCGGCGACCTTGACTCGACAACGCGATACAGCCCGGGCATGGCGACAGGTAGCCCGGCAGGTAGCGTCCGGTGAAGCCCAAACGGCGTCGCAGACCCTTCATGCTATGTACCAGGCGGGTGTTGACGAGGCTCTTAATGTCGTGGCCGCTGGCCAAAAACTCACGCGCTTGGCTTTTGTTTGGAGTGAAAAATGAAGCGCGGCGGGGTGTTCTGCTATTGCAGGCGCATTGCTTTCGGGGCTGTTCGCAACCCAGCGCGTTGCCGCCCGTCTCCACTGGTGGCCTAACATCGTTTTCATGCTGGCTGATGAATTAGGCTAAGGCGACGCACACTATTGATGGAATGGTGGAACGCTGAAATATCGGTCATTGCCATAGAATTAGTATGATTAAGTTTTAAAACAATAATACTGCATACGGAGTAAAAAATGACGTCGTCTTGGTTCGTAAAGGCTATTGCAGTTGTCTTTTCAGTCTCGATTATGGGCGCATGCGCAGGCTCGGGAGCCAGCGATAACATTGTCGAGGCATTCAAAGAAAACCAGTCCGTTCAGCCATTGCCGCCGCGTCTCCAACGACTTGACCGTGACAATGACAACCGTCTCACCAAAAACGAGGCGCCGCCGTTACTATCTAGAAATTTTGCTGAAATAGATAGAAACAGTGATCGTTTTCTCAATACGCAAGAAATAGTAATGTTCATGCGCGGCGGTGCGCCCGCTGCGCGCGGGCAAGCCTCTGGTGAGCGTCCAAAAATAAACGACCGTCGAGCGTCGCTTGATGAAATACAGCCTATCTTGGCCTCAATTCGCGGCGCTTCAGGCGCTGTGTTAATCGTGAAAGAGTTCGACGGATCAGTAATGTACGAAAGCGCTGCGGGCGACTTAAGTCTTGACGATTCGGTTCCAATTGCTTCTGCAACAAAATGGGTTGCTGCCGCGATGTTGATGATGCTCGTCGATGAAGGGCGGCTCGATATTGACGCGCCAGCATCTGCATATGCGCCTTATCTTGTCGACGACAAAGCGGCGATCACGCTTAGGCAGTTATTTTCCCATACGTCCGGCATGAGCGGCGATCACGCTGCCAATACTCCAGTTACAGAATCGCTACAGCAGGTGGCGCGTCGTTTGGCGCGCGAACCGCTGGTCGCGGAGCCGGGAGCATCGTTGCGTTATGGCGGCGTTTCTATGCAAATCGCCGGGGCTATCATGGAAGGGGCGGCGCAGAAATCGTTTCAAGCCTACTTTCTCGAACAGTTAGCTACGCCATTGGGCATGTCGCAATCCTATTTTTGTCATCCCCGCAACTGCAATATCGATGACCCAATGGACGCAACAAATCCATTAGTCGGTGGCGGGATGATTTCTTCTGCATCTGATATGATACGTTTTCTTGATATGATCGCTGGCGGCGGCGAGGTTGATGGCGTTCGTCATTTATCGCTCGAATCGCTAGAAGAGATGAGGCGCGTTGTGACCGAAGGGCTGTCGCGAGATGGTTTGCCGCTCTCTGCGGGGCCAGGTTGGCAATATGGCGTCGGGCAATGGCGCCAATATGTTGAGCCAGGTGAGAGTGAAGGCATTTCTCATAGCGCGGGTGCTTTTGGCGCTTATCCTTGGATCGATTGGGATCGCAGCCTATACGGAATTTTCCTTACAGAGGCACGTTTACCGGCAGTATATCCACAGATCGAGGAAATTAGGATGATCGTTGAGAATGTTCACGATCAGGCCAGGTGAAGCATCGAAGTTGCTCCAAAAAGCCGGTCATGTCTGCCAAGGTTCAGGAATTGTGAAAAGGCGAGTGTCAACCTGAAGACTCTATGTGCGTTCTCCTTGCGATAGTGGATCAAAGGCCTGTCAGGTCATTCAGAAATCATCGAGTGTCTGACGAAAATGCTGCGTTAAAAAATTGCTGTGCGGAATAATAGGCACAAAATAGATAAGCAAGAAATGTTATTGAAAGAGGGTGAGGCGATGCAGTCAGCTCTAGATTTATACAATTTGTATACGAAAACTCTTTATAAGGTTCATATATGCTGTCGTTGGTCTCTTATTTTATTCCGTCACATAAAACGCCTTTTTCGAAGAGCGCTTGTGTGGAATTCAAGCGTTCTTTCGGTCAAATGGGAACA
>JAKSBP010000120.1 GCA_022361035.1 Clostridia bacterium
CTCAAATGCCTTTGCAATATCTATAATAAGTAATTCAATATTATTTGGAAAGTTCATTTCTCCATTTTTTCTAGATTTTTGGGGGAAACTTTTCAATAATAATACTATTAGATTTATATTTTCATCAATGGGCTTGTCTTTAGGTTGTGCTGCAATAATCTCCCTAATAATTATTATAAGCCCAATTAAAACCCTTAATAAAAGATAAAGTATCTTAATATCCCTAGTATATACAGCTTTAACATCCTAGATTGTAAAAGCTTCCTATAATCTCTGTTAACCCTCAATCTTGTTCCTAGACCATAGGAAAACCTCTCTAGATAAAGAGAGGCTTTCTTAGTTTAGTAGAGCTAAATCTACTAGTTTTAAATACAACATAAATTATTTCCATTTAAAAATTACAATCTAGGGATGAGACTCTATATCCTAAGAACTAATGTCCACCGCCATAGGTCCTTCTTGTCTTAAGCTCCAACCATGGTAATTGTTTTATTTTCATTACATATTATAATCTTTTTTAAATCATTAACAACTGTTCTTAATGATACCTTCCCATCCCAAAGGTTTGAAATATACTTTAACGTTTCATAGGCATAGTTCATATCTAGCTCTCTTCCGTCATATTCATGGCTTAATATAAGTGAGTTATCCTTTGGAATCACTTCTTCGACTTTAATATATGGCATTGAACTAACACCAATTGCATTAGCTAATGTATCTCGTATCTTCCTCCAACCATCCTTGTCACCAATTTCATCAATTACATAATCATTGCCCTTCTTATTATATCTAAAAATATTCAATTCCTTTGTCAGTTCATGGGTAAGATACTTTCTTATAAAGGATTGATCCCTTTCAAGTTTTCTAACTTCAAATATCTTTTCCTTACCATAACGTTTCTCGATATCCTCAAAAATTTTAAATCCCATAAAATATGGATTTATATTTCCATAAAAGGGTCTAATAACTTGATTATGTCTATTCAAAAATTCCATATGCAAACTTTGAGGTAACTGTAATTTATTTAGAATTTTATAATGCCAATAACTTGCCCAGCCTTCATTCATAATTTTTGTTTCAATTTGTGGAATAAAATATTGTGTTTCTTCCTTTACAATTAGAATTATATCCTTTTCCCAGTCCTTTAAACTGCTGTGTTCAATTAGAAAACCCATAAGGTCATCGGTAGGCTCTAGAGGCAATTTATTTAAATCTGGAAAGGGAATCTCTTTTTTTTCATCTAAAGGACTTACAAATTTTGTATCATCGTAATACTTTTTAAGTAGTCCTTCCCTTTTCTCTTTATGAGATAACTTCTTTAACCCTATGAATCTTGTCGTATTATATCTTAATCCATGGGCTGCATCTAAAATACGTTCTACCTTTTCATATCCAATTGTAGGGTCTTCAATATAGCTCCTTATTCTGTTTCCATGATTTTTGAACATTTCAATAGCATAGTGGGCTTTTGTTCCCTCAACAAATAATCTGTTGTTTTTAAAAAAATCATTATGTCCATATACATGGGCGATAGTTAATATTTGAAGAAGTAATGTATTATCCTTCATCAGATAAGCAATACATGGATTTGAGTTAATTACCATTTCATAAGCCAATCCTTGTAAATTATACCTATAAAATGTTTTTTTTCTTTCATAGGCCTTACCATAGCTCCAGTGTGGATAATGGGAGGGCATTCCAACATATGCTTCATAGCATATCATATCCTCATAATTACATATTTCAAATTCTTGTGGATAATAATCTAGCCCCTCAGCCTTTGCAATTTCAGTTATTCTGTTATCCCATTTTTCCAATTGATCAATTGTATATTCCATAATAGCAAATTATTATTCCATAAGCCCCTTTTCTTTTGTCAATAATTTTCTCAGGGCCGGAATAATGTCCTCCTTTCTTGAAATGGTAGCAACAGAAAAATTTGGATATTTTACCTTCGCAAGAAATTCAGATTTTATTGAACTTGTGGGTATATACCCACCTATAACTATTTGTCCATATCCAAAGAGATTACAAGTTTCACATAGGTCCTTCGCCCTTTCAACTGCCTTACTATTATCCTCTCTCCAATTATCTCCATCACTACAATGGAAAGCATAGACATTCCAAACTGAAGGATTATATCTTTCCTTGATAATCTCTAGTGCTTTCTCATAACCACTGCTAATATAGGTTCCACCGGACTGCCCTCTATGGAAAAATTCATCTTCATTTACTTCCTTAGCCGTAGTTGAATGTGATATAAAAACAGCTTCAACATTTAAATATTTTAGCCTTACAAATTGATATAGCAGAAAAAAGAAGCTCCTCGCCATATATTTTTTTGTAATATTCATAGAGCCTGATGTATCCATAATACATATAACAACAGCATTACTTTCTCTTTTTACATCCTTTCTAAGATGATAATATCTTAAATCATCTTCCTTAAAGGGGAACCTTTCCTTTTCCTCCTCTTCTACATCTCCTTGAGATTCCTTTATTTTTCCTCTCCTAGTTGCCTTTTTTCTTTTTATCTTTTCAATTACTGATTTCTTTTTAGCTAAACGAGGTCTAATCCCTTTTCTTTGATATCCAAGTCTCTTAAATTTTTTTTCCGACTCTATTTCATTAAACTTTTTCCTTTCCATGAAGGGTAAATCTAAATCATCAAACAGATAATTGATTAGTTCTTCTATGGTAATTTCTGTTTCATATATATCCTCACCTTCATTATTTCCTGCTTGCTCCTTACCCTCACCATTTTCTATCTCATCACTGCCTATTACATCTCCTCTTTTTTCCTCGCCACTTCCGGAGCCAACACCGGGCTTATTTTTACCATATATAAACCTATATTCCTTTATTCCCTTTATAGGTATCTTTATCTTTTTATTTTTACTTTTACCAATAATACTTTCCTGGGCAATTATATTACCAATATTCTTCTTTATAGAATCTTCAACCAGTTTTCTATGTCTTAATCTATCTTCTGCTGAACGATCTCTTCCCCGGCTGTCAAATTCCTTGAATATTGCCAAAATTTCACCTCCTAATCTTGTACTGTTAAAAAGTACTCCAAGGTCTAATCATAGCTTTTAGCTCCACCTATTAGTCAAAAAAATCAATTTTTCCTCAATATTAAACTACAAAATTTAATTATATTTACACTTGGGAATAATAAGCTCAGAGTTAATAGATAACACAGGTTCTTTTACTATCAATCCTTCCACAAGTTATTGGCAGCATATTTTAGAATTACATTGCAACAATGTTCACAGTACCCATTTCTTTTCATTTCTTCTACCATAGCATTATACTTTTCTCTTTGCTCTTTATCCCTAACCTTAGTACGGGTAATAACTCTACTTAACTCCCTTACAGATGCAGTAAGTTTCTTTTCTATAGCTTCCTTTAAAGGCTGATAGGAGCTATAATCAATTTTCCCTCCATTTCTCACAATATAGAACATATAGGAAGTAACATCCTGTCTAAATCCCTTTACTGCACTCCCTGTTATGTTTATTTGCTCTTCTATCGATTTTAGAAATTCTTCATCGGGTTCCAGTTCCTCACCAGTACTTTTATCTTTAATCTTTGTTTTATTTACAAAGGCTTCTGCGTGGTCTAGATAATTATTGAACAAATCCTCAGCCTGCTCCTTATATCCATGTATAAAAGCCTTTGTGACTTCGGTTTCTAATATTTTATGATAATCTTTCTTAATTCCATTTTGTAAAAAATTCAAATACTGTTTCTTTGTATCTTCACCAATAGCTAATTCTTTAACTGATTTTATTAGCGTCTCAAGAACTGAAATAGGATTGACGCAATTATGCTCTGATTCAGCAATTGAGTGATCTAAAGCCTTCATAATGAATCTTGGTGATATACCAGTCATTCCTTCTCTAGGTGCGTCTTCCTTTAACTCAATGATATCTATTTTTTTAGTAGTTCCCTTTTCTACAATCTCTTCACCATTATAAATTTTCAACTTAGTCAGTGGATTAACCTTCGATGAAGGAGCAAGTCTTGTTAAAATCGCAAACATAGATGCCACTTCTATGGTATGGGGTGCAATATGGGCATCGAAATTACTCTTCTTTAAAATTTTATTATAGATTTTTATTTCTTCATCTAATTCCATGCAATATGGAACTTCAATTTTGACAATCCTATCTAGAATAGCCTCGTTAGTATGATCGGATTTAAATTTATTCCATTCCCCTTCATTAGAGTGGGCTAAAATAATTCCATCAAAATAAATCATGGAAGATTTTCCTGGGGATGGTATACTTTTCTCTTGAGTTGCTGTAATCATAGTATGAAGATATTCTATTTCATTTTTAAATACTTCTATAAATTCTACCACACCTCTATTACCAACATTAAAAGCTCCATTTAAAGACAGTACCCTTGGGTCGTCTTCAGGAAATAAGTCTAATTTTGATATATCTACGGAACCAATAAGTACTGAGGTATCTTGATTATTTGGGTCAACAGGTGGAACTACACCTATACCCTTTCGAGACCTAATACTAAAATCTACTATTTCAACTGGAAATTTTTCAAATTCCCCATTATATTCATTCTTTAGTCTATATCTACAAATAGGACATAAATCTCCTTCAATTTTCACATTTAACAGTTTCTCAAACTCTTCCCTAAGGTGATTAGGTACTAAATGAAGAGGCTCTTCCCTCATGGGACATCCCTTTATAGCATATATAGGCTCACTTTGCTCCAAACCTTTCTTTAATGCCTCCATAATAGATGACTTTCCTGCTCCCACCGGTCCTACAAGGTAAAGAACTTGGCGAGATTCTTCCCCCTTCATAGCCGCTGTCTTTAGATAATTGACAATTTTCATTATAGTTTCATCAATTCCATAAAAATCATCGAAAAATTTATATTTTTTAATAATATCATTTCCATAAATCCTTCTGAGCCTTGGATTCTCTACAGTGTTAATAACCTCTACTCCTTGTTTTATAATTTCCTCATACATTCTTTGATGAGATAACATACACAAAGATGGATTTGCTTTTAATATAGCAAGATAATCTAAAAATGACCCTTCAAAGTTCCTCTTTTTTCTTTCTTCTCTATCTTTTTTAATAAGTTCTGAAAATTTAACCATAAAATTTATAGGCCCTCCTTTTAGAAGATAGTAGTTAGCTACATAAATTTCCTTATAAATTTATTTAATTTACATGTTATGATGGTTAATCCTAACCATTGAATGTACAGAGTTTTAAGCTTTAATGGTACATCCATAAGAAATAAACCTTTTGCTATAAATATTTATGTAGCTCTGATAAACTTTAAAACAATAATATTCTTAGATATAGTAAAAATCTGGCTTCTTTTAATAATCCCTTCCCCATCTTTGTTGATATTATATGTATTAGAGTTTTAATTAGGGAATGTTAATTAAGAATTTTGAGAGAAATGCTTTATAATAATAAAGGACAGAAGGGGCTTTAAAGCCAGCCTACTGTCCTTACACAACCTATTATTTTTTAGGTGAAATTGCTACAAATTTATTTATTACCTGCCCTCTTTATACAAATTTTTCTTCCTATTCAGTCATAAAGTTTCCTTCTATATATTCAGTAATGAAAATTGAGATAATGAACTACAAAGTTTGAATATCGGGTAATATTAATGACCTTAATAGATATTGCCTTATCTTACAACTTTGCAGCATAGATACGTGAACTCTCTCCCCAAGGATGATATCCCTTTCCAATATGGACAAAATTATAGTGTTCATAGTAGCCTATATGGTCAGTACAAAGGTATAAATGTGAAAATCCATTATCTTTTGCATCCTGCTTTGCTTTATCCAATAAAATTGAACCATATGAATTTCCTCTATACTCCCCCTCTATATATAAGGCACAAACCCATGGATATAAATCCATACGGCTGATGAAATCATTAGTAACAAGACCTGCACATCCAATTATTTTATCTTCATCCATAAGTAGATACCATTGTGGTAATGGATTAGAAGCAGTAATACAGTTAGATATACAATCCTCATAAACCATCATACTTCCCTTTGTTGCCCATTTACTCTGAAAATACTTAATTGCTTCATTCTTATATTCTGGCTGCTCTTTTATGGATATAACTTTCATTTCAGTCCTCCTATTTCAATACTAATATCTCTTACTTAACATTATCTTATATTTGCTTATTAATAATATTAGTTTTACCGTAACCTATATAACTGAATAAGCATACTCTCTCTTTCTAAATATGTAAGACCTTGAAAACAGTAAATTTAAGTACTATTTCACAAGGTCTTTATTTATATATGTATTCTCTATTTTCCACCTTTAATCACTCTTAACTCTATTTCTTGATTTTCAACCTTACCCTTTAATTCTTTTACATCATCCTTAAGCTCATTGATTCCTTCTATACTCTGCTTATATCCATCATATAGGGATTTATGATTCTCATCCATTTTATTTTCCATTCTAACCATATTTTTTTCAATCTTATCTATTTTATTTTCTACTTTTTCAAATCTTTTATCTACCTGTGTAAATCCATTTTGCATTTCACTATACATTTTAGTAAGTAATTCAAAGGTTTTATCTTCCATAGTTATCAGCTCCTTAAATATATTTTATCATGAAAAGTTGAACTATCATAATTTACTAAATCATATTTAACTAGATATAAATTGCCATCAGACCTTTTTACTTTAAGATATATTGAATTCAAACCCCTAACTTCTACATAATATATTTCAGTCCCTACATTTCCATAATTAGAAGAAAAATTTTCCTGCGGCATTTCAGTGGATTTAACTATGCTTTCTAAAACACCTAGCTTTGTAATAATATCCATCATTGATTTATAATCTGTAGAAAAACCTGAAATTGAATATAAATTATCATTAACCATAATATGTGGTTTTTTTGAGTTTTCTCCTGGACTTTCGTTAGCCTTATTTGTTTCGATTTGACATCCTGTAAAACTTACAATTATAAAAAATATTGTTATTAATAAAATTTTTCTATACATTCTCTTATCCCTTTATATTTTATATAATCTTCTCTAATCTTTTATTAATCAAATATATTTTATCATAAAAATTGATGTGTTCAATTATAAAACTTAAAGATATTTATAATCATTAACTATTATTTCATTGAAAACTATTATAATAACAAAAGACAGAAGGGGGGTTAAAACCAGCCTACTGTCCCTACTCAACCTATTATTTTTTAGGTGAAATTGCTACAAATTTATTTATCAACTGTCCTCTTTGTACAAATTTTTCTTCGTATTCAGTCATGGAATTTCCTTCTATATATTCACTATTATGCAAATCTCTGGTAATCATCATAACTTTCCAACCCCTTTCTTTTAACTCTTCTAGGGAGAATTCAAACAAACCATTATTATCTGTTTTAAAATGCAGCTCCCCATTTGGAATTAGTATATTTTCATAGAGCTTCAAAAACCCTCTATATGTAAGTCTTCTTCTATTATGTTTCTTCTTTGGCCAAGGGTCTGAGAAATTCAAATAAATCCTTTGTATTTCGTTAAAGTTAAAGATGTCCTCTATCTTTTTTATATCAGAGTGGACAAAATAAAAATTTGTCGGTGGATTTTCAGGTAATTTGTTTAATCCTCTTATAATAACCTTTGAGTTCCTTTCAAAGGCTAAATAGTTTATATTGGGATTCTTTTCTGCTATTTTCACAATAAACCCTCCACGTCCCGACCCAAACTCTACATGTATTGGGTTATTATTACTAAAAAGGCTTTCCCAGTGGCCTTTATTCTCCTGGGGCTTAATAATTACCTTTCCATGTTCCTCCAGTCTCTCTAGCCCACCCTTAACATATCTCAGTCTCAACACATTCATCCTTTCTATCCCTTATATATAACTATTATTTTCAATACAGATTTTCTATATTAAAATATACTGACTTCTATAATTATTTTATATATACATAAATAACATTAATTTGAATATTCATTTGATTTATGAAATAATAAAAATTAAATATATATTTTTATACTAATATATGGTACAAGAGCATCTAAGCTCTATCTATTCTATAATGGAATTTGATAAACATATATAATTTTATATTAAGATAAAGCCTAAGCATACTTAATTATTTTAGGAGGTAAATGGATATGCTAAAAAATTTAATTGAAAACGGTTTTGGAAATGACCGAAAACTTAACTGTGCTGAAAAAATCTTATATGGCGCAAATGAAGTTTACAATTTAGGCTTAAGTGATGATGCCCTAAAATTAGCTGCGGGTTTTGGTGGGGGAATGGCTATTGAAGAAGCCTGTGGAGCTTTAACAGCCTCAGTTATGGTTTTGAGTAAATTATTCGTTGAAAATACTGCCCATGAAAGTGATAGAATTAAGAAATTGACTTCGGAATTATTAGGTAAATATGAAAGGGAAATGGGTTCTATTGTATGTAAACCCCTTAAGAAAAACCATCGTTCATTATTTAAGGGATGTAACAAAATTATTATTAAGGCAGCAGAAAATCTCGATTATATTGTGAAGCGGGAATTAAATAAATAAATCATTCCTTAAATAGATTTTAAAAAGACTTCTTTGATAAATGGCAAATTTCTATACTTCAAATGCTTTTACCCTCAAATTGAAAGGGTTTCGCAAAAATTATTAATTAACTCAAAATAAGATTTAAACTATTTCTATTAAAATTATGGTGTCTTTTAAAATAGCTACTAATCTAAAAATAGAAATTAACCACAAATTTAACACCCTTAATCAACCAAAACTACCCACCATAAGCTATTATCATCAAAAAATCTAGCTTACCCCAGAGATTATGGATAGTAGTCCCATTAGTATCATTAAAACCGTTGTTAATTTCTTAAAGGTCTCTTCCTTAACTCTATTTCCAAGCTTAATTCCAATTAAAACTCCAAGAATTAGTGCAGGTATTAAGTATACAGTGAATTTTAAAACTTCGGAGCTAATAAGTTGCTTATACAAAAAGGTTATTACCGTCATAATATTCAGTATCCAAAAATAAGCAGTCAAAGTGGCTCTAAAATCTTGCTTTTCTACCCCTTGATTAGTTAAAAACAATATTACTGGGGGACCACTTAAACTAACACTTCCATTTAATAATCCACTAAAAAAACCTACGGGTACATACGCTATTTTTTCATTATTAATCTTAACTTTATATCCAAAATAAAAGGATAGGGCCGATACAGTTACAACTACACCTACTATAATCTGTAAAATACTTTCATCTAAATTTACCAACATACTAGCTCCTATTGGTGTAGCTATAGTAGCAGAAATAATTAACATATATATTCTTTTCAATTTTACGTGTTCACGTATTTTATAGAGTATAATAGAATTCATTACAAGACTATATATCACTAACATTGGAACTACTATTTTAAGGGGCATAAGAGCCGCCAAAATAGGTAATGAAAATAATGAGAATCCAAAGCTAGTTGCACCTTGTATTAGTCCTGCGCAAAATATAACTATAAACCCTACAATAAATAATAATATCTCGCTTGGCATTTCATCCTCCTAATTTTTAATCTCTATACTTAACTGAGCAAATTCCACAAACATCTTCCTAAAAACTTCTATATAAGATTATAGAACTAGGGCTACATATGCATTGTGTAACTCTGCTAAGTTATAAATATAAGATTTCTTTAATTACAAATACTCAGTTATTTTATCATCTTTATTCCCCCATGTCGAGTCCACTGTAAAAAGAATTTTTATTACATTTCAACCCTAAAACCTTCTTTCCCTTGAAAACTGTAATGGGAAGAGGATGAGAATTGAGTATATTATAATGGGATAAATAGGGTAAATCCATCTGATGATACACTTAAAATTAATTACTTTAAATAGTATAGAGGATTAGAATAATCTAATCCTCTCCTTTACAATATTTATCGATTATTTTTAAGATACTTATCAATAGCCTCCGCTGCCATTCTACCATCAAAAATTGCCTTGCATACAAGGGATTGCCCCGTTCTCATATCACCAGCAGCAAAAACTCCTGGGATATTAGTCATATGTCTTTCATTTGTTCTCACGTTTCCTCTTTGGTCAAATTCTACTTTAAATTTTTCTAGCATATCACTCCGTTCAGGATGGAGGAAGCCCATAGCAAATAGAATAAGTTCCGCTTCTAACTCAAATTCACTGCTTTCAATTTCTTCCATGTGTCCTTTCCCCTTCTCATCTTCAATCCATTTAAGTCTCACACAATGAATCTTTTTAACTTGACCCTCTATACCAGAGAAATATTTCGTTGCCACACTCCATTCCCTTATGCCACCTTCCTCATGGGAAGTATTAGTGCGAAGTATCATGGGCCATATAGGCCAAGGCATCCTTTCAGTTCTTCTTTTTGGGGGCTCAGGCATTAGCTCTAATTGGTACACCTCTTTAGCACCTTGCCGAAGTGCGACTCCTAAACAGTCTGCACCGGTATCCCCTCCTCCAATAACGACAACTTTTTTTCCATTAGCATCAATACGTTCATTCTTGGGAATCTTTTTACCTTGATTAACTATATTTTGTTGGGTTAAATAATCCATAGCAAAATGAATTCCCCTTAAAGCTCTTCCCTTTACATCTAAATCCCTTGGCACAGTCGAGCCACCAGCTAAACAAATGGCATCATATTGAGATTTTAAGGCCTCAACAGAAATATCTCTACCTACATTAGTATCTGCCTTAAATTCAATACCTTCTTTAATAAGTTGTTCAATCCTCCTCTGCAGAACCCACTTGTCCAGTTTATAATCGGGAATACCAAGAGCTAAAATTCCTCCAATATGCTTTGCTCTTTCAAATACTGTAACATTATGGCCCCCTCGATTGAGTTGTTGCGCAACCGCAAGACCAGCGGGGCCTGAGCCAATCACAGCAACCCTTCGACCTGTTCGCATTATGGGAGAAAGTACCTTAACCCATCCCTCCTCGAAACCTTTTTCTATTATACTAAGTTCAATCTCTCTATTAATTGTTGGCTGACTATTGATTCCAAGGGTACATGACGCTTCACATAGGGCTGGACATAACCTTCCTGTAAATTCAGGGAAATTATTCGTACTTAGTAAAATATTAAGGGCCTTTTCCCACTGCCCATGGGCAACTAGATAATTTAAATCCGGCAATATATTTCCCAGGGGGCATGAATCATTACAAAAAGCAATACCGCAATCCATACAACGTGATGCCTGAATTTTTATTTCCTCTTCCGTTTGTGGAATATAGAACTCTTTATAATTGTTGATTCTATCCTTTGGAAGAATTTTTTGTGCATTTTTTCTCTCATATATCTTAAATCCTGCTTCCTTAGCCAACACGATTCACCTCCAATCTATTTAAAGATATCTTTTCTAAGCCTTCAATAATCTCTCGATATTTTGGACTGATGACCCTAATAAACTTATCTACGTAAAATCCCCAACTGTCAAGGATTCTTTTACCTTTTAGGCTTCCTGTATATTTAACATGCTTTTCAATCATGGTTTTAACAAATTCTATATCAATTTCTTTTAACTCTTCAATCTCAACCATTTCAAAATTACATTTTGAACTAAAGCTTTCATAATCATCTAAAACATATGCGATTCCACCACTCATACCAGCACCAAAGTTCCTACCTGTTTCACCGAGAATAACAACTCTTCCCCCTGTCATATACTCACAACCATGGTCACCTATACCCTCAACGATGGTAATGGCTCCACTGTTCCTAACTGCAAACCTTTCACCAACTCTACCATTTATATAAACTTCTCCAGAGGTTGCTCCGTAAAGAAGGGTATTTCCAGCTATTATGTTTTCTTCAGCTATTAATGTTGACTTTTCATGGGGAGTCACAATAATCTTGCCTCCCGATAATCCCTTCCCTAGATAGTCATTAGCATCACCCTTAAGGCTTAGGGTTATACCTGAAACTGCAAAGGCACCAAAGCTTTGACCACAGGTTCCAAGGAAGGTGAAATCAATGGTATCCTCTGGAAGTCCCAACTTACCATAACGTTTCGTTACTTCCCCTGAAAGCATAGATCCAAGAGCACGATCAGTGTTTTTTATCTTAAAGGATTGACTAATTTTCTCACCTTTATCTAAAGCCCTTTGTGCCACTTTTATAAGTCTTCTATCAAGGACATTAGAGGTTTGATCCTCCTGTTCAATAGTCTTTCTTTGACCAAATCTCGAAGGCAATTCAGGCTTATATAGAATAGAACTCAAATCAAGATTCTTTGTTTTCCAATGACTATTATCTTCATTAACCTCCAACATATCTATCCTGCCAACCATCTCATCAATAGTTCTAAATCCCAGTTCACTCATAATCTCCCTAACTTCCATTGCAATGAAACGGAAGAAATTAATCACATGCTCAGGCTTTCCTTTAAAATGTTTCCTAAGTTCAGGGTCTTGGGTTGCCACACCTACTGGACAGGTATTATTATGACATTTCCTCATCATGATACATCCACATACTACCAGCGGTGCAGTTGCAAAGCCAAATTCTTCTGCTCCAAGGAATATACCAACTACAACATCCCGTCCTGTTCGCATCTGTCCATCAACTTGCACAGCAATACGGCTTCTAAGGTTGTTAAGTAATAGCGTTTGCTGTGTTTCAGCAAGTCCAAGTTCCCAGGGAATACCGGCTGTTTTCAAAGATGTAATTGGAGAAGCACCGGTTCCTCCATCGTGACCGCTAATTAATACCATGTCTGCACTACCCTTTGCAACACCTGCTGCCACAGTACCTACACCAACTTCTGAAACGAGTTTTACACTAACCCTAGCATCGGGATTTACATTCTTTAAGTCAAAAATTAATTGCTCTAAATCTTCGATAGAATAAATATCGTGATGGGGGGGCGGTGAAATCAAATCTATACCAGGAAGAGAATGGCGTACCCTAGCTATTTCCTTGGTTACCTTTTTGCCTGGTAGGTGTCCCCCTTCCCCAGGTTTTGCCCCCTGAGCAATTTTAATCTGAAGCTCATCTGCATTAATGAGATAATTTGTAGTTACGCCAAACCTAGCAGCAGCAACTTGCTTAATTGCACTTCTTCTATAATCCCCACTTTCAGCTTTAATATATCTCCTATCATCTTCACCGCCTTCTCCTGAATTGCTTTTGCCACCAATTTGATTCATGGCTATAGCTAAGGTTTCATGGACTTCTTTACTAAGTGACCCAAAGGACATAGCACCAGTAGCAAACCGTTTAAGAATCGATTCAACTGGCTCAACTTCATGTAAAGGTATTGGATTACCTTCTTTAAATTTCAAAAGTCCTCTAATTGTTTTAAGTTCTTCAGACTGATTATTAATTAAACTAGCGTATTCCTTGAACAATTCATAATCATTAGTTCTACATGCATGCTGGAGTCTAGTGATAGTCTCAGGATTAAAAACATGGGTCTCACTATTTTTTCGCCAATGTATTTGTCCACCTACTTCCAGATTTTGCATTCTAACATTCACTTCAAAGGCCTTATTATGCCTTATTAATATTTCTTTCGCTATACCCTCCATCTTAAGTCCCGATAGGCGACAGGGGGTACCAGCAAAATATTCATCGATAAGGGATTCCTCAAGACCTATGACTTCAAATATCTGAGCCCCATTAAAACTTCTAAGGGTTGAAATACCCATCTTCGACGTAATCTTCCGAATTCCATAACCCAATGATCTCACATAGTTCATAGCAGCTTCCTTGACTGTAATATCTTCAATATAAAGACTATTCTTTACAAGATAATTGATGGACTCAAGGGCTATATAGGGATATATTGCAGTAGCACCATACCCAAGGAGCAGAGCCATATGAAAGGGGTCCCGTGCTTCACCGGTCTCTATGATAATATCTACCTTTGTTCTAAGCTTAAGTTTAATTAGATGATTATGTACTGCACTAACTGCTAAAAGACTTGGTATTGGAGCCCGGTATCGGTCAACATCACAATCACTCAGTACAATAATCCTATATCCTTGGGTAATACTTTCCTCTACCCTTTTTTTCAAAGCAATAAGGGCATTGTTAAGGCCCTTTTCGTATTGGTCTGCCTCAAAAATTATTGGTATTGTAATACTTCTCAATGTATCCACATCAATATTCTTGATTCTTTCAATCTTTTCACCATAAAGAATTGGCTGCTCCAGTTCAATGAACTTATTGGACTCCTTCTCGTCTATTTTTTTTAAGATATTACCAGAGCGTCCAATGTACTGGTTTAATGACATAACCTTTTTTTCACGAAGGGGGTCTATGGGTGGATTTGTCACCTGGGCAAAAAGCTGTCTAAAGTAATTAAATAATAGCTGGGGTCTATGGGATAGTATTGCTAAGGGAACATCGTTACCCATTGAGCTAATGGCTTCTTTACCATCCTTAGCCATAGGTGCAATAACTCTCCTTAGTTCTTCTTCCGTATACCCGAAAATATTCTGTTTAATAATAAGACTTTCTTCATCCATCATAGACAAATGTTTATTCAATGGAATCCTATTAATATCTATCTCGTTTTCCTTAATCCACTTTGCATACCCTTTTTCACTGGCTAACTTCTGCTTAACTTCATCGTCCATAATGATTCTTTTTTCCCCGGTATCTACAATAAATATTTTCCCTGGACCTAGTTTTCCCTTTTCTACAATCCCTTCCTCTGGAATGCGAAGAACACCTGACTCGGAAGCCATTACAACAAGATTATCCTTTGTAACCAAGTATCTAGCCGGTCTCAGACCATTTCTGTCAAGGGTAGCTCCAACTTGAACTCCATCGGTAAAAACAATATCTGCTGGACCATCCCAGGGCTCAATTAATCCCTCGTGATATTCATAAAAGGCCCTTAAATCCTCCGACATCTCTTTATCATACCTCCAGGCTTCAGGCATGAGCATTTTAATTGCATGGGCCATGGAATACCCATTAAGCACAAGGAATTCAAAAACGTTGTCTAAATTACATGAGTCACTACTATGGGGCTGAATAATAGGGAGTACCTTCTTAAAGTCATTACCAAATAATTTGGATGTCATTACACCTTCTCGAGCATTCATCCATTTAATATTTCCTCTGATTGTGTTTATCTCTCCATTATGGGAAATATAGCGATATGGATGGGCTAGTCTCCATGATGGGAAGGTGTTCGTGCTGTACCTTTGATGAACTGTTGCAATGGCACTCTTTAGTTTCTCATCCTTAAGGTCCATATAAAATTCCTCAATTTGACAGGCTAAAAACTGACCCTTATAAACAATAGTTCTGGCTGAAAGGCTGCAAATATAAAAGGCCTCTGTATAGGGAATTTTTTTATGGGCTATTGCTTCTTCAACCCTTTTTCTTACAATGTAGAGATTTCTTTCAAATGTATTAGGCTCTTGGCCATTTCTTGCAATAAATACTTGCTGAATATATGGTCTTGTACCCTGGGCAGATAATCCACATGCATTTTCATTTATGGGCACATTACGCCATGTAATAAACTTTTGTCCCTCTTCCCTAAGAATCCTTTCAAATACACCTTCACAGTAATATCTTCCATTTGGTTCCATGGGAAAAAATATCATACCAACAGCATAATCTCCTTCCGCTGGAAGTTCAATGTCCATTTTCATCAGCTTCGAAGCAAAAAATTCGTGGGGAATTTGTATTAGAATTCCTGCACCATCACCGGTTTCAGGGTCCGCACCTGTAGCTCCTCTATGGGACATATTTTTTAAGATTTCCAAACCATCTTTAATGATTTTATTAGATTTTTTTCCTGTAATATCCGCAATAAATCCTACTCCACAACTGTCTTTTTCCATATTTGGATTATACAATCCTTGTTTCTCTGGCAGTCCTAATGCTTTCATAACTATTAACCTTCCCTTCTTAAAAATTTCTACATAATTAATTTGAAATAATGCAGAATACACTTTTGAAAGTTATAGGTATTTATGTTTCATTTTTCAAAAAATTTAGTTAGAGGTAATTATATCATATTTATTCATCCTATTCAATGCATTATGTATAGAATTTTGCAGAAAATTTTTTCTACAATATTTGAAACTCCTTACCAATCAAGGAAAACGTTATCATTGAATCCGACCTGCAAGTGTGTATATTATGAATATTTATGCATTAACCATTCATATTTAATCGTAAATATTTTCTATATATTTACATTTATGGAATGCTAGCCGCATAAAAATGCAAAGCAATATAAAAAGAGATGCATTTACTTGTTAAAAGTAAATACATCTCCTTGATTATATTTAAATTCTAAATTTTATGATTTTTTTATTTACCCTAACTTTCTACATATCCTTGTACTGTAACTGAACTAAATTATAATATAGCCCCTTTTTATCTAATAATTCTTGATGGCTACCTATTTCATTTACTCTACCTTTATGCATAACTATAATTTTATCTGAATGCTGGATTGTTGAGAGTCTATGGGCAACAGCCAGAGTAGTTCGTCCCTTCATAATCTTATATAGTGCATCCTGTATAAGCTTTTCTGTTTCCGTATCGATATTTGCTGTAGCTTCATCTAATATTAAAATCGATGGCTCCCTAACCAATGTTCGTGCAAAGGACAATAACTGCCTTTCACCTGCCGATAGGGTTGCTCCTCTTTCATGTACTTCATGTTTATATTTCCCAGGTAATTTTTCAATAAACCTATGGGCGTTTACATATTTAGATGACTTTATCATATCCTCATCTGTAATCCCATCATTTTTAAGCTTTATATTACTCTCTATATCACCAGAAAATATAAATACGTCTTGAAGCATTTGCCCTATATGCTTTCTCAAATTCTCTGTCTTAATATCTTTAATGTTTATACCATCTATTAATATCTCACCTTTTTGAATATCATAATACTTTCCAATTAGACTTAGTATTGTCGTCTTCCCAGCACCAGTGGCCCCTACAAATGCAACGGCTTCTCCTGCTTCAATCTTAAATGAAACATCCTTTAAAACCCATTCATCTTCTTTATATGAAAACCAAACATTTTTAAATTCTATACAGCCCTTCATTTTATCCGGTTTAATTCCATCTTCTTTATCCCTTAACTTTGGCTTTCTATCTAGTAAACCGAAAATTCTTTCAGCCGATGCCATAGCTGATTGAAAGACATTAAACTGTTCAGCAAGTTGCTGTAAAGGAGTAAAAAACCTGGATATATATTGAGTAAAGGCTATTAATATACCTATCGTAATTATACCTTCTAATACATATCTACCACCAAAATACATTATAATAGCTGTGGAAGTAATCCTTAAAAAATATAATGATGGGCCAAATATACTAAAGGCAGTAATTTGATTTTTATTAGATTTATTCAACTGGCCATTTATTTTAACAAACTCATCGTATTTTTCCTCTTCTTTAGCAAAAACTTGAATTACCTTTATTCCAGAAATATGTTCAGACAAAAACCCGTTTACTGCTGCAACATTTTCACGAATCTGCCTGTATATAATTTTAGAATATTTCCTAAAGATAATTGTAGACCCTATTAATATAGGAATTACACTATAGGTTAACAGTGATAGTCTAAAATTAAAACTAATCATCGCTATAACTATACCTACTAAAATAAAAATATTTTTTACTGAGTTAATTATAACACTTGTATACATTTCATTTATTGTTTCAGTATCATTTGTAACCCTTGTAACTAGTTTTCCAATAGGTATAGAGTTAAAGAAATCTATCTCCATGTTTTGAACATGTGAAAATACATCCATCCTTATTTTATAAATAATTTTTTGACCTGTGTATTGAAGTAACAGAGCTTGTAAATATTGAACACCACTTCCTAGTAATACTATTATTACAAATAACAATGCAAACCTCATAAGACTTTCAAAATCTGATTTTCTTAAGAGCTTTAAATCCCTCTCTGAAAGCTTTTTAACCAAGTATCTATTTCCTTGAATTTCAATATATTCTCCATCTACAATAAATAGGCCTTCCTTCTCTTTATTCTCTAGGATATCTAGCTGTAACTTTGTAAGGCCATCTATATAATAGTAATCATCCTCCCATAATACTATTCTAGCCTTTAAAGAGTTAGGAAATCTGTTGGCTCCATCCTTTATTAGATATTTATTATTAAAATACAGGGCATTTTCGATAAAACTATCCTCTTCCTTTGAAATTATAGAATATGGAGTATTATATTTAGTTATTATACTGTCAATTCCTTTGGCAACCAATACAGGTTGGATAAGTTCTGCCCCTACAACTATACCAAGCAAGATAAATGATATTATTATATGTAACATATATTCCCTTGCGTATTTCATTAACCTTTTAAAGAGGTATAAATCTTTTCTGTTTTCACTATTCTCTATACAAACATCTTCTATCATATTCATAAACGGTTACCGCCCTTTTACTAATTTACTATCATATTTTCAAGCTGCTGTTTTTTAACAATTGAATTGTATTGTCCATTAAGAGCTACTAAATATTCGTGGGTCCCTTCTTCTACTATTTCCCCATCATCTAAAAATATGATATGGTCAGAATGTTTTATTGTGGAGATTCTATGGGCAATGATTATTGTTGTTCTATTCTTTCTTTTATCCTTTAATGAACTTAATATCCTTTCTTCCGTATCCGTATCAACTGCTGAAACTGCATCATCAAATATTAATATAGGTGATTCTTTCATTAGGGCTCTAGCTATTGATATTCTTTGTTTTTGCCCCCCTGAGAGAGTAATTCCCCTTTCTCCTATCATAGTTGTATATCCTTCTTTAAATTCTATAATATTATCATGGACACTGGCTAACTCTGCATTTTTAATTATTTGATCCATGTCTTCCTGTGATAAACCAAACGCTATATTTCGTGCTATTGTATCTGAGAAGAGAAAATTATCCTGTGGAACATAGCCTATGTTTTTTCTTAACGCCTTTAAAGGGATTTTCATTATATCCTTTCCATCAAAAAATATCTTATTATTTGGAACATTGTATAGCCTAAGAAGTAAATTGACTAAAGTTGTCTTACCCGCTCCTGTTGTCCCTATAATCCCAAGGGTCTGCCCCGGCTTTATATGTATATTAATATTCTTAAGCACCTCCTCATTTGAATTAGGATATTTAAAAGATAGATTCTTTATCTCTATTTCGCCCTTAATATTCTCTATATTAAGAGCCTCCTCTCTATCAAAGATTTCTAGAGGTTCCTCAAGTATCTTTTCTATTCTATCTAGGGATGCTTTCCCCTGGGCAATCACATTTAAAACTATCCCTATAGCAATCATCGGCCATACTAGCATAGCTAGAAAATTAATAAAAGCTACTAGTTCACCTAGGGAAATATTGCCAGTCATTGTAAGTCTTCCACCGTAGACCAGAGTCAACACCAAGCTAATACCTACTATAAATCCAATAATTGGTTCTATGCTAGACATAAGTTTAGCAAGTCTAATATTTTTATCGAAATTATTTTCATTCGTTTTAGCAAAGGCCTTTATTTCTTTACGTTCTTGGATAAAAGCCTTAATAACTCTAATTCCTGAAAAGCTTTCCTGCACCATATCTGTCATTGTTGCAAAAGCCTCTTGTTTATCATTAAATCTATGCTTCATGGATTTACTTATAATAAAACCTAGAAAAATTATTATTGGAAAGGGCATAACGGCTATCATAGTAAGCCTTAAGTCTACTGTATATATCATATTGTATAGGACAAGTGTTATAAGGACAATTGCATCTATTACCATCAAAAGACCGGGACCAATTGCCATTCTTACTGCATTAACATCATTAGTAGCATGGGCCATTAAATCTCCAGTCTTATGCTTATTAAAATAATTTTGTGACAGTTTTTGAAGATGGCTATAGATATCATTTCTAATGTGAAACTCAATATTTCTTGAGGCGCCAAAAATTAGATTTCTCCATATAAATCTACCCAAAGCGATTGAAAGGCCAATTTGAGCGAGATATAAAGCTTTATCTAGTAAAAACTCCTGCCTAACACCACCATCCACAATTCCATCGGTTATATCTCCTATGATTATAGGCACTCTTATTTGCAGTAAATCTACTATAGTTAATGCAACAATACCTATTAGAAATTGAAGAAAATATTTCTTATAATATTTGTTTAGACACTTTCCAAAAACCATTTTTTATCTCCTTAATATTAAAAATAATAAATACTCTAGTGAAACAATGTTAAATTTACTTAGTTATTTTATCATATATGTAATCATATAACAATCATCATACAGACTATAATAAAAGATAATAGAATATATAGATAGTATAATTTAACTATTATAACATGGGCTTTTTTACAATTCTCTAAGAGTATAAACTAAAGTCTTTCTTAAATTTTTATACCCTTTTTCTTATCTTTAAACCCACTAGTTTAAAAGATTACTTTGCTAGAAAATGTTGAATTCTCTATTATCACATAAGTATATTTAGTAAATTTTATTACAAAAACTAAATAATTTTCTTTCCAAATTTTTCTTGATTTATTTATTTCGGTGCCTTATAATAAGGTTGCAAACAAAATTATATGTCGCCAAAATTTATGGCACCATACTATACAGGAGGAGGTTTGGGATATGATTAAAAAGAAATTAATAGCTCCAATTATAGCTTTAACATTAGTTTCAAATATAGGTTGTGCTTTTGCAGGTAATTTCAGGGATTCTGACAGAGATAGTCACGGAAGAGAGGATGAAATAAAAATTAGTTCAACGGAATACTCAAAATTTAAACCTAAATTTTATTCATCATTTATAGGAATGCGTAAGCCACTTACTCATGAAGAAATTGAACAAAGAAATGACGAAGAAAATTTCTAAATTTATGTAAAAGGAGGTTCTATTTTTTAAATCAGAACCTCCTTTTAATAATAGGATATAATATTGAAGAATGTATATAGCTTAGACTTAACATAACTCCAAATAAATAGGGCATAATCCTAGAAAATTAATTATATTAGTATTTAACCTAAAATATTAAATAATTGGAAATAATTTTAAGAATTATATCAAAATATGTAGAATATTATTGAAATATGTTTTAAAATATATAAATAGGGGTGATTAGAAAAGAAAATTATATACTAAAGGACAAATTACTAAGAAAGGCGGTGAATATTCTGGTTCATAGCTAGCTAAAACATAGGATGTAAATATTACATATAGACTAAAACAATTGGTCTATGAAAGGCATACGAAGGTAAGATTTAGCTTTACTCTACCGATTGAAAATAATAGTTAAAACCTTTTAGTAGAGCTTAATATTTGACTCCTATGATGCTGTCACTTTTAAAAAAGTGAACAACTGTGTTGGTATGGTAGTATTATATACATCATAATAATACAGTTTAAAAACCAGACTATGATATGAACTCTAAAGATAGATACAGAGCATTTAAAAGATACCTAGAATGTAATCCATATTTATTTAATGAAGAAGATATTTTATCAATAAAGATATGCTTAGAGTTTGCAAGAACTGCAAAGAAAATATTAGATAAATTCGACGACAATCTAAAGGAACATAATTTATCTAAGGGTAGGTTCATTATATTAATGATATTATTTAATGAAAAGGACGGAGAGGGTCTATCTCCTTCACACTTGGCAGAAAAAGCTATGGTTACTCCTGGAACTGTTACAGGATTAATTGATGGCTTAGAGAATATGGACCTGATAATGAGAGGAAAAAACGGTGAAGATAGAAGAAAAATAAAAATCAAGCTTACAGATAAAGCATACTCAATGCTTGATAAGGTTATTCCAAAAACCTTCGATTATTTTATTAAGGTAATGTCGAATTTCACAAGCAATGAAAAGGAACTACTATCGAATTTATTAATAAATTTTGAAAGCCAAATAGAATCTTCTGACAATGAATAATCTAATTACTTCATACATATTTATATTCTATTGAAAAGGATTATAAACCCCTTTTATTATTGAATTTTCCAATATCTTTGTGCACTATTGTAATTATTTAGATTTATACTATTTATTTAAATTCCATCTTCTTAATCTCTATAGATGAGAGACTAAAAAACTTAATAAACGAAAGCAGTCACTGAGGTTTCCTTTTGATCGATTTTAATAAATCTATTTTACCTTCTATTACCTATTTATAAACAGATTTATTGCATGAGCCTAAAGGATTCTCTGTGGCTGCTGTAGTAAGTTAACTTTCTATATCTCTCTTCTAATATCACCTTATTTACATTACTATTCAGAAAACCTCATTAAATCAGTTTTGTCGAAGCTCCATTCTGGAGTAATTATTTGGGGTGAATCATCTAAAACATACCAGGGACTTATAGTTTTATCCTTTGGATTTACAAGAATTTGTATGTCCTGGGCTGGCATATAACTTTGGGCAAGCATATAAACTTTTTTACCGGTTTCTTGATTAATTGCCATATCTACAACTATAACAGCATGTCCTGGACTCCCCCCTTGAATAAATATATCCCCAATCTCCATCTTAGATAATTCTACAGGTTCTAGCTCTTGGGCTAGGGATAGGGTGCCCGCATATGTAAAAATCAACTCCATATAATTTCTAAAATCTTTATAGGAATTAGACTCTTCAGTCTTCTTTCTCCAATAGGTTTTATTACCTTCAACCATCACTCTATAACCCTTAATCCATTTATTATAGTCTACTCTAAATCCATTTGTCAGATTGAAATGAATTTTGTCATAGTCCCCACGGTTATATAAATATTCTCCTCTTAGTCTCATAATAGCATCGGCACATTGTTGTAAGTCCTTTTTTCCTATATCCATGTTAACTACGGCCTCATATACTCCATGGTTCTCCTTTACTGCACCATTATAATATAAAACCTTCGAATCATGGGGCTTTAGATATAGGTGTTGAAGATAATATGCAAAGGAATCCTCTTCTACTTCTATTCTAGTAAAGCCCTTGGGCTCATTAATTCTTTCACAAATGGTTACTCCTTCTTCATTAATAATCAGTTCAACTTTTTCATCATATTCCTGCTCTTTTTCAACATTATTAACCTTCACATGCTTTTCTTCTTTTATGGGGCTGCTCTCCTCCATTTTTCCGCAACCAATAACAGTCAACAAAATTAAAATCATTATACTAACCTTTTTCAATTAGCTACTCACCTACTCTCCATAATTTCTACTATTTTGAGGATAGCTCAATACCCTTTTCAGTAAGCCTTATCCTATCTTCCTTTAATAGCTTCCCTAGTGCCCTTTTAAAAGCACGTTTACTAATGTTTAGCTGCTCTTTAATTATATCTGGAGAACTACTGTCATTTAATAACAGTATTCCACCCATCCTATTTAACCTATCTAAAATCATATCTGCATCATCCTTCATCTGCTTATATGATTTTTTTCTTAAACTTAAATCTAATTTACCATCTTCTCTGACCTTAATTACTCTAGCCTCTACTTCATCTCCACATCTGTAATCTCCATATAGCTCATTCCTAGGTATTAGACCATGATACTTTTTATCCACTGCTACAAGTGCTCCCATATCTTTCTTTATATTATAGATTATCCCTTGAACTTTATCATCCTGTTTATATGGTGATTTACTGATGAGTTGTTTATAAATATCCATAGTTGCACAAAGTCTGTCACTTTTATCTACATATAAGCCTACCAAATATTCTTTCCCTTGGGAAACACTACAGGTTTGCTCTTTAAAGGGTAAAAATAAATCCTTTTCTAAACCCCAATCTAAAAATGCACCAATTTTTGTAATGGCTACTACCTTTAAATACGCTAACTCATCAATTATCAACTTAGGTTTTCTTGTTGTGGCAATTATCCTATCTTCAGAATCCTTATAAATAAAAACTTCTATCTCATCCCCTACTTGGGCTTCCGATGACACTTGTTTTCGGGGCAACAAAACCTCATCATCTGTCCTATAGATTTTTGAATGTAAATAAACTCCTATTGAAGTAACCCTAGCAATTTTCAGTTTCTGAATTTTTCCTAATTCTATCATAACTTTCTCCTTGTCCATTAATATTTAATTTTTTCTTTAGTCCTTTGATATCCTCTAAAAGGTCAATTTATCAAAACATTTGTTACAGAGTATATTTTATAACATACTAGGAAAATTGAAAACATTTATTATATAAATATTCTATTTTTATATTATCATATTGTATTGGAATTATAAAAAACCAGTATAACTATTTATTAATAGTAATTTTCCATATAATAATTATACTATCTATCAAAACGGCCTAAACCTTCTCGAAAGTGCCCTTTTTTAGCTAAAAAAGGAAATGTTTATCTTAAAACATCCCCTCTTTCTTCCTTATTATTAGCCTAGGCAAAACTTCGCCTCTAAGTTCTCCATATACCTATTTAACTTAATCAGTATACTTTTTTTTATTTAATTTATTTTTATTATATGAATTTATATCTTTAACCATATCCTCATTATTTACCATCCTTTCATTATCAATGGCTCCAATATCTCCAGCAAGTTCATAGGACATTTGATTAAAAAAATTATTCATATTATTCCCTTTAGCTTTCTTCTTTTTCATTTAAATCACCCCATTTTTATTTTTTACTTAATTTTTTTCTTACATACAAGGTAATTTAAGGGGAAGCTTAAAAAACACAAAAAGACCATGAAGTCTTGCTTTAAAAATAGCTATCTCCATAATCTTTTTCTATTTTTTATCCTATCCTATTTATCAAATATTAAAGGCCCCTTGTTACTTAGCTTATTTCTACGATTTTGTTAAATATATCGTTTTGCTACAGACTATTTATATGATACTTATCTCTTTATCTTTAAAAAGATCTATATATGTATCATTTACCTTAACTATTGGTTTTGAAATAAAGTTAGTATTAATAAATACAATCTCAGCTTGTTTTCCTGTATTCAAGGTCACAGTATCACCTATATAACAACATGAAATATTTTTAAGAAATAATTTCAGATATTTAGGGTGAAAAAGTCCAAAGCTATGATTTTCAAATATCTCTAACACCTTAAAGGGGGATTGTTTACTTTGATAAACGTAATGTGAAATAAGATTGTCATAGGTGTCAACAATAGCAATAATCTTTGCGAAGTCATGAATCTTTTCTCCCTTAATTCCCATAGGATATCCCGATCCATCTTCTCTCTCATGACTTTGCAAAACCCCTAATGCTATATCCTTATTCATTCCAAGGGCCTTTTCTATGTTTTTATAGCTAGACTTATCATATTCTCTTTTATCATTTAAGTCTTTGGAGCTTCCGTTGTTGACTTCATTAAAATATTTATCAGCCATTCGTATTTCTTTAATATCATGTAACAACCCTGCACAAATTAAATCCCTAGCTTTTATTTTACTATATCCTATCCATTTTCCCATCATGAGACAAAGGAGCCCTACGTTCATATAGTGACCGTATATGGTTCTATCTATTGTCATAAAATACTCCATAATTTGTAAAATTTTATCGTTATTACTGACTTTATCTATTAATTTATCTGAAATTTCATATAAAGTATCAAATTTTATCCGATGACCGTACTCAATGTCTTCCATAATATTCTCAATAACGGCCCTAGTTTTCCTATACATCTTATAAAGCTCTTCATTTTCTTGTTTTTTCTGTTTTTCCTCTATGAATTTTCCATCCCCTATTACTCTAGCAGAATCATTAAAAACCCACACTTCATCATATTTTAACTTCACAAGCTTTTCTATGGAACTTCCATTTAATATACTTCCTTTACTAATAACTAATACTCCTAAATTATTGTAAATATTTTCTGCAGCAGTTTTACCTAAGATAGAATCATCCACATTTATTTTAATTTTTTTTAAAGAATTCTCCATCTTAAATCACCTCTATTGTTCTCACAGCATTTATACAAAGTTATGAGACACCATTTTTACAACTTTCCCTATTTAAGTAGAATTAACCATATAGGGAACCTACTATTCTCTCAGGGCTTTCTAGCACTTAAAATGATATCTAAGTATACCTTTTAAACTATTTCTTTCAAAGGGCTTAGGAATATAGCTAACAATCCCCTTATTCATAGCTCTTTGAACAGTAGATCCATCATGTATAGCAGAAATCATTATGATTTTAGATTCTGGACTTATTTCTAACATTTTTTCAATTACATCTATTCCATTCATATTAGGCATTGTTATGTTTAAAGTTACTAAGTCAGGCTTTAATTTCATACTCATCCTTAAAGCTTCGATTCCATCTTTAGCAAAATATATGTCAGTACACCCAATATCCTCTACTACTTCTCCTATAAATTTCCTCATAAATAATGAGTCATCGACAATAAGTGCTGTTATTAAATCCATCAGAATGCACTCTCCTTTGTATCATCACTATTATTGTTAGTTTAGATAATACATCAGGATAGAAGCAAAACCATATTAATATCTTTTATGTATCTATTAAACAATGCTTTAGCTTTAATATTTGACTTTTAAATTAAAAGAACTATCCTAATTATATCTAAGAAACAACAATGGAAACTCCCAAGCTTTCAAAAAAGGCTTAGGAGCTCCATTAAATGGTATGTTAGTCTGTATAAGTAAATCCACCTGTAAGAGTGACAAATTCGGTATCTGAATTCTCAATTCTAATATCTACTGCACCAGCAGTACTTGCTGGAGGAGATATTACACGAATTCTTCCACTGTTATAGCGATAGTAACCCGTTGCCTGATTTGAACCAAAATATACCTTTGTAGTAGTTTGGAAATTTTCTCCTAAAATAAACACAATTGTATTTCCTGTTTTGCTACCTGTATTAGGTGATACTGATGTAATTGCTGGTACTGGCGGTGGTGGTGGCGGAAAAGAAGTAAATGCATTTTCTAAGGTACCAGATGAACCATCAGGATTTTCAATTGTAATATTAACAGGTCCTTCTACAGTTGCTGGAGGAGAAATTATACGAATTCTTCCACTATTATAGCGATAGTAACCTCTTCCTTCATTTGTACCAAAATATACCTTTGCATTAGCTTCAAAATTTTCCCCTTCTATGAAGACAACATCATTACCAGCTAATTTTCCCTCTTGGGGAGAAACAGACGTAATAGTAGGTACTAAAAGTATATAACTAAATCCACCTACTAAGGTAAAGGATTCTCCATCA
>JAKSBP010000157.1 GCA_022361035.1 Clostridia bacterium
ACATCTATATAGATATAAACTTGTAAAGATAAGCTTACTCAAGTAGCCACAGGGAATCCTTAGAAAAATTCATTTGTAAATAGGTGGTTTAAATGATAAATTCTCATATGCTTAAATATATAGATTCCATATTAAAGAGAGATAATAGAGGAGATTATAATAAAAATTTTGAAATTATAAATGATTCCTTTAGGTTTTATGATATAAATTCTCAGGAGCTAGATGGAATCCTACTTTTGTTAGATGAGGATAATTTCCTTATAAATGTAAAGGGTAATAATGAATATACACAGGGCTTTATGGGAAGGAAATTAATTCTGCCCACAAATGAAAAAATAAAAATTGGAAAGCCTTTCCTATTAAATGAAGGAAAGTATATGATTAGTTATTTTAAAGTCCCCGTTATAAAATATGGGAAGATTAGTTTTGCTCTTTGCTACATAACCCGCAGCCAATATAGTAATGATAATAGAAATCTTGTACAAAATATTGCTTTAAAAATCCATAAATCTATGGAAATTTTAAAGAAGTATAATCAAAATAGTAATTTTCTCCTGCAATATTTAGATTCTATTGACGAAGGTATATCTACCTGTGATATGCATGGTCGGATTACCTATGTAAATAAGGCTTGTTGTGATATTTTAGGTATCAAGAAGGAAGAGGTAATAAATAGGACAAGGGAGGTATCCCCAGAGTATAGACCAATACTAAAGGAAATACTAAAGAATAGAAAGAGTATTATTGATGTAGAATATTTTCCAAAGGGCAAAGCAGAAACCGTTCATTTAATAAATTCTACCTACCCAGTATTTAATGATAAAGAGGACATAATAGGTACAATAGATATTTTCAGAGGGATTAAAAGGTCAACTAGACTTGCAAATACACTTATGGGACAAAATGTTTCCTATAAGTTTGAAAATATTATTGGTGAAAGCAACCTTTTAAAGGAAAAGATTGGACTGGCAAAGAGTTTTGCCTTGAGTCATGCAAACATTTATATACAAGGGGAAAGTGGAACTGGAAAGGAGCTATTTGCCCAATCTATTCATAATTTCAGCAAAAGAAAAAGTGAACCTTTCATAGCTATTAATTGTGCTAATTTTCCCCTTGAGCTAGTGGATAGTGAGCTATTTGGCTATGAGGAAGGTGCCTTTACTGGAGCAAAAAAGGGTGGGAAAATAGGAAAGTTTGAGCTGGCTAATGGTGGAACCCTGTTTCTCGATGAAATTGGAGAGATGCAGCTTCATTTACAGGCTAAGCTTTTAAGGGTTCTAGAGACTAGAACACTGTTTAGAATAGGTGGAAATAAGCCAATAAAAATAGATGTAAAGATTATTGCTGCAACTAATAGGGATTTGTATCAGATGGTTAAAGATGGAGAATTTAGGGAGGACTTATATTACAGGTTAAAGGTTCTTTATTTAGAAATTCCCCCACTGAGGGACAGGAAAGATGACCTATTCCTTTTAACAGACTACTTGATAAAAAAGATTGGTACGGGCATGGGAAAGGAAGTAATAGGGGTAGATAGTGAGGGAAAAAGGCTGCTTGGTCATCATGATTGGCCTGGAAATGTTAGAGAACTTGAAAACATTATTGCTAGAGCTCTATTTATCTGTGACAAAAATATAATAACTAAAGATGATATAGTGAAGGCTGGAATAAGGCTAGAAAAACAAAATGTAATTATAAAAAACGAACTTAAGGAAATAAATAGAGATATACTGATAAGAACATTAAAGCAAACAAATGGAAATAAGAAGAAGACTGCGGAAATATTGGGGTTATCTAGGCCTACTATCTATAGAATGATTAGAAAATATAATGTAAAATTGTAATACATGTAACGAAATGTTACAAAAGCCTAGAGCTTTGAGATCTTAAAATAGTCATTAGTTTATAAAAAACAACAATGTAAAAATACGTTACATTGTTGTTTTTTATCTTTATATAGAAGAAATTCAAATATAGTAAAACTAACAGTTTTAACTTATCTAAAAGTTGGCACAATAGTTGCATATAACTTAATCATTGAAGGACTTATATAAATATAGAGGATAGTAATTTTAGGGAGGTTAAGATAATGAAAATTAGAAAAGCTGAGCCGTTTAAAATTAAGATGGTAGAGCCAATTAGACTTATTCCTAGGGAAGAGAGGGAGATGAGGTTAAAGGAGTCAGGATACAACCCATTTGCCCTAAGAGCAGATGATGTGTATATAGACCTACTAACAGATAGTGGCACGGGAGCAATGAGTGATAGACAATGGTCAGCACTTATGATGGGCGATGAGTCCTACGCAGGAAGTAGAAGCTTTTATAGACTTGAGGCAGTTGTTAAAGAAGTAACAGGATACGAGTATGTTATACCAACTCACCAAGGTAGAGGTGCTGAACAGGTGGTATTTCCCCATGTAATAGAAAAGCCCGGTGACTATGTATTAAGTAATATGCATTTTGATACGACAAAGGCCCATGTAGAAATCGCAGGAGGTAGGGCAATAAATTTAATTGACGAGAAGGCATTCAATACTACAGAATATAGCGATTTTAAGGGAGATTTTGATTTAGTAAAACTAGAAAACTTTATAAGAAATCATAATATAGAGGATATCTCTTGTATAGTGGTTACAATAACATGTAATTCGGCAGGTGGACAGCCTGTTTCTATGGAAAACATAAAGGGAGTAAAGGAAATAGCAGATAAATATGGTTTAAAGGTTTTCATGGATGCAGCAAGATATGCAGAAAATGCTTACTTTATTAAGATGAGGGAAGAAGGATACGAAGATAAGACTATAAGAGAAATATCAAAAGAAATGTTTAGTTATGCAGATGGAATGATGATGAGTGCAAAAAAAGACGGCTTAGTAAATATGGGAGGGTTAATAGCTATAAGGGATGATAAAGAGTTATACACAGCTTGTCGTTCTACAGTAGTACCCCTTGAAGGATTCCCAACCTATGGAGGACTATCGGGAAGAGACATGGAAGCATTAGCAGTAGGCTTAGAAGAAGCACTGGAGTTTGAATATCTAGAGTATAGAATGGAACAAGTAAAGTATTTAGGAGATAGATTAAGGGAAGCAGGGGTTCCCATCCAATATCCAACAGGAGGTCATGCAGTTTTTGTAGATTGTAAAAAAATCTGCCCCCATATACCCTATTATGAATTTCCAGCCCAGGCAGTTTGTAATGCAGTATATTTAGAAGCAGGAGTAAGACCGGTAGAAATAGGCTCCTTCCTATTAGGAAGAGATCCAGATACGGGAGAAAACCTAGAATCGCCATTAGAGCTTATGCGACTTACAATACCAAGAAGAGTATATACAAATAGGCATATGGATGTTGTTGCAGATGCAGTAATAGAGGTATATAATAATGCAGATAAACTGGTAGGACTCGAGTTTGAATATGAACCAAAGGTATTAAGGCATTTTACTGCTAGGCTGAGGCCAGTAAAATAAGTTAAATAGTAAAAAAAAGGGCGAAAATCGCCCTTTTTTTATTTACATATACTACCTTGTATCTATAATTTATGACTGTAAAGAATATATGATATAAATATAAAGTTAGGTTATTAAGTTAATCTGTTGTGCTAGCAAACTATATGTCTGGATTTTACAAAGCTCCCGGCTATAGGGACTAGCACAATGGTTTAAGTTAATAATATTTTAAAGGAAATGCCAGAAGACTAAGGATATAAAAAATAAATTAGAAATCAATGGTGATAAGAGTTAATCTATACTGTGGATTATTTAGCTTTATTTCTAGACTATTGACGATGTCAAAATATTTTTTAAAAGAAGGTTGACTTTATTATGAAATATAAATTTTTAAAATATAAATTCTACTTAGTTACTATAATCCTTTTTTTAACTGCAATAGGCTCTTTAATGAAAAAAGAATATCATCATATGTGGAATTCAATTTTTATATTCTTCTGTTATTTAGTCTGGATTTATATTAAAAATAAAGGAGAAATTTATGTAAGGGAATATATAGAAATACTAGTTATTATAACGGTTCTGCTACATAATGTTTTTGGACAATACTTCAATCTGTATATGACTACAGAATGGTTTGATAAAGCTTTGCATGTATTTGGAACATTTTCATTTGCATTGTTTTTTTATTCAATTATAGATATTATAACTAATATTTCTGACAAACCCAAGATGTTTACCTTTATTATTATATCATCCATAGGAATCAGCTCTGCTGCTATCCTTGAAAGCGTTGAATTCATTTTAGATACTATATTTAAAGTTAAAAATCAACATGGATTAACAGATATTAATTTAGATTTGATATTCAATTTAATTGGAGGGGTTCTTGCAGGTGTTTTTGGTGCTTTTGCAAAAAATGAACCCTTGATTTGAGAAGGTAATTTATCACTAAAGAAAAAGACCAGAAGATGGTCTTTATTGAGGCTGTTACCAAACTCCCAATTTCTGCGTTACTGCTAAAATCTCCGGTGCTCCCT
>JAKSBP010000315.1 GCA_022361035.1 Clostridia bacterium
CATGTAGTATACATCCTTTCAATATAATAACAGCTTAATTATATTAGAAAAAACATGAAGTGTCTACATTAACTCGTGAGTTAGTGAAGAATTTAAAAGAAGCATTAGAACAGTTTAAATATAATTACAAAATGGAACTTGAATTTGATGATAAGTGTGAAAAGGAAACTGTTGAGGCATACGTGAGAGGAAAGAAAAAGGGTATAGAAGTAGCTTTATCGGCATTAGAAGGTATATGTCTTAGGTTAGGGATAGAAAAAGCTGAGGGGGCTGAATGGTGAAAAAATATAAGTTCATCGGAGCCATTGAGAAAACAAAATATTATGTAACAACAGACGGTTGGTTATCCAAAGCAAAAGGTAGGAAATTTATAGAGCTAGGCTATATAGATGATAACTGGAGTATTTGGCAAAGGCTATGCAATGGAGTGTAGTGAGGACTTAAAAGAGGGCTTAACAAATGAAAGACCAAAGATAATCTTCGGCCTTTCAAAATTAAGAACATTATTAAACTATGTAGCTTTTTAGAAAGTTAGCAATATAAGCCTATAATATTGAATTTATTTATATTACAAAGCTGTAGACAGAACCTCTTATAGATGCTTTTTACTACTTATCAGAAACCCTCATACCCTAGTGTTAAGTGGATTACTGAAATAAGAGCATCATTGTACCACTTAGACTAGAATTAGACTTGTTGATTATTCTAAAAGAGTAGTCATTACTATTATCGAAGTTATAGCCTATATCATAAGAACTTATATAAGTTGAACCTGTGCAATCAGTTGAATAGAATGGTAAGATGCTGCTATTTCTATAGATATTAACAGTATAATCGGCATATGGATTGTCTACGACTAGTGATATTTTTAATCTATCATCATATTCATCTAAACGAAATCCCCACAATTCAAAGTCGTAGATGTCATTGTCTGAGCCTGAAGATGCTAAATCAAAATGGAGAACTTTACCATAGTCAGCAAATGACGTAACGGTAAGAGAACACATTAAAATGATTATTAAAGTTAAAGATACAAGTTTCTTTTTCATACAAATTCCTCCTAAGTTTTTATTTATCGCTAACTTTCTGACAAAGGTATTCTAACATGGAAATAATACAAAAATTGTTAAAAAATAACAACAAGGCATTAAAGTTGTGTAATAACTATTTATAAGGAGAAATAAGCACTAAATGAGGACTTTGTGGAGGTGGATGAAAATTTGAGTAATGTAATATATATTGTAGGTACTCATTGGATAAACAGCAGTGATTTTGAAATAGAAAAAGTATTTGATAATGCCGAAACAGCTAATAAATATATTGAGGAACAAATGGAAGGTAAAGAGTATAACGGTTTAGGATTTTATAAGATTAAATGCTTTGAAGTATTTAGTCAATAATTTGAGCTTTTGCGAGTAAAGAAAGGGGAATAAAGATGGCTAAGACTGTTTGTAAGGCGAAGAAAATAGGACGAGCAAAAAAACGTGGCAAGGCAAGCATTGAATGGCGAGACGAAGATGGCACACCGCATTATTATTGCTACGGATATGTAGATCGAAATACAGATGAATTACTGGATGTGTGCATAGAGTGTAGAGACAACGTAATCTTTGCACAAGAAGATTTAGAACAGTCGGTTAAGATTGGAGGAAAAAAATTGAATGATAAATTTTTAAAGAAAATAAATAGTTGCGGAGTAATAAAAAAAGCTGTAAAAGAACTACAAGGGTATCCAGAAATAGAAGAAGATAAATGTCTAGGATATTCAACTACAAATGATGATGAACCCATAGAGAAATGTAAGAGATGCAAATTTAATAGTTCTTATGAACAGTAAGCACATACTTATGGGTTAGTGCTTAATTGAAACACTGAATTAGCAAAATTGAACCTTGAAAACTGAATAATACGGTATTGAGATAAGTGAAATCTATCATGTTGTTCCATCCTCTAACAAACAGTATAATTAATATGTTATAATTCCCTTGCAGGTAAGACGTAGTTGTGTTGTAATGTGAAGTAAGGAGTTTTATTAAGGGAGTGAGATTTATGATATGCCCGTATTGTGGCGAAGAAATGGAACAAGGCGTTATACAAAGTCCGCATGAAATCTCTTGGAAATATAAAAAAAGTTTATTTGGGAGAGCAGGATTTCATAAAGGTTCAATTGTTCTATCTAAGTTGTCTATGTTGAAAGGTTCAGCAACGATAGCTCATTGTTGCCGAAAATGCCAAAAGATTATCATAGATTATAAGGATGGCAATTGTGATATTAACCAAGTAAAATAAGAACAATTTATTTAAAATACCGTATTATTCAGAAATGAATTTTACGGTATTTTTATGTTGCAAAATAAGAATCCTATGTCGCTAACTTTACATTATTTGGAGGTGAAAAATGAGAGCCAGGATAAAAAAAAAGATACTCAAAAGAGCATGTAAAAAAATAAAGATAGGGCAAGAGCTAACAGCAATAGAACAAAAAATGTACATACGGTCATGTGAGAAGTTTGTAAGAATACTTCCTAAAGCAATTAATAGATTGCAAAAAACTATTAATCGTACTTTTAGAAATATAGTAAATCAGATAGAAAATAATCCAGATTTTAGGGAAAGATTAGAACAGGTTATCAGTCACTAAATATAAGCTTTATTACAAGGAGGGGAATATGAAAGTTATATGTGAGGATTGTAAAGAAAGCTTTGAATTAAATCAGCTTAAACAAAAAGCACTGAAAGGAGAAATACGAGAAACATATTATAGTTGCCAACATTGCAATAAGAAATATAGAGTCTGTATTACAAATGAGGCTATAAGAAAATTACAAAAGAAAATTGAGGAAAAAAAGTTGATAATACGTGTAAAAAGTAAAAAAGGAATAAAAAATATCAAGGAAGTATTTGAACTTAACAGACTGATTGAAAAGCATAAAAAGGAAATGAACAAGCTAAATAATAAGAGTCGTTATGAAAGTCAAATATAGATATAATGTGTTGATTGTTGCATAATACGTGTAAATATGTAGCGTAAAGGGGGAATGCTTTTGATAAAAGTTAAATGCAAAAATTGTGGTAGAATCCTATGTGAAGTAGAAGGAAAGCTTAGAATAAAATGTAGAAGATGTGGAGAACTGAATTACATAAAAACAGACATAGCGGACCAAGCGTCCCAGGGTTAACTTTACCCTGGGACTATCTTTTTTGATAAAAGACAAGTGAGGTGTGAGTAATGGGAAAAGAGAAATTAAAAAAAGATACAATTAAGAAAATAGAAAATATGTTGGAAAAATATCCATTTTGGCTGTTAAAAATAGAAACAGTAGGATTAGGTTCTCCATCAAATTACAAGGCTATCAAGAGCTTAGAATGTACAGTTGAGTCTGTTGTAGAAAATACAGTTGAATATGATGAATACGTTAGAAATCAAATAAAACTTATAGATGGAATATATGACCGGTTATCTAATGATGAGAAAATATTAATAAGAACTAGGTACTTTGATGATAATGAAGATATAGAAGATATAATTAAAATAATGAATATTTGTAAAACGAAATACTATGAACTAAGAAAAAGTGCATTTTATAAATTTGCATTAGCTTTAGGATATATTAAATAAAAGAATACGGAAAAAACACGAACAAAATACGGAAAAAGTGCGAACAAAACAAAGGACAAAATAAGAAATAATTGTTATACTTTTGGTAAGATGCACTTCGTGTAGGTAGTAATAAAAAACTAAATACATAATGAAATTAAAGAAGAGAATCCCTATAATATTTAGGGATTTTTATTTTTATAAGAAGGTGAAAACATGGAAGAAATGGGCTGGAAAAGTGATAAAGCATGTTCAAAATGCAGAGAGAGAATAAGGCAAGAAATAATAAAGGAGATACAGGAAACATGTAAGGAATGTAATGTATTTTTAAAAGTGGTTAGAAGAGATTTAGAAAAGGCACCTAGAGTAAAATGACTATTCAATATAAAAAAAGTTACTTAGGACTAGAAAAATAAAGGCTTTTAAGCGTTATTTTTTTTCGCACATAATCGAAGAAATGTAAAAAAAATAGTTTTAAATTAAAAGAAGATAAGAAGACACTAGGAAGTAGCTGTAGTAAAGATTAGAAATAGCTTAGATATATATAACATAATATAAGAAATGTTGTAAAACCACTGGAGAATAAAAAAGGAGGAAATAGGATGTGGATCTTAAATACTTAGACGAATTCTTAGAAGCTAAAAACAATCTTGTAAAAAATACATTAAGTAGTTATAAAACAGATTTAAAACAATTCTCTATGTTTTACAAAAAGGATATATCTAAGCTGGATAGTGAAGATATTGAAAGCTATATTACTTATCTACTTAGCAAAGGATTTAAGGCCAAGACTATTAATAGAAAACTTACCAGTATTAGAAGATACGTAGAATATCTTAATGGAAACAACAAGATAGAAAATAGAATATCTCTTTATATTGAAGGGATAAGAGTACAGGAAGAATATTTTATAGAACCTGACAAGATTATTAATATAAGTGAGTTTAATAGGATAGTTACACAAGTGAAAAAAGTAAATGATAAAAGAGCTTTAGCAATTCTTTATACATTAGCTTTTACAGGTGTAAGAGTTTCAGAGCTTCTTCAACTTCACACATTTCAGTATAGAACTGGAGAAATAACAGTTAGGGGAAAAGGAAGAAAGTTTAGAAATATACCTATTGGTGAAGAAGCGATTTATTATATTGATGAATATACAAAGCAAAGAAGACATAAAGCTGGTGAACCAATATTTATAAATGAACGTAACAACAATGTTATGTCAAGACAGGAAATAAATAAAATTATTAAACATTATGCTGGCCAAGCAAGGATTAAGAAAACAAAAGCTTACCCACATGCTTTTAGGCATTTGTTCTGTCTAACATTAAGCAAAGATATGCCACTGGATGAAGTGGCAGCACTAGCTGGACACTCTAATATAAATACTACTAGGATTTATACTAAGAGAACTAAAGAAGAATTAAAGAGAAGTTTGAAAAATTCATTGAAAGCTTTTAATTAGAAATGAGGTGTGTGTTATTGCCTTAATGAAATTATGTAGATGTGGAAAAGTAATAGAACGTAAAATGAAATACTGTATGAAATGTTTATTAGTAATAGAGCAGCAGAGGAAAGAAAGACATAAATACTATGATAAAACAAGACAGGATGATAAGTACTGGAAATTTTATAAGACTAAAGAGTGGATTAAACTAAGAGCTTATGTTTTAGCATATTACGACCAGTTAGATTTATATGAGTATTACGTCAATAACAGGATAGTAGAAGCTAATACAAGTCATCATATCATTGAAATAAAAGATAATTGGAGATTAAGATTAGAGTTTAGTAATCAGTTTCCATGTAGTGAGAGTACGCATAATAGGATACATAAGCTTTATGAGAAGGATAAGAAGGGTATACAGAAATTACTATTAAGTATCTTAGAGAAATACAAAGAAGAATATAAGAGTTAATTTATATTTTAGGGGGGGTATGTAGGAGTTTTAGGCCCTTTCAAAAGACCGCAGCCTTAAGCTTGTTTGCAAAAAAACAGGATTTTTTCTAAGGGGGTGGTTTCTAGATGGGGAAGTTTGGCCCCAAAAACCGAAAGGGGGGGGATAGATGGAAAATGAGAAAAAAAGTATTGTGATTCCAAAGCCACCGACGATTTTATCCAAGGTTGGAAAAGACAAATATTATCAAATAGCCCAAATGTTAATTGAAGGAAGTAAATTTAAGATAGGTGATGAAATAGCACTCGCAGCTCTATGTGTCAATTACCAAAGATGGCTGCAAGCTGAAAGAGCGATAAAGAAAAACAAGGACCTATGCTTTGAAACGGAAACAGGATACAGGCAACAAATACCTGAGATTTCTATTGCTAGGGATTGCATGAAAACAATGCTTACTTTTATTAGGGAGTTTGGGCTTACACCAAAGGAAAGGGCTAAGATAAAAGAGTTAGTACTAGAGGAAAAAGATAAAGATGAAGAACTGGATGATATGATTCAATAAGCGGGTGAGGTGATAGTGCATAAGAAATTCAAGGAGCAAATAGAAGCTCAAAAGAATTGGGTCTTAGAGAAGGTTATAAGAAAGCTTAAGGATAAATACGATAACGATAAATACTATTATGATGAAGAAGAAGCAAAGAAGTTTTTAAAGTTCTGTTCTAAGTTAAAATTAGACAAAGGGAAGAAAGGTCAAAAGATTAAGCTTCTCAGATTCCAATTTGAGATATGCACAAGTATTTTATGTGTTAAAAGAAAAATTGATGATCTAAGAAGGTTTAGAGAAGCCCATATCAACATACCTAGGAAAAATGGTAAATCATTTATCATAGCATTAATAGTTACTTACCTTTATTACTGTCATAATGAGTATGGAAGTGAAACTATCATAGGAGCTAATAGCACTCAGCAAGCATCCCTTTTATTTAATACTATTGAGCATATGATTAAACATAATCACACCTTAAATAAATATGTCAAAATAACTTCAAGTCGAAAGTACATGTATAAGAAAAATATGAATGCTTATCTAAGAGTAATAAGTTCAGATGCTTCAAATGCTGACAGCTACGCTGGATATGTATGTATATTGGATGAAATACATGAGGCTAAAAATGGTGATTTATATGATAAAATGCGTACTGGTATGGGTATTTGGGAGGAGCCTTTACTACTGACAATAACAACAGCTTCTAATGGTCAGAACCCTCACAACCTGGAAATGGAGCTTTATACATATAGTAAAGATATTGAAAAGAAAGAGATTGAGGATGAATCTTTTTTTTATTGCATTTATGAAGCCGATGAAAAATGTGACCTGCTAGATGAAAAACAATGGTTTAAGAGTAATCCGGCCCTAGGAAACTTTAGAAAGTACGAAGATTTAAAAGCCCTAGCAATAAAAGCCACAAGGATAAAAACAAGGGAAGCAAGTTTTAGAAGGTTATACCTGAACCAACATGTGGCCCTTGATGGTGAGAACGCAATCAATATAAACCTATGGGATAAATGTACAGTAGATATCAAGCTTGAAGATTTAAGAGGCATGACATATTGTGGTGGACTAGATATGTCAAGTACTCAAGATATAACTGCATATGTACTGGTGTTCTATGACGATGAGAGAGAGCAATATATCATATACCCCTATCTATTTACTCCTAAAGGAACTCTAGAGGAGCGAAAAGAAAGGGATCATCTAAGATATGATGTTTATGTAAAGCAAGGGGATTTAATAGCCCTAGAGGGGACTAGTATTGACTATGAGGCCATGTTTGAATATATAGAAGATAATAATGTAGAATATGAGCTTGAGGTCTTGGAAATTCCCTTTGACCGATGGGGGTCCGTAGGGATTAGAAGTAAATTAGAAAAGAAATATACAGTTTTCCCATTTGGTCAGGGATTTAGGTCGATGTCACCTGTTATAAAGGACTTTGAAAACTTACTCCTGGATGGGAAAATAGTAATTGCCGATAATAAATTTCTTCGATTCATGGCTACCAATGTTGTAGCTGTGGAAGATGATGCCGGGAATGTTAAGTACTCGAAAAAAAGAAGTAAAAATAAAATTGATGGTATTATTGCCATGCTTATGGGACTTAGTAGAGCTATATTTAATAATACTGAGGAACCAGTCGATCTAAATGAACATTTAAATAGTTATCTAGAAAAAATGGGTGATTAAATGAAATTTATTAAAGAAAATATAGAAGAAATATTAATAATTTCGGGATTAAGTTTAATTGTATGTGCCACATTTTTAATAAACCTGATAGCTGGAATATATTGTCTAGGCATTATTTTATTTCTTTTTGGAGCCTTTTTGCTTAAGTATCCTAAAAGGTGAGGTGATATAACTGAATGGGTTTTCTAAAAGACAGAATAAAGAACGAAACATATAGCCTACAAGACAGGGAATTACTTAGCTTACTTGGCATAGACGTAGATACTCCTAGCACAAAGCTAGGGGAAATAACTTATTTTACTTGCATAAAGAACTTAAGTGAGACAATAAGTAAAATTCCTTTAAAAGTAATACAGAACAATGAAGAGGGCCATGTACAGGATAATAAACACTATTTATATAATAGGCTAAAAAGGCCAAATCCATATATGACAAGCAGTGTGTTTTGGGCTTGTGTTGAAACAAATAGAAATCATTATGGAAATGCGTATGTCTATAATGAAGTAACTAGAATCGGGAGAAATGCAGGAAATACAAAGGCTTTGTGGATACTTCCCACTGAAGAAGTTACATTATGGGTTGACGATGCTGGCCTATTTGGGAGAAGTAATGCTTTATGGTACGTTTGGCAAGAGAAGAAAACAGGCAAAAGATATAAGTTTAGAAATGATGAAATATTACATTTTAAAACAAGTGTATCATTAGATGGGATAACAGGACTTGCTATAAAGGATATTTTAAAAATACAGGTTGAAACAGCTAGAAAAGGTCAAGAGTTTTTAAATAAATTCTATAAAAGTGGGATGTTTGGAGGTAAAGCAGTACTGCAATACACTGGAGACATTGATAAGAAAGCAGAAAAGAAGCTGATTGAAAAAATTGAGAGTTTTAGTAAAGATGAAAATACAAGCGGTAAAATAATCCCTTTACCCCTAGGCTTTGAAATGACACCAATTAATCTTAGTATGTCAGAAGCCCAATTTGTTGAACTGAATCAATATTCAGCCCTCCAAGTTGCCGGAGCATTTGGGATAAAGCCTAACCAGTTAAATATTTACAACAAATCAAATTTTAAGGATATAGAAAGTCAGCAAAGGGACTTCTATATAAATACGAGTATGAGTATATTCAAGCAATATGAGGAACAGATTTCAGCAAAACTTTTAAGTGAGGACGAAGTATTTAATAAGGGTTATGAAGTACAATTTGAAGTAAATGCAGTTTTAAGAGGAGACTTTAGGACACAAGTTGAAACGGTAGGGACTGCAATAGATAAAGGAGTTATGAAAATTAATGAAGGTAGAAAATACTTAGGACTACCAATAGTTGAAGAAGGCGATGTCTTGTTAGCAAACGGAACCTATATACCTGTTAAGATGATACAAGAAGGTATAAATTATAATCAAAAAGGAGGTGGAGAGGATTAAAGTATTAGAGCTGAAGAGCAAAGATAAAAAAGGGAAAATAAAAAATGCTGGAAAGCTTGAAATTAGAAATCAAACAGAAGATAAAGCAGATTTATATTTATATGGTGATATAGTATCAAGTGAATGGGGAAAATGGGAAAACACAGATGTTGCACCTGAGGATGTGAAAAACTTTCTTGATGAAATTAAAGATGTAAATAATCTTAATATATATGTTAATAGTGGTGGAGGTAGTGTTTTCGCTGGTATGGCTATATATAACATGCTTAAAAGACACAAAGCTTATAAAACTGTTCATGTTGATGGCTTAGCTGGAAGCATATCTTCTGTGATTGCTATGGTAGGTGATAAGATAATTATACCTTCAAATGCTTACTTGATGATACATAAAGCATGGTCCTTTACATGGGGTAATGCTGATGAACTAAGGAAATTTGCCGCTACTTTAGATGTAATTGATAAAGGAATCTTAAATGTTTATGCTGAAAATATGAAAGAAGGAGTTGATATTGAAGATATACAGCAAATGGTAGCTGATGAAACTTGGTTAACTGGTCAAGAAGCGGAAAAGTATTTCAGCATTGAAGTGTCCCAAGCAAATGAAGCGGTTGCATGTACTTCGGATTATTTCAATAGATATAAAAAAGTACCTAAAACATTAAAAGAAGATTCTTTCAAAACTCAGAACCCAAATAGTAAGATCGTAAATGAAAATAGAGAAATAGAGAAATCTAAAGCTTTGTTACTGTTAGAACTAGAATTATAGTTCTTTTTTATATTTAGAAAATTAAAAAGACAAGGGAAGGTTGATAATATGAAATTAATTAATATAATGAGACAACAATTAACCCAAATGAAGGCGGAAGCTAAAGAACTGGCAAACAGAGAAGGCGTAACAGCACAAGAGATTAATGTAAAAATGGACGAAATAAAAGCCTTGAAAGCAAGGATAGCTATGCAGCAGCAGTTTGATTTAGATGAAGAAGAGGAAATAGAAAATAGGATTAATGACGGCCAAGGCGAATTTTTAAAGGATAATTATAGCGATAATTTAGACGAGAAAGAATTTAATGCATTACATGTAAAAGCATTTGCCAAAGCTATAGCTAAAAAATCTTTAAATGATAACGAAATGAAGGCATTATCTAGCAATACAGATGCAGACGGTGGATACTTAATACCAAAGGATGTATTAACACAAATCAACTTACTTTCAAGAGAATATGTAAGTCTTAGAAATTTAGTTACAGTAGCAAAAGTAAATACAAAAGAAGGTTCAAGGATATTAGAGATTGATGCAGCAACAACAGGATTTACAGACATTGAAGAATTAACTGATTTACCGAATTTATCATCACCACAATGGACAAAAGTTGATTATAAGATTAGAGACTTAGGTGGCTTATTGCCAATACCAAATTCTTTGCTTGCTGATGAAACCGGTGGACTGGTACAATATTTAGCTGAATGGTTTGTAAAGAAGGCCTATGCAACAGATAATTCTATGCTTTTATTTGCAGATGGAACAAAAGGAACACAAGGTATAATTGGAACTGCTAAAACAGCTGATACAATTGGCATAGATAATGTATTTGTAAAAGAAGTGCTAGCTTCTGTAATAACTTTTCCAGAATTGAAATCCATTTTAAACAAAGGCTTTCCAAGGCCAATTGCAAAAACTGCAAAAATAGTTACTAATCAATCTGGACTGGATATCTTAGATAATATGGCAGATACTACAGGCAGGCCATACTTAACAGGAGATGGTACAGAAGAGTTTCCATATAAATTTAAAGGAAGAACAGTAATTGTTTATGATGATGATACAATTCCAAATGATACTACCGATGCCCTTAATCCATTAGCACCACTTATTATAGGGGATCTTAAAAAAGGTGTTGTACTTTTTGATAGACAACAAATGAGTGTTGCATCTTCTAAGGAAGCTGGATTTGCAAATAATAGTACTGTAATGAGAGGGATTGTAAGGCAAGATAACAGAATATGGGATAAAAAAGCAGTTAAGGTATACTATTCTCCATTATCTTAAAAATTATCTAAGGGCATAACTAAAGACTTATGTCTTTTTTTATGCCCTATTTAAGTAGGTGTTTATATGATTGTTGATGTAAATATTGTTAAAAAGTTTTTAAGAATTGAAGAAGATTATATTGAGGAAGATGATATTTTTAAAATATTAATTGATAATGCAAAAGCGTATATCGAGGATAGTGCTGATAGCTTTGATATTACCAATACAAAACAATTAAGTAAGGCAAAATTAATCTGTTTGGTGCTTATAAGTGATTGGTATGAAAATAGAGATTTTACTGGAAAACCAAGCGATAGAATAAGAAATACAATTCAATCATTAATAACGCAATTGAAATATTGCTATGCGTTAGAGGAAAGTAGTGGGACATAGTGTATAATTCAAAAGGTAAAAAGAAAATAAGTGCCGAGGATTTAAGTCATAAAATAGAAATAGGGATTATACAAAATATGCAAGATAATGACGGGTTTAATGTAGAAACCTTCGTTAAGAATTTTTCCCCATGGGCTAGTATTAGGAATATAAGTGGTACAGAGGTATTTAAGAGTGGTGCTGATTACAATAGAAAAATTACTAGATTTCTAATAAGATATAGAAAAGATAAAAATGTCAATAAGGATATGAAGGTCAAATATAAAGGAAAACTCTATAATATTACCTATATAAATAACTATAATGAAGGTAATGAGTTTGTAGAATTCATTACAGAGGTGGTTAGGTAATGAGTGAGATAAAGCTTAAAGGGCTGGATGATTTATATAAAAGAATTAATGAGCTAGGAAATAAAGCTGGTAAAGTAGAGGATGCAGCTTTAAAAGAAGGGGCTAAAATTGTCCAGGAAGAAATATCAAAAAATGCTCCAAGAAGTGATAAACCAAGGCAGCCAGGGAAAAAAGACAAATGGAGAACTGGGCATCATGCAGCAGATAATATTGAGGTAAGCAAGGTAAAGAGAAAAGAAGGAATTAAGGTAGTAGATGTAGGAATAACAAAGGGTGATAATTCACCCTATTTTTATTTGAAATTCCATGAGTGGGGAACTTCTAAAATAAAGGCTACTCCATTTATGCAGCCATCTTTTGAAAATAAAAGGGATGAAGTTATGGGAACTATTAAAAATGAAATTAAAAAAGGGTTAGGACTATGATTAACAATCTTATAATTAATACGTTAAAACCACTTGGTATTCCAGTTGGTTTTCAAAAGTATTCAGGAAGTCAAGATACCTATATAACATTCTTTTGCTATAACGAAAGGGGTAGAGTTTTCGCAGATGATGAAGAAATTAGAACGGGGTTTAGTGTTCAAGTAGATATATGGTCTAAGGGAAACTATATAGAAATTGTGAGGCAAACTAGAAAGTTATTAGAGGATGTAGGTTTTAAGCGTACATCTGCAGCTGATTTATACGAAAGTGACACAGGCATATACCATAAGGGTATGCGTTTTTCATATGAGAAGGAGGTAATATAAAGTGGCAACTATAGGTCTTAAAAATTTAGTTTATTCAAAACTCACTAAAGATGATGAAATTGGTGCTGCTTATTCAGAAGTGAAAAAAATCGCACCAGCTATTAATGCTAGAATTTCTCCAAAGACTGAAATATCTAATCTTTACGCAGACGATGGGGCCGTAGAGACAGTAACATCACTAGGAGAAATTGAAGTTGAATTAGAAATATCTGACCTTCCCATAGATATTCAAGCAGATTTACAGGGACACACAGTAAATGCTGGTGTAATTATAAAGAAAAGTACGGATACAGCTCCCTACGTAGCCATAGGTTTTAAATCGGAAAAAGCAAACGGTAGCTACAGATATAAATGGCTGTATAAAGGAAAATTTAGTTTATTTGAAGAGGAGTTTAAAACTAAGGAAGATAAGGTAGAGTTTCAAACACCTAAACTAAAGGCTACCTTTGTAAAAAGATTGTTTGATGATGCATGGGAAGCTACAGCAGATGAAGATGCAGTAGACTTTAATCCATTAACAGCAACAAACTGGTTTACAAGCGTATTTGAATAAAGTTTAGGTGTTTAAGGAGGAAAACATATGCAAATAGTATTAAGAATAGATGGAGAAGCAAAGACATTTACTACTCCCTTTATTAGTGCTAGAAAACTTAGAAATACAATGGAAATAGGAGAGAAATTTACAGAAAATATAACAATGGAAACTCTAGATGAAATAGTGGACTATATAGTTGATATATTTGGAAATCAGTTTACAAGGGACCAGCTATATGATGGTATGGCTTCAAAGAATTTAATAGATACTGCTCTTAGATGTATAAGCGAAGTTACAGGAGATCTAAATATAAATTTACATGAGATAAATGAAATTGAAAAAAACGAATAAGTGGAGAGGTTGAAAAACTCTCTCCACGTGATTTCATGCTTAGAATTTATTCTAGTTTGTTAGAGCAAGGCTGGACAATGAGAGATATAGATGAAATGGATATATTTTATTATTTTAAGATTATAGCATTTAAGTTAAAAGAAAATGGAAAAGAGCAAAAAGTATATATTGACCAAATTTTATAAAGAAGGGAGGGGGGGATATTTCAGGAGATATAGGCAATTTACAAGTCAGGATAGGAATGGATAGTACAGGGTTTCAAAATGGAGTATCTAATATAAATAGACAACTAAAAGTAGTTCAAAGTGAATTTAAAGCCGCCAGCTCAAAAGTTGGTGGCTTTAGTAATTCTACAGAAAGACTTAAACTTAAATCTGAAAGTTTGTCTAAGCAGATAGATCTGCAAAATGAAAAGGTAGCTGCTTTAAAGAAAGCCTATGATAATAGTGCAAAGACTAAGGGGAAAGATTCTAAAGCGACTCAGGAGCTTGCTATAAAATACAACAATGCTAAGGCAAGGCTTTCAAATTTAGAAAGTGAAATAAAAAGGACCAATGTTCAAATAGATAATCAGACAAATAAATGGAAGAAATTATCTGTAGGTTTACAAAGCGTAGGAAGTAGCTTTAAGTCAATCGGACAAAAGATGCAAGATGCAGGAAAAAATCTTACTGCTAAAGTTACTGCTCCCCTTTCAGCAATAGGGATAGCCAGTACTAAGCTTTCTATGGACTTTGAAAAATCCTCAAATAAAGTTGCTACTATTGCAGATACAACAATTAGCTCCATGGAAGACATTGAAAAGGGAGTTTTAAGCTTATCAGATAGCATGGGTATAGCTGCAACAGACTTAAATGAAGCCCTATATCAAACTATATCAGCTACCGGTGATACAGCAAATGCCCTTGACTATGTTGAAGTAGCTTCTAAAGCTGCAAAAGGTGGCTTTTCAGATACAACAACAGCAGTAGACGGACTTACAACCATACTTAATGCTTATGGTATGAAGGGCAAGGAAGCTATAGAAAGTGTATCAGACCAAATGCTGACAGCCCAAAATGTGGGTAAAACTACCTTTGGTGAAATGGCCCAAAGCATAGGAAAAGTAATACCCATAACTGCAAGCTTAGATGTTTCAACTCAGGAGCTTTTTGCTTCCATTGCTACCCTTACTAAGAACGGTATTCAGACCTCACAGGCGATTACAGGACTTAAGGCAGCATATTCAAACATCTTAAAACCTTCAAAACAGGCTTCTGAGTTAGCCTTAGAGCTAGGATTAAAGTTTAATTCTGCACACCTTAAAAGTGTTGGATGGGCTGAATTTCTAGATGAAATAAGAGAGAAAACAGGTGGAAATGCAGATCAAATGGCTACTCTGTTTGGTTCAGTAGAGGCACTAAACTCAATGACAGTTTTAGCTACTACAGGAACAAAAGATTTTTCTATTGCTTTAGATGCCATGGCAAATTCAGCGGGATCTACTGAGAAAGCATTTAAACAAATGGACCAAGGTACTAAGGATAGTCTTAAGGATACGATTAACATGATGAAAAATCTTGGTATTGAAATAGGTCAGATACTTTCTCCTTATGTAAATGCATTAATTGAAAAAGTTAAAGTCTGGATTGAGCAATTTAAAAGCTTAGACCAAAATTCAAAAAAAGTTATTGTTAAAATTGGATTGATAGTTGCAGCCATTGGGCCAGCTTTATTAATATTTGGTCAATTTGCTGGTGCTGTAGGAAATATAATAAATCTAGGAGGGAAACTAATATCTAACTGGTCAACTATTATGGCAGTTGGAGGAAAAATGGTTGGATTTTTAAAGCCAGCCCTTGGAGCAATATTCTCACCCTGGGCTATTGCTATAGCAGGTTCTATTACTGCCGGTTATCTTATAATAAAGCATTGGGATGAGATTAAAGCTTTTGCAATAAATTTATGGAATAATTTAAAAAAGACTTTTAGTGCTATAGGCAGTTCTATTTCCCAGACCTGGGATAGTGTAAAAAGTAGTACGTCTGAAACCTGGAGTAATATTAAATCAAGCATAAATGAAAAAGTTGAAGGAATTAAAAGTGATATTACATACAGATATGGCTTAATAAAAGATAGTATATCGGTAGCATGGGAACAAGTTAAAATGGATACTAACAGCAGCTGGACATTTATAAAGGATAAGATAAATGAACATGGAGGCGGTATAAAAGGTATTATAGGTGCTTATATGGAGGCTTATAAAACTACTTGGGAAAAAGGCTTTAGCAGCATAAGTAACTGGACTAAGAATACATGGCCGAGGATTACGGATTATTTAGTAAGCCCAATTAAATCTGCTTGGCAAGGTATTAATAAATGGGTAGATAAAATTAGCAGTGCAGTTTCTTCAGCTATATCTAAGATTAAAAATTTATTTAGCCTTAGAAAAAAGTCTAATATAGGCGGTAGTTCTTCATTTTCTGTATCGGCTGGTGGAGCTAGTAGCATAAGCGGTTATGCTGCTGGAACCAACAATGCAACAAGAGGATGGCATTGGGTTGGGGAAGAAGGGCCTGAGATTATGTGGTTTAATGGTGGAGAAGTAGTTAAAAATCATAGGGACAGCATGGCTGCTATAGGAGGTAGACAATTAGTTTTAAATATTGTAAATAGGGGGAGCATTGTTGGAAGCAGTGGAATGAATGAGTTTGCAAATATTATTAGCACAAAAATAGCAGACAAATTTGGACTTAGTTTTGGAGGTGCATGGTAATTGACAATTATAGAAATTACACCTCCAGGTGGAGAAGCTAAAAGAATAAAAGCATTTGTTAAATGCTTAGCTGTAATGTCATCAACTGATAAATCAGGTTCATTTTCCATATCTATTCCAATATCCAATCAAGACATAGACATATTAAATAAATTTGTAATAGGTAGTGATGTAAGAATAATGCAAGGTAAGAGTGTATTTAGAGGGTGGATTCTAAACGCTGCGAAAGCTATAAATGGACCACTGAAAAATATTGAAATATCAGGAATGAGCTATACAGCTAGAACACAAAAAATATTAGTCACAGAAAATTATATAAATCAGGAAATAAGCTTTATAGTAAAGGATTTATTCTCTAAATATGCCCCACAGTATAATCAAGATAGTATTACTGAGTGCAGTAAGATTATATCTGTAAAATTCAATGATATATTTCTTTTTGATGCCATGGAAACCTTATCAAATTTGGCTGGATACGATTGGTATATAGATGAGCCTATGCCAGAGGAAATAAATCCACAGATTGAAAGCAGTGGGTGGGTAGAAAGGGTGCAAACGCTAATACATAAAGTCAATTACCCCTTAGAAGACTTGTATCCACTAGAAACTTTGTACCCTGCATAGGAGGTTATGCATTATGGCAATGCTAGCAGTACACTTTTTTAAGTCTGGGAGCAGGATAAATAACATAACTATTAAACCAGGGATGTACCATAAAAACTCAGCAAAGCTAGTTCCAAACTGTAAGAATATAGTTAATAAGCTTTGGGTTAAGGGTGGAAAGTCTTTAAGTGAAGTATATACTCAAGATATAGCTGTAGAAGGTAGCAAACCTATACAGCTTTTCTATTCTCCTCAAAGTCCTATAACAGTAACAATAAATGGTCAGTCAAAGAATTTTGGAATACAAAATATACATGAATCAGGAAAGTTTGATTTCCTTATAAATGTATCTGAAAAATTACTTATCCCCGACTTATGTCAAAGTGGCAGTGGAACAATATCTTATAGGTACAAATATCCTATTAAAATATTATTAGAAGAACCTAAGAGCCAAGAAAAATATGGAGTATTTGAGGATATTTTAAATGTTGATACAGGTGATAAAGAGTTAGCTTTAGAGTTTGGTTTTAAACATTTAATTAAATATTCTCAGCCCGTTATTTCTGGAAGCATTAAACCATTTAGAGGAGTATTTAGAGCCGGTGAAATTATAAAGGTTGAGATTCCACAGATAAATATAGATCATCAGTTTCAAATAAAAGATGCTCAGTATGAAAGCACACCAATGAAACCTACTTATATTACTTTGCAGCTTGAAACACCAGAAAAAGACCTAAGTAATATCTTAAAGGATATGTCAAAACGAATTGAAAAACTTGAAAAGGAAGCCTATAAAGATGATGAAGGACCAGTTGAAAAATATATAGCAAAAGAAGAATTGCTTTACTGGCACGAAAATAATGATGTAGTCAAACCAATAGAAGCTTTAGAGTGGACATTTTGGAAAGAAGAGAGTATTAAGGCTAGGCCATATGAAATAGATGAAAGTGTAAGCTTATTTGAAGAAATAGAAAATAATATACATTTTTTAATTACTCCTTCATATAGTTTATATCCAAGTGAAACCCTTTATCCATAGGAGGTGTAAAATGAACATATTAACTAGCTGGCTTGGACAGTGGGAAATTGAAATAGTAGAAAGTGGTGAAGTTAAGGAGATAGTTCCACTTAAAAATAATTTGATAACTGATGCTGGATTAAACATCTTAAGGGATATGTTAAAAGGAGATATTACAGATGCACAAATTAAATATGTTGCTTTAGGGAGCTCCATTATATCTCCTGATAGTTCAGATACAAAGCTTTGGGATGAACAATTTAGAAAAAGCGTTACAAGTAGAAATAACGACCCTGTTATACCTGGTAAACTCTATACGGAATTATATATATCAGATATTGAAGCAAATAGCTTTAGGTGTGAAGAAATAGGATGGTTCGCTGGTGTTGGAGCAGCTGAGACGAAAGATTCAGGAATAATGATTGCAAGAGTATTATATAGCAGACAAAAGTCCAGTACTGAGAGCTGGACAATCAGACGTACGGATACAATTAGTAGAGGGTAGGTGAGAAGATGGCACTCGGAGATTATGATAAGACTATATTTGTTAATGGTGGGCCTCCTGGAATAAGTGCAGAAAGGTTAAATAATAATGAGGATAAAACACAGGAACTTGATAGTGAAGTTCAAAACTTGTCTATGCAAATGACAAATTTTGTAGCTGACACTTTTAAGTATCAAACACCAGTGATTGTAGGAACTCAAATTAGGCTTAATAGGCAATCAAATACTAAAAGACTATTCTTTTATTTATCTGCGGACTTAAATGGTGGAAATATCACAATATCTTTAGATGATGGAGCAAGCTCTAAAAATTTAAAAGATATTGACAATTTAGATATAGCGGAGCTACCAAAGGGCTTTATTGAAATAGTAGATAATGCGACTTTTTTTACCTATGCCCCTAGAGATGCTTTAAAGGCTAATGTGCAAGTTATAGGGGCGAATAGGCTTTATCATTGTAATAGTGGTAATCCAGCTACTAATTACGAATTGAATTCTGACACATTAGCTATTATTAATGCCGCAGGTTCGCCAAGTATCTCTCCTTCTGGTATTGGAGGTATTGGAGGTCGTCTGTATAACAGCGATGATTCTTCAGACGAAATATATGAATTAAATCCTAATACATTAGCTGCCATCAATACAGTAAGGTTTAACAACACTACTGGCATTGGAGGTATTAGGGATAGACTGTACTCTTGTGTTCTTGAGACAAACCGTATGTATGAATTAAATCCTAATACAGTTATTGCTATTCTTGGAGCATTTACACCTAGCAATAATGCTGGAGGTATTGGAGGCATAGTTGATAGGCTTTATCACTGCGACCGTAGTGTAAATGAAATATATGAATTAAATCCTGACACATTAACTGTTATTAATACAGTAAGTTCACCTAGTTTTAGTTCTTCTGGTATTGGGGGTATAAATAATAGACTTTACCATTGTGATTTTTATTCAGACAAAATGTATGAATTAAATCCTGATACATTAGCTATCATCAACACAGTAAGTGCACCAAACACTGGCCCTAGAGGTATTGGAGGAATGAAAACATTTAACAATCTAATAATTAAAACAAAAATTAAAAAACTTGAAACTCCTGTAGTCATTGACTATCTAGGGGTAAAATATGTAAAACAGGAGGTTTAAATATGTACATAAAAATTACAGGTCATTTAATAGACATTTTAGGAGATGGGGCTAGAGGAAATATTGAGGAAGTTTTTGGAATAAAGTTAAGCTCAGAGTATCAATTTGAAAAAATTTCTCTTGGTGAAATAACTAATATGAGTAAAGTTCAAAATACAATAATAAATGATAGTAGGGTTACTATTTTAGAAACTAAAGAATTATTTAATACTGAAATAGATAAATGCTATGTTGAAAAATATTTTCTACTAGACAGTACTCAGCTACAGGTGGATTTAATGTTATCAGGAAATCCATCAATACCAAATTATGATGCAGCAAAACCATTGAGTAGTCCAGAAAATTTAAAAGCTCTTTATGATGCAAATATGGGTGGAATTAAAAAGTCTGAAAAACCACCATATATTGTGTAGCAATCTTGGCTAAGGGTATAGTTAGCGAAGAAAATTGACCACCGGAAGAGTGCCGGTTTTAACTAAGAATATCTGATACACTTTAAATAGTCAAAGTGAGATTACACCATAGGAAAGGTGTATTTTTTTATGTTTTCAAAAAGGGGATGATATATTGCTAAAGGAGAATTATAGAGAGCTTAAAAAATCAGGAGTGTTAAGTTGGTGGGATAAAGGGTATTTAGGGGAAAATATAACAGTATTAGTTCTAGATGATGAAGGTGATAGATTGCCGTGGTTTGATAAGAATATAATCACATTATTCAATAATCACGAAGGTGTAGGTCATAATACATTTGTAACTCAAACTGTAAGAGAAGTTCTTCCAAGAGCTAAAGTAATCATGACTAATTTTTTCGGGAAGAATTCTAATAGAGAAGAGATAATACAGTGGATTAAAAACAATAAGGAGCAGATAGACTTAATTAATATAAGTCAGTCTGTTGCAACATATGACTTTGAAAAGTTTAGAGAATTTGGAATACCTATAGTTTGTTCTAGTGGTAACGGAGGAAGGGAAAATAAAGTATCACATCCAGCCAATCTTGATTTTACAATTGCAGCAGGAGGAGAAAATGAAAAGACTGGCATAGCAAGCTACAGTAACGGAGGTAAAGAGCTAGATTGCGTAGGATACACTGGAATATTTGTTTATAGAGAAAATAAGAGAGTTATACAGTTTCAAGGAACTTCTTGTGCATCTGTTTTTGTTTGTGGGATGTTAGGATTAGTGGCAGAACACCTAAAGAAAAGCGGATATCGTAAGCCAACTAGTAAACAAATTAAAAAATTTATCCATGAGCATTGCATTGACATCTTAGAAGAAGGCTTTGACTTTAAATCGGGTTATGGAAGATTCGTATTGCCTGATAACTTTGATGAAACTTATTTTAACAAGTACTTTATAAAAGAAGGTGAAGTTATGAGGCGATTTAGACAATATACAGTGAATCAATACTTAGAATTATTGAAAGATATGAAAATAGATAGAGAAATTAAAGAAATTCATCTTCATCATACCTGGAGGCCAGATAAGAAAGATTATGAGAAAGCATCTAATAAGGAATCGGTAATCTATAGTATATATAAATTCCATACGAAAAGTAATGGTTGGGATGATATAGGTCAGCATATATCCCTGGCTCCAGATGGAACCGTATGGGATGGAAGGGATGTAAATATTGATCCCGCCAGTATAAAGGGAAGAAATAAAAATGCCTTGGCTATTGAAAAGATAGGTAATTTTGATATAGGGTACGACAAATTAGAAGGGCTTCAGTTAGAATCATTAGTTAAGCTTTTAAGGGGCCTATTTGATATTTTCAAAGAGGCTAAACTAGTCTTCCACGCAGAATATTCTAGCAAGACTTGTCCAGGATCTTCTATACAAAAGGAGGAGTTACTTGCTATGGTTAATGGGCAAAAATATCCAGCGAAACTATCAGATTGGGCAAAGGAAGCTTATGAATGGATTTTAGAAGAAGGTATTTCCGACGGAACTGACCCAAAAGGTTTAGTCACTAGGGAACATTTTTGGACCATGTTATACAGATATCATCAAACATATGGAAAGTAGGTGTTTAGATGAGTGAGTGTAGACATCAAGAAGTTGCAGAGAAGTTAGAAAGCCATGAAAGTAGAATAGTTAGACTTGAAATAAACGATGCTAAGATGGGTGGAGATATTAAGAATCTTATTGAAAAACTAGATAGCTTAACTAATTGGATAAAGGTCTTAGTAATGCTTGGAGCAACATCATTTGTAGGCTTTTTCTTTTGGTACATACAAAACATTGGGAGGTAATAGAATGGACATAATGAAATATATTGTTGAGAAAGCAATAGTATTAATACCTGCTTTATGGATATTAGGGTCATTTTTAAAGAATACTCCAAATATTCCAGATTGGACTATTCCTTGGGCATTATTAGTTATAGGTATAATCGGCTCTGGATTTATACTAGGATGGACACCTGATGGAATAGTTCAAGGAATATTAGTAACAGGAGCAGCTATATTAGGGAATCAATTGATGAAACAGACAATAAACAAAAACTAAATTATTATTTAAGCCATATAAAGACAGGGATTGAAGTCCTGTCTTTTTTATTATAAAGGAATTGCGTGATAACAACCCGCCCTCCTTTTATTTTATAAAAAATTAATAAATAAAAAAGAGGAATTAAGATAAATAGTGAAAGATTTATAAATGATAGAACATTCAATTAGAAATACCAAGGTGCTGGATAAGGCTAAGAAAATAGAGTGTTTGCAGAATACAGAACTGCTTATTGCGACAAAGTGATAGTTTAAAGAAAGTTTTAGGAGCAGAACTGGTGTCCGTTAAGAACACTAGTGTAATAAAAACAAAAGCTAAAAGTTTTACATAATTCCTAAATGAGCTTTATTAAGAATAGGTATGTTAACTTAAATCTGCTAATAAGAAATGGTCATATAAGAACTATACTGATTTATACTACAAAATCGTATTTGATAAAAAAGAGTAGTTAAATGGGGTATATACCCCATTTAACTACTCTTTAACACTCGAAATTGAATCAGTGTCCATAGAGATTATTTCAGGATCGCCATTTTTGCAATGATTTAGATTGAGAAATTGGGCTATTCCAACACCTGGTGATATTACCATTACTTGATGCAGAAAACAATAGTATTCAAATTCTCCCTTTGATTCTTTTGTTTTTAAAGTCACAAGTTTTCCTACGTAAGCTTTTAACGCTGTTGGATCGTAGAATCTATTATGCGTTATTTTATTATTATGCTTACAAATAACAGTTTCAAATTTCATTCAATTTCACCTCCTTTCTATGGTTTAATTCTGCTGCTAAACTTAATTATGTTCTTCAATCCAAAGTGCTTCAACCACTTGTATGCTAACCTTTGCTTTTCTTCGCTCTAAATTACTAATTCTAACATTTAAATACTTTCCATAGGCTTCATCATATTCTAACTTTGTGACAATTACATTTTCTTGATATTGGGGCTTTAAAAGAATGGAAAAGATTGCATAGTTTTGCTTTCTGACAGAAATTGGAACATCAATAGAACCTCCTCCATCTATTTCATCTGGTAAAATTTCATATACATTATCACTTTTAACAGCAGGACTAAAATGATACAACATAATCTATTTCCCTCCTTAAAAAGTCTCCTTCTCTTTTATTATTAATTACGATAATTTTCTAAACTATGCATAGTTGTTTTTGATTAATTTGGAGAGGTATTATAGTAAAATTAATGCAAGGTAATTGGTTTTAAATTTATTAATAGGTTGTTAAATAACTAATTTTCCCAGAAGTGAAATACTGTATTTTAGATATTAAAAGTATTTTTTACAAATATAATACTAAGCTTATGATGTGAAAATTAGCTAATCTATAATTGCCAAATTTAGTTATTCAAAAAGTTATTAAATGCTAAAATTATTCAAAGTTATCATATGGTTGTGGTGGTAAACAAATTACACCACAAGGACTAGTAAGATTTGGTATGAAGCCTTCAGATAATATGTATGATCTCCAATTCTTTTTATCCTTCTCTGAAAGCTGTGTGTTATAAGGAACGGCAAAATTTCCTACTGTCAATTCTTCTTTTACCGAATAATGCATTATTGAGCTACTATCATATTCATAGAATTTATATCTTGTATCGTTCCGATCGATTTTATTTAAAATAAATCTATCAACCTTTTCTTGGCTCCAACTATGTTTTGTTTTGTAGTATTCATATACGGTATTTTTATTCCACACTATAGGACAGTCAGGATGCTGATGTTCATGTTTTAAACCTATAGCATGCCCAAATTCATGTAAAATTACTCTCCTCATTGACTCCTCAGAAGTATTATCATTAAAACCAAATGTCATAGTTCCTGGAAATTTTGTTGAATGGCAATTGCAGACTCCAACACATGAATGATGCACTCGTTCTTCATTAAAAGAAATCTGTATAGGAGAGTCAGGATGATTATCAAATACAAATTTGAATTGTAAATAGGTTTCCCACTGTGGAGCGTATTTCTTAATGGCATTAATATATTTTGTATTATTATCTAAAAATTTAATGTGAACTTTTTTATGTTTGGCTATTGAACATTTTTTACTAATAATCATAAGTTTTCCTCCTTTTGTTCTCTTCAAATTTTGAACTATATAACATATTCTTTGCAATATTTCTTAAACTATTCAAAAAGGAAAAAACTAATAGTAATTAGAGACATATAAAATAGTTACTTTTAAATTGTATAGCTAGCATTTGATATATAAAAAAATAAATTAGAAATTACTTAGTATATTTATATAATTGTTTTGATCAGTTAATTATAAATCTAAAAAATGATTTTATTGTTTGTGGAATTAAATACTAAAGCATATGTTAACGTAGTAAGAGAATAAAGCTAAAAGGATATTTATCTGTATAAGTACAATTTTTAAAAGGAAAATAATAATTTAGATATGTAGTAATTTACTTAATCTACACCGCCTAACAAAATTCTTGCCTTCGTTAAGCACATCTTTTCACTGGTTGTCAAACACATTCTATGAGGAAGAACACTGAGTATCTAATTTAGAAACGAGATGTTACAAGTACACTAAAACAAAAGCCAATGTAGAAAAGGAAGTTTTAGTGACCTTCTTAATTTTAACCCCTTCTATATAAGCCATAAAGAGTAACAATAACTAAGATATATGAATATATTATAAATGTGGATATTTTTAATATAGCTAGGAGGTAAAAATATGTATAATCAGCCAATGGTGTTAGCAAATTACTTACTCCCATATAATTATTGTGATTACTACTGTCAAGGCCCCTCAAGATGGGTTAATAGTTATGCATTGTTAGGACTTAAGAATGGATGTTATATGTTTGTTTTTGTAAAATGTATAAATTGTGATCATTTAATTTGTGAAGCTTTATGCTATGATTATGATCCTGATGATTCTAATATATGTAATCGAAAGAAGTGTCATGGCAAAATTAAGGAATGTGAAATAGTAAATATTAAAGATATATACTCTGCTAGAGTTTTTCCAAGATCATGTGTATGTTTAGTAAATTAATTTAAATAATAAAAGTATAGATTTAAAGCCAATGATATATAGAATATAGATTTTTTTAAGATAAAAAACAAAAATTATTCTTGTTTTTAAAATTTTGGTAGAATATTGAATTCTAAATCATACTATATAAATTAGCCTAAATCTGTAAGTTTATGGTGATCTTTTGTGAGAGATTAGAAAGTAGCATTTTAGATTTGATTTTGAGATAAATTAAAGAACGATTTAGAGAGAATCTTAGATGGATTTTCGATTTTTATGTCTGTAGTTAAAGGATAGGTTAGTGGAGAGTTGAAAAAGATTTGCAGTTTTTTACTAATAGTAGCACATAGCTTTATAGATTGAATTAGTAAATGCCTGAATTATTTCTGGATTCTTTTCTATATAGCTTTTCTTGGCAGAATAACAAGTATAGGGTATATAGCCTCCCTCTTTTCCAATAGAAGCCACGATATGCCCCGCACCTTCCCTTTCCATTAAAGAAGCTGTTGGTTCAAATAGTGTAACATAGTCACCTTCACCGCCCTTAAAGGCACCAGCCATTACATAAAATTGAATATCAGTTCTGAGATTAACATCTTTACCGGGTTCTAAACCATGCTTCCTTAAAACGTACTCCAAAGTCATTTGAGGCATACCGCCCCTTCTACCACCTAGTATAGTTTTCCCCTTAAGAGTACTAAAATCAAAATCATCATCTCTTTCTCTTCCCATTAAAAATGACCCATCCCTTTGGGTAAGCTGGGCGAAGTTTATTGCATAATCTTCTTTACCTTGATTATAAACGTAGACTGAAGCCTCTGGGCCCATGAAACCTATCTCTACCTGGTCCGACAGTAATGCGGTCATAGTTTTATCGGCCCCCTTAGTATTTAAAAATTCCACATCCAAGCCTTCTGCCTTAAAGAAGCCTTCAGTTAAGGCAACATATTGAGGTGCATAGAACACTGAGTGTGTTACCTCTGCAACGGTAATCTTGGTAAGTCCTTTTTCTCCGCATCCCGCTATACCTATTGAAACCATTAAAGTTATAGATAGTAATAAAGAGATGGCTTTAAACTTTTTCATTTTAATCCCCCCATAATAAAATTTTGCCTATATTATTATATTCTAAGGATATTTAATGGTTACAAAAGTAAATAGAACAGAAATGTTTATAGTTTTCTAAAGGTTAATGGTTAAGAAAAGATAGTTTCTAAATAGAAATAGTTTTGTCGGCATTAAAAGGTACATCTCTTAGGCTAGGGATAGAAAAAGCCTAGGGGGTAGAATAATGAAAGATAAAAGAACTTTTAAATGTATGGCAAGCTGCAAAGAAAGAGTAGAGTTTAATATGGCATTAAAAGAAAAACAGATTTGTCCCTTAGATTATATGGACTTGAACTAGACAAAGAAATAGAGGACTCCAATTACTAATTGAGGGCTTAATAAGAGGTAGGAAGACACAGTTAAGTATCTTCCTATTTTATCTATTAACAATCTGTAATAGGGCCAAATGCTGCTAATTCAGTCACAATAATTGTTATAAGAGTTCCGGTTGGGATTACACCGAAATCTTGTGTTAACAAGACTCTTACTATAGGTTCTTCAGTTTCAAAATTTACTGCAACTACTTTCCCAATAAAAGTATTAGGATTACCACCATCAATTACAAAGGCTGCTGTAACTCCAACTATAATACCAGCTCTTTCAAGTATTTCTTGCCAAGGTAATACCATGTGTTTGCCTCCATCTAACATTTAATTTTTTAGGGATTAACTCGTTATCCCAGTATATAGTATTAATATTGATGATTAAGTGTTACAATCGTATATTTATGGGTTAACGATAAAAAGATTGAAGATTATTCAGTCTTGTCAGGAATTTTTTCTTATGTATACTTTAAGTGCTTTTAATAGGGGTGGGGTAACAATAACTATTTCTTTCCATAACTAATAAAATGAAATTGAAAAAATTACTTCAAAGTTAGAAGTTATACTTAGTACATTTTGAACAATCAAATGAATTAGAAGCTGTTATATTAGCATATGTTAATAAATGAAATACTGAACTTACAAAATACATGAAATCGAAAAAGAGAATAAAAACATTATTATGCTTATAGAAAAACCAATAATAACTGGGTCAACACGGTTTTTTAAAATTTTTTAGAGAAAAATAGACTAGTAAAAAAAGAAAACAAGTTAACATAAATTGGGAATCTTAATGAAGTCTTAAACGATTATAAACTGATTGTAAATTATAACATATTTTACAATATAAAGGAAAAGGATTGCATTTTTTATGTTATACTTATTTAATGCTATAAATAAAGAAAAATTTAAGTGGCATTTACCACTTAAAATAAACTACCCTCAAATCAAGACTACTCTGGTAAAGTTAAGACTGATTTAAGGGTAAACTGCCCCTTACCACAAAGTGGTAAAAAGATATCTTTATTATATCACATTAGGACATTTGGGAAGGGAGATTTCATAGAAGGAGGATAAAAAATTATATTTAAGTCCTAAAAAATAATAATATGAGGTGAGATTATGAGAAAATTTATTAGTGGGATACTAGTTTTATGTATGTTGATTTTGCCAATTACTAGTTTTGCCGTTGAAAAAGAAGAAGCTAAGAAGGAATTTGTGCAATTAGACCCAATAAATATTGAAAAGCAGAGCAGTAATGGTGGTGTAAATGTAACTTCATCAGGATTCAACACAGCAATAGAAATAAAAGAAGGAGAAAGATACTTTGATACAATTGATGTTTCAAGAGATACAAAGTATTATAAAGTTGAATTTCCTAAAAACGGAGCAGTTGAATTCTGGTTAAATTCTATTCCGAAGGGTACAGATTACGATTTAGATATCTATAATGAAAATAGAAAACGTGTAGCATACTCTGAGAGAAATCACAATGATACTGAATCAATTATAATGAACGTAGAGTCAAGACAGTGGTACTACTTAACAGTTCATGCATTCGATGGATATGATTCAAATGATACATACTACGTTCGTGCAGAGTATTGTTCAGATAGTACGCTTGAACCGAATGAAACCTATAAGGATGCATTTCGTATGGGGGATATTGATGTAGTTCATGATACAATAAGTTCAAGTAGTGATGAAGATTGGTATAGAGTATCTAATATGGCCTATAATTTTTCCCATCCATTAATACTTGAAGATATTCCAGAAGGAACTGATTATGATTTAGAAGTTTATGATGAGAGTAGAAATTTAATTGACTCTTCAAGGCGTGGTGGAAACAAGTCAGAAAGAATTGACTTTGAATATAAATCTAGGGGAGTTTATTACATACGAGTATACTCTTTTAGTGGAAGTGATAGAAGTAAGCCTTATAGATTATATTTTGACTATTAGTATTAAAATAACATAGTTATTTGTAAATTTATAAATTGTACCGGGGAAACCCGGTCTTTTTCTTTTTAGCAGAAGAACTAATATTGAAAATTCATAATATAGACTAGGATGAAATTAAGTATAAATTATTAAGTATTATATTACGTAAAAACAAAAGTTTACGCAGTGTAGGGCTTATGCCTTACCATTTTTTAATTTTTTGAACAAAAACTTTATTTAGTGTATGATTGAAGAGTTGGCCATAGTCTTAATGTCTATGGCCTTTGTATTGTAAAAGCTGACAACGATTATTATTGGTTAAAACAAACCGACTACTTGTGCAATTTCTATGTCTTTAGCAAGAACATTTGTTGAATTTGGCTCAATCAATTCAATAGTGAATATATAGGTACCCTCTTTATTAAAAGTGATGAAAGTAGGTAGAGTTGTATTTGCAACGACACCATCAACCTGTGCGAAACCATTAGTAAAATCAACTGGAACTACTACTCCATCTACAACGGTTTCTATTATAAGGTATTCGACGTGAAGGGGGTTGCCTAATAATACTCGATAAGATAAATCTTGACCTAACTCCTCTGCGGCTGCACTAAGTACGTTGGCAAGTCCTACAGATAATCGTTGTCCTACTTCTGCAGTTGATGTGATTCCAGCTGAAACAGCATAAGTTATTACATCAAGATATCTTTCATTGTTAGTAGTTGTCATAATATAAACATTCCTTTCATTATCTGATTAGAAAAGCTTTTAAGGCATTTCCAATATC
>JAKSBP010000298.1 GCA_022361035.1 Clostridia bacterium
AATACGTTATTCGGAATGAACTCGATAACGCCGTAAAGCGCGCCGCCGGGGCCGGTGTCAAAAATCACGGACAGTTCCGATGCGACCGCCGTGGGGTTTGCGGATGTCAGCTCAACCCGTGACACCGACTTGCCTTTCATGACATTGACGTCGAAGAGTTCGACCGCGTCCAGCGCGGCGCTGACGCTTTCGCGCGAGCCCGAAATCAGGAGGATGTTTCTGTCTATATTGGGGCTGATCTGCAGAACGTCCGCGGCGATGGGTTGCAGGATCTGCTGCATTTCAGCCGCCGCTATAAATTCAAGCGGCACCACATGAACGCCGTTGGCTGCGCCCACGGATTGCGCGCCCACAAGAAAGCGGCGCATGGACCCGCCTTGTCCGGATATAATATATGCGTCATTTTCGCGCCGGACTGAAAAGCCGTTCATCTCCAGCGCAGTCTGGAAGGCGTCAAATAACGCGGCGCGGCTTAACGGTGAAGCCGTTCGTATGGTGACTGTGCCGGCCGTGCCGGGGGCGATCAAATAGCTTAACCCAAGCGTATCGCGCAACAGCGCGTCAACAGCCTGTTCGACGGGCACCTCGATCATATTAACGTTGAATTCGTCCGGCGTTCCGGAGCCGGCGTCAATAAAGTCAGGCGTCGGCGCCTTTGCAACATTCAGGAATTGCCCGGAGCCGGTTTTTCGCACCATACGCAACGGCGATGATGCATCCTCTGCATCTGCATCAAGGGCAAGCGGCGGTTCAGAAAGGGGCGGGGTCTCTGGATTTTCTATGGCGTACGGTTCAAGGGTCGAGCCCTGAATGGAAAACGCTGGCGCTTGTGTTGCGCAGCCGGTTGCCGTGTTCAGAAGCGCAAGCGCCAATATGGCCGTCTTGCTTTTTTGAAGCATCGCCATGTCGGGAGAGGAGCGCATTGTTCGAAACTCTTTTACGGCCATTCTCTCGACTCAGCTTCTCTGGTACTCTGTGTACGCTTGAGTGCTATCTGTTAAGGTTACGGATTAACGCTACTCAAAAGGTCTTAATCACCGATGAAATAGAAGTTTTTTGCATGGATATATGAAGCGGATAGCCCTGTTGTTAATCTCGCATATATCCCCTTAAGCCGTATAAGTCATAGCGGCGAGACATGCGAAGAAACGCATTTTTTGAGCGTACAAAGATAGTACCCGTTTGCTTCAGAAGAGCCTGTGCATGCAAGCATGCGCATGCGTCTAACGCTTCGCGATAGGAAAAACCCGACAGTGTGCGAGGCGTGGTTATGGCGCCCTCGCTTAACGCAGAGTATTCCAAGAAACTATTGCGAATTGCTTTTTGTGCGTTGTCTTGTGGTCTCATCGTGCTGCAGAAAAAATTCCTGAAAATCGAGGGGCGTAAAACGGTTGCCTGCACGTTGTTATATGGAGGTCTCATCCGCCTTAAATAGAAGCGCTTTTGCGTTGATTTCTCATCTTCTTTTAACCGTTTCCACAAAGAATGATTTCAGAAAAATTACATTCCGTTATTACGGCAAAAAAGTCGGTATAAAGAAGGACAATGGATTATGGAATCCGGGCAAGGGTCGGCTGCTGAAGAGGGCCAATCGGCGGTTTCAAAGAAAATCGCTGATATGGATGCATTGCTCCTTGAAGCTCGAGGGCTGGTCGAGGGGACGGATGCAATTTTCGAAAGACAAGGCTTCACCCGCAAGGAACTGTCGCAGATTGCAATGAACACCGGAATTGCCGCGCTGGGCGCTCAAATGCGGAAGGAAGAAGCGGCTGCAACGGCGCCGAAGAGGAAAGCCAAAAAGAAAAAGGCCAAGCGCGCGCGTGTGCGCCTCTAAGCCCGGTCAACAATAAATAGCATCGTTCGAATGTGGATCATAAAAGGTGTGAGCAATGGGTAGTAATGACTTAGGTGCGATCTCGGCCAGGGCGGGCATTGTTGAGATCAAGGATAAGGTATCCAATTCGAATGAGCTCGATGTCATCGGCAATGCGATTGGGCGCTCGAAGGTTGATGGTAAGATTGACCGTCATGTTGATCGCCTGCTTGATCGCGTCATTCACAATCATAAGGATGGCACAATTGAAGGAATGATGCAGAACATCCAGACCGGCCAAGGTTTGACTGCAAAACAGCACGAGAAGCTTGAGAAAATCGCCGATGCGCTATCGCCGAAAGAGCTGAACATGCTGGTGGAGCGGGGCAAAATCTCCCAGGAGACTGCGAATTTCCTGATTATCGCGGACGGTCTGAGCGATGCAGGAATGTCGGGAGACGCTAAGGGGCGCGGACTCGCCACGTTTCTCAGCATGTCGCCAGACGCCCAGATGTATAGTGTCGAGACGATGTCGGATCGCGACACCAAACGGGTGGTCAAGGGCTCAGTCGAGACTGGTTTCCTCGGCATCCGGAACGATAAGATCAAAATCAAGTCGAAAGATGAGGAGTTGAACCCGCAGCAGCAGCGCCTGGCTATTTTTCTTGCCGCGCCGCGTCAGGGACCGGGCAATGTTCAAAATTTCATGACGGGTAATTTCGACACATCCCGCGATGCGTTGATGTCGGGGCTTTCCAACCTTCCCGGGTTTCGTAATCTTGAGCCCGAACAGCGAGAAGGCCTTATTGATTTCTTTCACCAGCT
>JAKSBP010000016.1 GCA_022361035.1 Clostridia bacterium
ATTTCCATACCATAAAGTTATAGACACCTTAGCTGAGGAAGCAAGGGGAGCTCAAATGATAGGTACTACCAAAAAAGGTATTGGACCATGCTATATGGATAAGGTAGAAAGGTCGGGTATAAGGATATGTGACCTGATGGATGAGGAAATATTTATCCATAAGGTTACTGCTCAGATAGATAGAAAAAATGAAGTAATAGAAAAAATTTATGGCGGAGAGCCTATTAATAAAAATGAAATTATAGAAACATACTTAGAATATGCTGAAAAGATAAAACCCTATGTTGATGATACTACAGTTATAGTATACGATGAGATTAAGAGTAATAAAAAGGTTTTATTCGAGGGTGCTCAGGGCTCACTACTAGATATAGACTTAGGAACATATCCCTATGTAACTAGCTCTCATCCTATTTCCGGAGGATTTACCGTAGGGTCAGGTGTAGGGCCAAATATGATAGAAGAAGTACTTGGTATAGCTAAATCCTACACAACAAGGGTTGGCAAAGGGCCATTTGTTACAGAGCTGGATAACGAAATTGGAGATAAAATAAGAATAGCAGGGAATGAATTTGGAACTACTACGGGTAGAGCAAGAAGATGTGGATGGTTTGATGCTGTCATGGTTAAATATTCCTCTAGAATAAATGGCATGACGTGTATAGCATTGATGCTTCTGGATGTACTTACTGGATTCGATAAAATTAAAATTTGTACGGGCTATGAGCTAGACGACAAGATAATAGACTATTTTCCAGCTTCCTTAAAGGTATTATCTAAATGTAAGCCTGTTTATGAGGAATTTGACGGGTGGCATCAGGATATAACTAAGGCTAGAAGCTTTGAAGAGTTACCTGAAAATGCTAGGAAGTATATAGACAGAATTGAAGAATTAATAGGAATACCCGTTAAGATGGTTTCAATTGGACCAAAAAGAAGTCAAACAATAGTTAGAGATAAGATATTTAGATAAAAAGTGGAGGGCTTTAAACCAATGTCATTTAGTTAAGACTGAGAGATAATAACATCCAAAGAGCAGAGTATGTAAAAAACATACCCTGCTCTTTTTATTGATCTTTTTTGAAAAAAACTTGACAGATGTATAAAAATTTGCGGCGAAGCCACTTAAGTAAATAGAACTTAAGGAGGTTTTGATAATGGTGAATTACCCGATGTTTGTAAAAGATAAACTAACAGATATCATTAAGGAAATGGCTGAATCCCCGGAGTATTTTGTTAAAAATCCGGGTCAAGATTTTACACGTATTCGCAAATTTACATTTGAATCTGTTATACGGTTGCTTTTATCAATGGTAGGCAATAGCCTTTACAAGGAGCTTTTAGAATACTTTTCATATGACACAGATACTGCTTCATCATCTGCCTTTATTCAGCAAAGGAATAAGATTCTCCCCTTTGCATTAGAATTTTTATTCAATGAGTTTACTAATTCTTTTGATGATCATAAGACATATGAGGGATATCGATTACTTGCCATAGACGGTTCAGATTTAAACATAGCTCACAATCCAAAAGATTCTGATACCTATTTTCAATCCTTACCTAATAATTCAAAAGGTTTTAACCTTCTACATCTTAATGCCATGTATGACTTGTGTAATAAACTATATGTTGATGTATGTATACAGCCTGGTAAAAAGATGAATGAGTATAGAGCACTTACAGATATGGTAGATCGTTCAAAGATAGATGACAGCGTAATTGTCATCGCAGATCGTGGCTATGAGAGCTATAACGTATTCGCTCATATCGAGCAAAAAGGGTGGAAATATCTTATAAGAGTAAAGGATAGAAACAGTAATGGTATACTCTCAGGTTGTAATTTACCTACTACAGAAGAATTTGATACACAAATACATTTAACACTTACCAGAAAACAAACGAATGAAGTAAAAGCACATCCTGAAATTTATAAGTTTGTGCCGAAAAAATCTACATTTGATTATCTTGATTTGCATAAGAATAAATTTTACCCTATTTCATTTAGAGTACTGCGAATAAAGGTCTCAGACAATACCTATTAAACCTTTATAACCAACCTCTCGTTATTCGAATTTTCGCCTGAAAAGATAAAGGCGCTTTATCATATGAGATGGGGGATAGAAACTTCATTTAGAGAATTGAAGTATGCAATTGGTCTTTCAAGTTTTCATTCAAAAAAGGTGGAGTACATTACCCAAGAAATATTTGCACGGCTGATAATGTATAATTTTTGTGAAATCATTACCCTACACGTAATCATTAAGCAAAAACCAACAAAATATGGCTATCAAGTTAATTTTACCGTAGCCATTCACATATGCAGATACTTTTTTAGGTGTTTAGATAATGTACATCCACCTGATGTTGAAGCTCTCATTCAAAAGAATGTTTTGCCAGTCAGAAAGGGCCGCACAAACCCTCGTAAAATCAGACATAAGGCAACTGTAAGCTTCAATTATAGAGTAGCATAAGCCATTCAAAACTTCAAAACTTTTTTAGCAGATTACCTATCTGCTTATTTCCCATGCTTTAAAACAAATAAAGTACATGGAAAAAAGTCACCTAAGGATTATTTAACTACTCCTAGATGACTTTTTTATCTTATTTATTCCTTAACTTAATGACATTGGGATTAGACTCTACTCTTTTTTATATTAATATTTGCCAATAAACTTGTAAATTTATACCAAATACGATAAAATGATTTATGTATTACCAAATACTAATATCTAATGTATTTTTAGAATATTATGTGATATTTTGTGTCATTTTTTATGTCTTGAGTGTAGTAAGAAAGGAATGATTGTTGTTATGAAAATAAAAACGAATTTACTTGCTATATTAACCTTGATATCTATTAGTTTTATTGTTGCTAACTGTTCAAATAGTGAGGATACAAATATTTCTAGTATTCATATAGATCCAACTATATCTAAATCAGACGAACCTATTATAAATAGTAAGAATAAAATGGAAGAGGATATAGTACTTTTATTAGACAATTATAAATTTAATCTTAATAAGCCTTTTGAAAAAGATTTACTTAAAAGTTTAAATACAAATGACCTTGCAATTTTAAGAAACTCAATTTATGCAAAATATGGATATATATTTTCTACAAAAAAGTATACTAATTATTTTTCGCAGTTTTCTTGGTATTCGCCAAATAGTAAAGTTGTTGAAGGACAATTAAATAATATAGATAAACAAAATGTTAAGCAAATTACTACTTTAGAGGAGGAATTAGAACAATTGCAATTTAAGAGTAGTAAGTTAGGGTTTTTACTTGTATTTCCTAAAAGTTGGAAATATAAATATAGAGTTGAAGAATCTGATATGGGTATTACTGTATACTTTAAACCTAAGAAAAAAGTAGAAGATATATGTGGGGAGTTTTTTAGTATTATTAATACCGAATCATCAGATTTAAATGAAAATTTTTATGATACTATAGGTGATAAGAAATACTTTGAAGCTAAGAA
>JAKSBP010000113.1 GCA_022361035.1 Clostridia bacterium
TCAAGTTTTTCAATTTTGTGTGTAATCTCTGAATGCGTATTGTTTTGCTTGCTTATTTCTTGTTCTAGTTTAGAAACCTCAGTTTTCTTATGACTAATTTCTTGTAGAGTATGTTTATAATCTATAGTATCAACAAAATTACTAATTTTATCCAAGCGCAAGATCTCTCTTGCTTCACTTTTACGAGTCAAAAAACTCTCAGAATGTATATTGTTTGCATTAATAATGTTATTAAAATTCCGAATGCAATCTTTCATTTCTGCAGTTACATCTTTTAATGTTGGTTCATCTAAGGTATTGAGTTTGAATACATCTGCACTTCTAGTTTCTAATACATTTAAAGTAATTTTTAAATTTTTAATATATTGAGCTTTAAGCGTATTCCATTCATTCATTAATTCATTATATTCTTCTTGAAGTTCAATATAAAACTGATCTTTGTTTGGCAGTATGCAACTTTCAATCGTATTAATTTTAATATTTAGATTTTGTATTAATATATTTATTTGTTTTTTATAAGCTTCAACTTCTTTAGTGAAATGCGCGTCAAGACGTTCCCAATGCTCTACTGGTAAAGGACGTCTACAAAAACCACAAAAATCTATTTTATTACGATGATGTTCAATCCCTTGACGGACCCAGTCTTGTAGTTGTGCATTATTTAATAAATACTTAATTGATTTACTTGGTCTGACTTCTCGTAATAATATTTTTTTAGTTTCATTCAAAATAATTTGGAAATCATAAATAAAATCTTTCAAAACAGTAATCTGCGCTTTAGTTTCCTCTTTTAGTATGCCTTTCAATTTTTGTTTTTCTTCTATAGAAATTTTTTTTGTGTTTTTTATTTCTCTCTGTATATCATTAATGTTGTATTGTTTTTTATGATCTGTTGCTTTAAATAAGTTAGTGTCTAACTTGATTTTACTGGCTTCAGCCCTAAGTTTTTTATTAATTTCATCTTCACATTTTTTGATAGTATTCTTAAGTTTTTTATATTGATATAAAAGGCCATTTGGAGTTTCTGCATTTCCGAGTTTTTCCTGGATTATTTTCAATTTAGTATTTTTATCATTTATATCTTTTTCAATTTCTATATTTTTTTCTCCTAAGATTGTAAAAGGTTTAATTTCTCCACTTTTATCAAATAAAAAGCTTAAATTATCTTTTCGAAAGTCTGAGTTATACACTCTAATATTTATGTCTGTTTGATTTAGCTGAGTTTCATTTATTGTACTACCATCTTTCAACGTAAGTTTAAATTTAGCATTCTGAAAATCTTCATGCAGTGTTTTTGTTTCTACACATCGAAATATTCTTGAAAGAGTAGTTTTGCCAGAATAATTTCTTCCATAGATTATATTTCGATCAGCAAAGTTTTCGCTAATATTTGAATTCCAGAAAAAATCTTTGAAGGGTCCAAAATTTGAAATATCTATTTTTGTAACCATAGAGTGTCCGTCCTCTCCTGTAAGATTATAATGTCGGTTCTTAGTTTAATATAAGTCAGACCATAATAGGGTACAGTACTTAATTATTGTTGTATATGCATTAGAATAATTTGTCATTCGACAAAATCCGATGAAACCCATAACACCCCAATATTTACGCAAAATCTAAAAATAAAAAGCCTATCCCTACAGATACTACACCATATTCATCCTCACCACCCCAAATAGCTCAAAGCAAACAGCATCCCAAATCCTACATTTTCTGTAAATTCGATTATCGTTTTGTTTTTTTATGATTATCTCTTTCAGCAAATAACTGATTTTATTTTATCAATATTTTTAACATTAATCAATAAGCTGTTTGCTTAAAACAAAAAGGTAAGTATTTTTGATTTTGATAATAAAATATTCTAAGAGGATGATTCGTTTCAGTTTAAAACTATAAAACACTATTTATACAAACAACGATGATGCTGCATTTTTTGTGTAAATATAAATTCGATTTTAAAGTTGGGTATCCATATTAGACTTAAAGGAATTTAGAAATATCAGCAATAAAGAACCAGCCTAAGAGTTAAATCTAGCTAAATCAACAGTTTCTAAAGGGTTGACCCCATCTGATCCTGTTAGAAAGTTTTTAACGCCAAAAGACGGTTATGTATATTTGGATTTCGATTCCAGCCAAATAGAACTAAAGGTAGAAGCTTATTTTTGCAGGGACAAAAAAATGCTTGGTTTCATAAAATTTAATTTGCTTTTTTGACTTAGATGATACATATGAGAAGGAAATTACTATAATATGGAGAATAATACTATAATGGGCTTGAAGCGATTGTAGCTGAATGGTATTAAAGGCGGTGATATAATATGCTAATTCGACAAATAGGGAAATCAGACATTAATGGATTGCAGGAGCTGTATTTGCATTTGCACGAGAAAGAAAAGATGCCTGAAACAGGTGAGCTTGCTTTACTTTGGCAGGAAATATTAGCTGATGAAAACTATTATATTTTAATCGGAGAAACAGAAGGTAAAATCGTGTCGAGTGTAACCATGATCATAATAAAAAATCTGACACGAGGCATGAAGCCGTATGCCTTAATTGAAAATGTTGTTACGCATAAGGATTACAGATGCCGGGGCTATGCTCAGGTCCTGATGCAACGAGCAATTGAGATAGCCGAAAGCAGAGGATGCTATAAAATAATGTTGCTTACCGGAGCAAAGAATGAAAGTACATTAAGGTTTTACGAACGATGTGGTTTTAACAATAAGGATAAAACTGCTTTTATAAAATGGTTATGAAAGAAAAACCGTGTGCGTTTGTTAAGTGTGAGGGCATCATTTCATCCCATGAGAGCAACCTTCTTGATAATGTTGCGAATTGGGCATTTCCCATTACTTCAAAAATATATCATTTATCTTTCTCAATATAGGATTCTATACTTTAGGCATTATTCTTATACTTAAAGATTTTGTACATAGAGATCATTTAAAATAAACATTGAGTTCATACATCCTTATTATTCAAGGATGCTTTTTTATGAAGGCAACGGCCGAATGGGATGGATAAAGCTGAAATGGGGA
>JAKSBP010000215.1 GCA_022361035.1 Clostridia bacterium
ACCTTCCATATTTACTTCAGGATTTATGGGAGATTGGCTCATCACCGGAGGATATTGCAAGTCTAACCTCAAAACATATCGAAGTATCAGAAAGGACCAGAATACTTGATTTGGGATGTGGTAAAGGAGCTGTAAGCGTTAGATTAGCTAAGGAATTTGCATGTAAAGTTATTGGAATTGATATAATTCCTGAATTTATTGATTTTTCTAAGAAGAAAGCTAAAGAATATGGTGTAGGAAATTTATGTAAGTTCAAGGTTGAAGACATAAATGAATCTATAGAGATTGAAAAGGATTATAATATTGTTATTTTTGGAGCTCTTGGAGATGTGCTGGGAAATACAGAAGAAACAGTATTAAAGCTAAAAAGCACAGTAAGAAAAGGCGGGTATATATTTATTGATGATGCATATGGGAAAGATGATTTTAATGAAAGATATCCATCAAGAGAACAGTGGCTTAAGATTTTTTATAAAGCAGGAGTGAAGTTGATTGATGAAAAGATTATTGACCATAATGAATTAACAAGCATGAATAATGATCAGCAATCATCAATAATAAAGAGGGCTAATGATTTAAAGGAAAAATATCCAGAAAAAGCACAGCTTTTTGAAAGCTATATAAGAAGTCAACAGGCTGAATGCGATGAATTAGAGAATGAAATAGCAGGAGTTACGTTACTTTTACAGGTTATTTAAGATTTGGTGGCAGTATAAATAAATCTGTGCTTAAGTGAAAATAAAAACTCCTTTCTGGCAATGATTAACAATAACAATTAAACCAGAGAGGAGTTTTTCTATGATTACATTACCAAAAGAGATATTAAAAGAAATCATGAGAAACAGACGTCACATAAACGGGGCAAACGGGGTCAGGCTAGAATATTTGTTTAGTTAATATATATTAATACTTATCACTTAGTATGCTTTTATATTTTTGCTCAAACACATATCCACTTATCTTGTAATTTCTATTATACCAGCTAGTGTGGGAGTTGTTGTATTAACTGCATAATCTTAGATAAAGAATTTTTAATACTTCAATTACTAAATGATTATGGTTACCTATAATCACATATCCTTATAACTTTCCATTATATTTGCAAATATATTTTTTTACTCTTTTTAGATATTCCTCTTTACCCCTTTTTTCTTAAATATATTTTATGTGTTCTAGCCTGACCCCATTTTGTTCCGGCATGGAAACAGAAAAAGCCATGGAACGACTAAATTTGTCATTTCCATGGCTTACATATAGAGTTATGCTACTAATTTTTTCAGTATTATGACGTCAGTTTGTAGCTTAAATTCTCCCTAAACTTCTATCAGCTTCAATTTGAAGTTGTATGGTTTTAGGTCCCATAAATTCTTGGGCAATCTTCAGAATTGCTCTATCATTACCTAAAACTTCTAGTACTGTAGTAGAAAAAATGTTAAGTAAGTGCTCATCTTCACAATTAGATACTTCTTCAAAGTACTTAAAAATTCTTTCTAATAGTTTGATGTTTTTATTTTCACTCAACAACTTAATGATACAAGGCATAAATATGTCTTCTACTATGACAGTTTCTAATATCTCGCCATAATTCTCAATTGACTCTCTATACTTATTACTTGTTGAAGGCAAAAATTTTAACATTATTCTAAAAAACTCTTCCGATTGTTTACTCATATCTACTATCCCCTTTAATCAAATAGTTTTATTGCATGCTCTAAATCCATTCTCAAAGCCTCAGCAATATCTAAATCATTCAAGCCTAACTTCCCAGAATTCACCAATTTGTTCAACTGACTCACTCTTTTTGTAGATGCGCTGATGAACTTTAAGCAAACGAAGTCAAACGGGGTGAGGCTAGAACATGTAATTTGTTATTTATGTTTGCTATATTTATCACTTAGTATGCTTTTATATCTTTGTTCAAACACATATCCACTTATCTTGTAATTTCTATTATACCAGCTAGTTTGGGGTTTGTTGTATTAACTGCATAATCTTAGATAAAGAATTTTTGATACTTCAATTAGTAAATGACTATTGTTATCTATAATCACATATCCTTATAACTTTCCATTATATTTGCAAATACATTTTTTTACTCTTTTTAGATATTCCTCTTTAAATATGTTTTATGTGTTCTAGCCTGACCCCATTCTGTTCCTCCGGATCAACAATCCCGTCCCCTTGGCGCCTACTAAAAGGTTATGAAAAGATTTGATTGTCTCTCCATCGCTTTGATCAATTATTTTTTTGTAGCAAGTATTTCAATTCTTTTGAAGTTAGTTATTTATTATTTTTATGTCTTTACACATAATTGATACTTCTAGTTCGCTTCCCTGAAATTCAAGTAAATATAAGGTTTCTTTATCCTCAACTTTAGTAATATTCACATCACAAACAAAGCATGGAAAGTCAATTTTCTCAAGAGCTTCCATTTTAAGAGTAGCTATATCATAACAAGTTATATTCCCTATAAATTTATTACAGCCTTTTATTGAATTAGTAAATTTAATTTGTATACTAAACCTATCTTCAATAAATTCTAATCCTTCTACATTAACGTTAGAAAAAACAGTATCCACAAATTATTCTCCCCTTTATTATTTAATATTGTATCATCAATTGGTTCAACAAATTCTCCTGTATTATGTCCTTCATTTTCAACAGGTGTTCCGTCCCAATTGTATCTTACAGGTACTTTTTTAGAACCATCGGGTAACCATTCTTTTTTAGCTGTTAACAGAAGAAACGGGGTCAGGCTAAAACATGTAATTCGTTATTTATGTTTGCTATATTTATA
>JAKSBP010000153.1 GCA_022361035.1 Clostridia bacterium
AAAATAGAAAAACACCATGATCAATGTCCAGGGCCAATGTTCCCATGGGCATTTTTTATTGAAGCAATAAAATAAAAAATTAAAGGAGAGAATTAATCAATGGAAATTCTAAAAATGATTGCTGAATGGGCTATTAGTTTAGGTATTGGAGTGTTGATTCTGGAAATTTTTATTCTAATCGGCAGAAAAGTTTGGGACTTAATTAATAAAAAAGTCGAGGAGACAGAGACTCCCTGGGATGATTTGGCTCGCGATATAGTCGTAGATGCTATTGTAAACCTAGAGGAATACCTAAAGCCGGGTAATGTCAAAGAAGTGCTAAGACAGTTCATAACAGAGGTGATTAAGCACCAAAACCCTACAGATACTAAGTTAATCGAAAAGGCTCAGGCGAAGTTGGATGAGTTAGAAAAAAAGTAATATTAGCGGCCGGTTATAAAAAAGTGTTTGGAGAAGAACCGAAAAGCATTCCGATCCCGATTATACAGAAAAAGATTGGAGACACATTTTTCCAGGCTGGTTATGAACCAAAGAAGAAACGGCCGTTTATTAGTTTTAATAAGAAGTTTTGACATGGCTGCCCTCCCTTAATTTGGGAGGGTTGTTGTTTTTTAAAAAAAATAAATATAATTTCTTGCAGGAATTTCCGGTTATTAGGTGAAGTATAATGGTAATTATTGAAAGTGTTATTTGATCGATGTTACTTCTAAATTATATCATTATGTGGCTAATATATTGTAAGACACATTTTACTTAATAATAATTACAAAACATAGGTCTGTGCATATTAGGGAAAAACTGATAAAATATTAATAGGACAAATTATTATTAAAAAATTTTGAGAGGAGATGGTTAGTATTGTATCAAGTAGAAATAAAAAGAATTAATATTACTTTTGTATATGAAAATTTGACTGAAACATTTATTTCTAGAGATTATATTAAAAAGTCCTTTAATGATGTTCAAGTTATAGATATCCCGGATGATATTTTATTAATAAATTTTCAAAAACGATTTAAAAACTGTAGTCTGCAAGCTGTTTTTGATCAAAAACGGTTATCTACAAATCTGAATATTCCTGAAAATTTACATATAACTGATATTGATCTTCTTCCACTCCAGAATTTGATTCAATTAACATTTGTTGCCCACGAATCAATAGAAAGTAGTAAATTAGAATCCTATGGATTTAATTTCACTGGTATTGGTAAGTTTACAAAAAACAATGAACAAATTGCTTCTGAAGTTTTTAAAAATATTTTCTTAAAGGACCCAATACAACTTGAAAGAAACATCAAAGGGAAAATTACTTCATTTGCACCTAAATTTACGGTTGAATATGATGATTTTGTTTTTAATGTCAATATAGATGTAATAAATGAGTCTCCGACCGACTTTCATATCAACATTAATGATCATTTTGACAGTTCTACTGTCCCTGAGCGAAAGGAGCTTCTAAAAAAACTTAAAACTTTTTGGAAGAAAAATGATCAAATAATGAAAAAAATTCATAATAGAGATTGATTTATTGTTATTAAAAAATTGAATAAAAAGGAGGGAGTTTATGCCTACAGCGTCTTGTTGCATTTCAGAAGTCTATACAACTTCACAATATACCAAATCAGAAAATAATACAACTAATATCTTTATGTTTCAAAATTATAGAATGAAGGCCAATGAAGAAGAAATAAATTCTATAGATGAAGAAATACAAAATATTGAAAGACTAATAGAAAATATAAAATACATAAGTGATCCTTCAGAGCTTTTATCCGAAAAGTGTATTATAGATAAAAAAATTGAATATATTAGACAGAGATTACATACACTTGAATTAGAAAAACAGGCAACTATTGCGTTATCCCAAAGAAAAGGTAGTGACGCTTATATGGCAAACTTTAAAAAACGTATATTTATGCCTGTTACCTCCTTTATTCTGGCCAAGGTTGATTTAACTCTTTCTGATGTTCAAAAAGAGTTTGCGGAATGGACAGTATTCTTTGATAAAAAAATAACCATAAGTTTAATTTTAGGTGTACTTTTGTCTTTTTTAGGTTTTTATGATCCGTTTATACGCTTAATGGTTTTGACAGTGTTTATTGGATCATTATTTGGAAGAATAGATATAAAGATTGAGTCTTTTAATGATTTATTTAAAATGCTAAATAAAAGAGCCAAACTATTTATAGCACCATTTCTAATTCTTGCTATTGTTAGAGCAATAGATTTGAATTTGTTTAAAATAACTATTTTAACACAACTTGCAGCTGTTTATTACTTTTTAACATACTTACTGAAAATTATAGATACAGTGCAGCAATGGACCGGAATACCGTTATTTCCCATTTTAAAAAAAATATTAGATAAGTATAGGGATTATACAGAAAAATCTAGAGAACAATACGAAAGTGATAACAGTACTTTTGGATTATAAGCAAACAAATTATTGCGAGGTTATTTTTTTATAACTTCAGACAATGGTAAGTGGCAGACTTAGGCCAGTTAGAGAAAATAGCCAGGAAGGATCTCAAGAAAAAGAACGGTCTTAGCGTTGATAAGGATGGTACGATCCATTTGAATTTTAATAAGAAGTTTTAATTGTGTTAAAGTCTAACTAAATAGGTATAAAAAAAGGGGATAGTTCACTAAGAACTGCCCCCTTTCTCCATATTGTAAGCTTAATTATTTTTTATTGTAAAGTTAATTTTTTGTGAAGTAAAGTTACCATAGATATCTTCCGCTTTTACTACTAATGAACAATTCCCATCATTAAACTCTGTTGAGTCGAAAGCGAAGTTCCAATTATCAGTTTTGTCGATACTTACTTCTCGAATATTTAAACCATCTGTTAACTCTATAGATATATATTCTATATCGCTATCATCATTAACCATTACCGAGACTATCACTTCACCTGATACTGTTTCAGCAGGTTGAGGAGAATTTATAGTTATCTCCGGGATATTGAACTCATGTTTTATATAAAAGAAACCTTCTTTAATTTCAATAGTTTCAATTCCGTCAGTATGAGTAAAGGTTCCGGTGAAACGCCCTGTTACCAAACCATCAGCAAAAGACATATCCAAATCAGTTAAATTAATACTATCACTATCACTATGATATCTATTTTCATCTAGAGATAAGGATGAAGATTTTACTGCACTACTACCCGTGTCAAATTCTTTTTTAAAACCATTTCCTGTTAACTCGTTATATGCATTTATAATTAAAGAATCACTATTATAGGCCGTTGTTATACTTGTTCCACCATAATGATCGTGAAATACGTATTTCTTTTCACCTGCAACAAAAGAAAGATATGCGCTGTGTTTTCCTTCTAAAAAATCTTCATATTCATTGCCCATATATTCTTCAGAGTCTTTGCCGAAATGTAATACAGATATAAACCAATTGTCATTGATTTTTTCTAAATCAAATTCCATAAGAGATATGTATTTTTTATAATCGTCTATTCTTGACCATTTTCCATGTGCCTTGGCTGAATTATTAGAAAAACTAATATTGTTAACTTCTATAACACTGGATTGGTAAGTCCAAATTCCCTTTGTAAAAAATTCAATAAAATTATCAACTGTTTCAAATACTCTTTCTTCAGAAGCTCCGTCACCTTTAAAAACTACTAAAATATTCTCGGCAATCATTGACTGTTTAATATTATTTGTATCTCCTGTCTCGGAAGCCTGCGCCCATTTACTTACCTGGCTTTTAATCTTTGTCTGATCAATAGTCTTATCAGGGTCGTTTTTGTGATGAGAACACCCATCTAATAAAAAAATTAAGATTATAACTAAAAAAATACTCAGAAAGACCTTCCTATCCATTACTTTCCCCCTTATTTTGAAATTTAATTAGTTATTACATATATATTTTACATTAGTTATCTAATTCCTTTAATTCCTAACAGGGCTTCTCTCTTTTTTTGCTAAAAAATACCTCTTGACAACCAAACATCTGTAGGATAATTTAATATAGATTAGAACAATTGTTCTATTTGGGATAACGGTATGAACAAAGACAGGGGCAAAATCCAATGGACTCGATCGAGAAACCGATAGGATGGACAGCCATTGGAAAGACTGGAGTGTTGTTAAAAGAGGATATTCGGGACCAATTCACCATAAAGCTGCAGTATTGTGAAGGTAAAAAATTGGGTAATTTAGTAGGAAGGCTAACGTTAGATAGGGATAATCTATATATTACTTTAAATTCTATCTTAAAATGGATTATATAATATATAGAGTTATCTGCTATTTAATTAACAGGAGGGAAAAACATTGAAAAGATCACTAGTTGTTTTAACCGTATTGTTGAGTTTATTTGCTGGGGTGGCTTCTAGAGAAATCTAGAAGTTTTTTTCAATTTCCCAAAAATTTTATTAAAAATAGTTGCAGCCTTCAATTAATATGCCATATTGAATACAGAAAAAAGGTAAAAAGAAGTGGGGTTTACAACAATCTCAGTAGCAATCGCAACAATAATTAACTTAATAATAGCCGCCTCAAGAACATACAAGAGATGTACTACAAACACAAAGAGCGCCACTTGAAAAAGTAACGCTTGACACACTAGAGAGTGTGGACACTTTTGATTTTTAGGTGTGTTATAATAGCATTCGTAGAAGTAGATGTTAATTATATGGATAACTCCCTTTAATTTCTGGGGAGTTTTAATATTATTAAATAAAAAAACCTGGTAAATTAATACCAGGTTTAATTTCAATAGTTAAAAAGGCATACCATAGTTTATTGGAATCGCATATCTTGATACTTCCGGCTGTGAATGTAAGAAGCTACCTGCAGCTACGAGGCCATAAGTATTATTTGAATCTTGGGTCCATTCTATTATCCCATACCCATACCTTTTAACATAAACCGAAGTGCCAAAAACCATGTATGTTGTAGCGTTAGGATTTAGTTCAAAGGATACTGTAGAATTTATATTATTTAAGGTATAAGAAATAGTGTTATATATATATACGTGATCACCAGCCGGAATTTTATAAATTGTACCATCACAATTAAACAATGTAACGTCAACAGAAATAGGTTGATCGGTAATATTTGATATATAAAAAAGGTTACTAACGACATCAGGATAATTTTCATTTCTGGTAAACCAATAAGTTGGAATCACAGCACTACCGCTCCTGGCCTGGACTACACTTGGAATCACAAGCAAAGCCAACAACAAGACAACTAATAGAATTTTTCTCATAAACAAAATCACCTCTTTTTTGATTTATAATTTTAACATATATATTCAAGATAATAGAAATAAAACCCTTTAAATTTTTGTATTTTAGTACAATTATACTAAAAAATGACAGTTGGAATTGTAAAGAATTTAGAGGGCATTATATTT
>JAKSBP010000429.1 GCA_022361035.1 Clostridia bacterium
TCCTTCAGGTATCATATGTGCAAGTAATGCCTCTACACTATCAGTATCTTCTACTAGATTTTTTTTGTAGCTGCCTACTCCTTTTTCGTGGATTTTACCTAAAGGTAACTTTCTCATTTTTTCTATAAATTTAATTCTCATCCCCATAAGTGTGTCAAAGGCTGCTTCATGTGAGAAATCTAATCCTTTGAAGTAGAAGTACCCCTTTAAAGATAAGGCCAAGGTAATACAACCTGATATAACTAGCAGATAACCTTTGGTCATATTTGTCCCTTCTATAAATTTTATGATAATATCATAGGTTAAAAAAAATGGAACTACACCAACTATGCCGCTAAGTAAAATCAAGAAAAAAGCCAAATATATTTTAGCTCTATACTCCTTAGCATAGTCAAGAATTTTTATAAAACCTTTCAAAATTACCGCCATCCTTTCTAAGATATTTAATAGTATTGCTTCCTCAGTTATTCTTAAAATTGATTATACTTATTAAAACTGAGGAATTTTAAAGATTTAAAAAACCTTTAATTTATAAATAAATAAAAAAAAGTTATTGATTTTGAGAATTATTATCAACAACTTTATTATAATAAAAACTATTTTTATTTACCATTTCCAAAAAGGATTTTATTTTGTCCAATCAGTACCTTTTTCTTAGATTTTTTTCACTATCAAAACAATCACTTGGATTAAAACCATACCTTTTGCGAAATGCTTTAGAAAAACTACTACTACTTGAATATCCCACCATCTCAGCAACCTCACTAACCCTAGTATGACGAGTTTCAAGAAAGAGACGTGCAAGCTCCATTCTCTTATCTAGTAAGTAGGTATATACCGGTTTACCAAAAACTTCTTTAAAACCATTTTTTAGCTTAAACTCGTTTAGACAAACTAACTTAGAAAGTGTATTTAGTGTAGTAGGTGAAGATATGCTGTTATCGAGTATTTCCTTTGCTTCATATAAGCTTTGCATTTCAGTTTTTGAAAGCTTTATATTACTTATATTATCCATGTTTTTTTCTGTAATCCTATTTAAACAAATTGAAAAAAGCTCTATAACCTTTCCTTCTAAATAAATATTCTTAATATTACTACCATAGGAACAGTGTACTATTTGCCGTATAATAATTTCACTTTCTATTGGCAATGTAAATTTATTTATCTTAAAGTTTTTATAGTTTCTATTAAAAATACCTTCAGAAAATGAAGATGATGAGACAAGTTCAGTAAATCTCCCAGGTTTTATAATAATCCCAAGGCCTTTATATTGACGATTAGATCTATATTGACAGACTTCCATTACATTGTCTATTTCGTATAAAATACCTTGTCCTGTATTCATTTGAAGCTCTACTTTGCTTTTAGATTCTACCCATTCCATGCTTTCTCCGGTACATAGTGCTAGTATAAATACTTTACCTTTCGTTTTCCCTGCCATTTTGATATCTCTTTTAGTCATTATATCATTATAATAAACTTCTAAGTCCCTATTTAATATCGTTCTACGACAGATACCACTTCCAAAATTCTTAGGAATCTTAAAACTTATTTCCCTATTTCCTTCTTTATTTTCATAAAGCCTTCTAAAGCCTTTAGATAGAGGACAATTTGTATTTGAAAAGCTTTTAAATTTCCGTATTATATCCGATGTTGACATATGAACTCCCCTCTAATGCATACTTATATGTTTTCTATTCCTATACATTATCTAAAAGCCAATGTTATAAAATAGATAGTCTTTACACAAAAGCAATTGATAACCATTATCATTTTGTTGTTCTAATTGTACTATATTACTCTATAATTATCAACTATTTTATATAAAGCTATTTAACTTGCTTCCCTATTAATTATGTAATTTTTTGTAAAAAACTCTTGATTTCCTGGGCAATGAAAACACCGATAGGACCTTTTATAATATATCCTATCGGTTTACTATTTGTAATACAGAGTAAATGCCTTGTGTTAAACAGGCTCTTTTACACTTTCTACAGCGATTGCAAAAACTTTCATCCCAAATAGTTCTCGATTATCAGTAAATTCAAATATTTTATCTTCATGAAAATTGTTTATTATTGATGTTATTTCATTAGCATTAGTTAATCCATGGTTTACTCTAAAATCTTTAAATATACTTATACCATAATTCCTCTAAATTTTTCTGTTCATTTAAATTTAAATTAATTTTAAATTTTTCATTCAAACAATAAATATACTTAATTGGAGAGGTAATTTTTTCAGCTATTTTACTACCATTTTGCGTAAATATTAATTTATCATGTTTTAAAGAAATTCTTCCATCCTCTTTTTCCAGTGAGCAAAAAAGATTCTTTTTGAAAATCGATTCCTGGGAATTTGTAAAATACTCTATTCTATCTTTAAAATCATGAATTCTTTTCTCCTCGTTTTTAAATATATATTCAGTCTTAAAATCATTAATTTCATAGCTATATTTCTTTAATTCAAAGTATATATCGTTAACTTTTTCTACTTTAAACAAACCTTTTTTATCCCTTTGCACTATATCTATTTCAAACACTAATGGTTCTAAAAAATTATCACCATAGCCAACATCTACAAGATATTTTATGCTACTTATTTCTACCAATAATAACATGTGGTCAAGGTAAGTCCCATTTTTTTCTAAAACCTTTCCACCTAACACCTTAGTGTTAAATCCAATATCTTTAAGTAATGTATATAGAAGCCAATTTAATTCGTAACAAATCCCACCACGTTTTTTATATACTATTTTTTTATATAACAAGTCATAGTCTATTTTTATCTGATTGTAAATATGTATATCTAGATTTTCAAATGGAACCGTTAATAAATGCTGTCTTTGAATTAATCTTAATGAATTCAAACCTACGCCTACATCCCTATTTATTCCTATTCGTTTAAGATAATCCTGTTTTTTCACAATAATCCCCTCTTTTAAATTTTTCTTGTCAACTTTACTGTCTTTGATTTTGTAAAATGAATACTTGGAGAAATACATTAGGACAGTTCTTCTATTTTATTGTTTTGGATATAAACTTAGTGCTTTCCTTTATGAGAACATTAATATAATTATCAATAATACAATAAACCTTATATTCAATACTAAAATTTTTCTTTAATATTTATTGGTTTTTTCCCTTCATCTTCACTATCTTCAAGATAGTAACATATATGTATATACCGTTTTTTATCTGTATTATATAACCTCAGTTCTAAATTTAAATTATAATTGTGTTTATCCACTTTTCAGTGTATCATATAACCAGTGAGGTGAAAAATTTTAATGACTAAAAAACTAGAAATAATTAAAGCAGATAAATCTCTATCAAACTTACTAGAAAACTTCTGCGATTTTATAATCTGCACAAAACCTAAATGTACCAAAGACTATCTTTTTTATTCAAAGGAGTCTTATACCATTTTTGCTACTAATGGCGCTGGTGGTACATTTGGATTTATTGGTGATTACAACAAGGATAATGTAGGTATTGGATATGTAAGCTCTGAAGGGGAATCAGGTAAAATAGCCAATAACCTGGATGAATTATTTTCCCTAATTATATTTTATCCTTACTTTTGGCATGATTTAATAAGATTTTATCGTAATAATAAAAAAAATGGATTGCTAGAATATATAACTGAATGTGAAAATGAGATAAAAAAGGATAATCCCAACTATTACCATATTCAAAACAAAATAGCTAATAAACTCTCTATAAAAAGAAACGATAATTTACTTGATAATTTCATTAAAATACTATTAGAAAGACCAGGTTTTATTGTATATTCAACAAAGGATAATAATCCTTCTGAAAGCCTATTATGAATTAAATAAGCAGGATGATTATAATATAAAATTATTGTTCTATATTTAATTAGCCCATAAACTTAAACCACTAGTTCCTAATGAACTAGTGGTTTGTTAACAATCTCAATTTTAAAAGAATTTTTTTATGTATGGCTTAAAACTTAAACATTTACATAAACCATGACCTCGTTCTATCAAATGAATAAGTAGGTAGACTGCATCTATATCTATTTTTATCTTTATAAAGCTTGTCCCAATCTATACTGCCTCCATCAACGTATAGTTGGCACAGATGCCTTAGTCCTTCTTCTTCCCATTCATTTTCTATGATTTTTTTAATTATTTTGTCTCCATCAGCCTTTAATTTCCTTTGCTCATTCATTGGAAGCTTTGTATCTATAGTTTTATAAAATACACCATCTAGGTCATCAATTATTAAAGATTTTTTAGTTAAATTTTCTATCTTTTCAATTAAATCATCTAAATCGTCGACTAAAATAGCTATCCTCTCTTGATAGTCGCCTCTACCAACATTCATTGTATAACAGATATCTTTGTAATTTAAATCATCTTTGCTTTTAAAATGTTCTAACAATAAAATCATATGATTTATTAATGATTTTTTAGTTCTTGCAGATATTGTGAATATTTGTTTGTCTTTTTCTTCATGGGTTCTATTTTCCTTTAAGGGTGCTTCTTCTAAAATTACTACAGAATTACCCCCACCATGCCCTAATGTATATAAACCACCCCTCCTAGGATGCTCCTCTTTTCTTTCCCATTTTTTAGTTTTATCACATATATAAAATGCAGACCTTGAAAAATTAACATTAGAGTTAGGCTGTTGAAAGCCAATCGTAGAAGGCATAATTTTTTTATTGAGGGCTAAAGCAATTTTTATTAATGCTGCTACTCCAAATGCAGGGGCAACGTAACCAATATTCGTATTTAGTGAACCGATTGCACAAAATTGCTTTCGATTTGTATAGTTTGAAAAAGCAGAGGTTAAGCTTTCAATTTCTAAAGCGTCTGAAAGAATATCCGCATCTCCATGGGCTTCAAAATATTCAATGGTTTCAGCACTTATTTTGGCCTCGCTCATTCCTCTATCTAATACATCACATACAACCCGAGGCATTATTTCTTCCAAAACACCCTCAGTTCCGCTATTGTTAATAGCACTACCTTTAATTACTGCATATATATTATCCCTATCTTCTATGGCTTTACTTAATGGCTTCAATAATACCGCACCAGCCCCTTCACTCATATATAAGCCCCCTGGTTCTTTATCAAAAACTCTAGTTGTAAAGTCTTTCAACGCAAGATTTTCAAATATTCCCCCCTGTAAATAGTTTAAAGGCACTGTAAATAGGTTTATTGCACCGGCTAATACCATATCACATTCCTTATTCTGGAGTGCTCTACAGGCTAAATGGATTGCTGTTATTGCTGAACAACAAGCATTATCAACTACGAATGTTGGCCCCTTTAGGTCGAAAGCTTGAGATACTCTTCCTGCTAAGCAGCTTATCCAATTTCCCATCAAGGCTTTAAAGCCTCTGTCAGACATTAATGCCAAATAGGATGATATTTGCCTTGATGTGTTATCTGAGCCAACATAAACTCCTACGTTGCTATTCTTTAAATTTTCCCCTAGATAACCTGCATCTTCCAAAGCATCCCGTGCAATTTCTAAGAAAATTTTTTGTTCTGGAGCTATATATTTGGCTTCCTCTTCTTTAATTCCAAAAACTTCATAATCGAATTTATCAACTTCTTCTATAAATCCACCCTTGAAGTATTTATTCTGGATTTCATCCTCTGGTACATTTAAGTATTTATCTGTATCCTTCCTTCTGCTTAAGGGAAATTCACTTATCACGCTTTCTTCGTTTACTAAACTGTTCCAGAATTCTTCATGATTATTTATTTGTGCAAATTTACAGCCCATCCCTATTATTGCTATATCTTCCCTCTCGTCCTTTAGTTTCTTTAATATATTTACGGCAATGTCTTTTTCAAGCCTTTCTTCTTGTAGAAGTTTTAAAATATATTTAGCTATTTCCTTTTTTTTATCCAATTTAAAACCCCCTTACTTAGTAATGCTTTCTCTCTTATCTATTTTCTGCATAGAGCTTATAGGCAATTTAACATTATCATCTCTTTTAATTCATCATTAATTTCGCTTCCATCTATAAGATCTTGAAATCTTTCTTTTTGCTCCTTTATCGGTAACTTTTTTGTTTTAAATATTAGCTTCATCAAATCTATAATCTCAAGCATCTCTTCTTCACTGGGGTATCTTTTTTCACTTTCAAGTCTTTCATTCATTTCTGATATAATACTATAGGGTTTCATAACTCCTTCTCTATATTCTTCTTCATCCCAGTTGGAGTTTTTTGTACAAGCAATTATTCCCAAGGCTCTACCTGTTAAAAGAATAGCCTCCCTCATTTTAACTTCATCCCTCATATTTTTTATAAAAAATAAATCCTTTGAATTATCAAAGGATAATCCTCTTATATTATAATGGTTTCCTAATAGACCCTTAAGTAAGGAACTAGGTGTAGCCATCACTACCTTTTTTACCCTTTTATTTTCAAGAAATTTCATTGTTTCAGTCCATTTAACCGATGCTGTAATTTGCCTAGACAAATTTTCTACAATAGAAGCTTTTCCCCTATAGGGTAGTCCATAAACATTACTTATCACAGGAAAGCTTTCATCTCTAAATGTATATTTTGAAAGCTCCTTCTTAAACTTTGTAGCTACCTTATCCATTAATGGGGTATGGAGAGGAGAATTTATTTTAAGGGGTATAGTCTTGATTTTTATACCTTTAAATTTATCTACAGCCTTTTGTAAAGCTGATTTTTCTCCAGTAATAACTATCTCATTTGGTGAATTATAATGGGTTAGATAAATTCCCATATCCTTTAATTGAAGCTCATTATAAATGGATTCAATATTAGAAGCATTTTTTCGGCTTTTAAGGACCATTCCATAGTAATCATCAGATAAAGCCTCTTTTATAAGCTTTTGTCTAGTTTCAATAATCTTAATTGCATCTTTAAAGGTAATCATTCCTGAACAGGTTAATGCAGTAATTTCACCTAAGCTGTAGCCTGCTGCATATGCTGGCTCAATTCCATATACCCTTTTACAAACCATAAAGCTTGCTACACTAAGGGTTAAAATTAATGGGTGAATATTTTTTAAATTAGTTAGTTTCTCTAAATTATCCTCTTTACAATATTCTTTAACATCAATACCTAAAAGATCACTTGCTTCTTCTAAAACTTCATTTGCTACATTATATTTACTCAAAATAATTTTCTCTAGCTCTTGATACTCAAGTATTTCTCCAGGCATTAAAAAGGCTATTTTTAGCATATATATTTCAGCTCCCCTCAAATCTAATAATCCTTATTTGAAGTCTTGCATTCATTTCTCCATTTAATTTTAAAATTAAAAACTGATTAATCTTTAAAGTGGCATTATCATATTCCCCTTATTAACAACAGTTATTGATAAGAAGGAACGTGGATACCCAACACATTTAATGTATTTCTCCTCTTTCATATCTAAGCTGCCTATTCATAAGTACAAGGGATATTATCAAAGATACTAATCCCATGGATGATAGTGCAACAATTGTTGTAATTTGCGAACTTAAGGACTATTATTCAAACCAGCATTTATAAGTCCCAGCATAGCCCATATTTGAGGCGTTATTTTGGCAATAGTCCTAACCAATTCTGGAGCAATATCCAGTGGAAAAAAGGTTCCACCCATCAAACTAGTTATAGTAACTATTAAGGCTGATACATTATTCAATTGCTGCTGAGTCTTCAAAAAATTTCTTCTTTACTACTACCTACCTTTAGATTACTGAATTCTTCAGCAGCATAATTAGAGTCTCTAATAATGTTTTTAAATACTGAAACTTTACTAGTAATCACCTGCTCCAACATAACATTTTCAGGACTTTCATAATTTTGTATAATTTTCAGATTCAATCCCTTATTTTGAACAAGATTATCTCCAAAGCCCTTTTCAATTATTATAGCTGTCGCACCTTTTTGTTCCTCCATATTATTATTTATCTCTTCTCTATTAGCAACTATTATTTCTATATTGCTATCATTTTTAATTGTATTAAGTAATTGCTGTGAATAGATACTGTCATCATAATCTAAAACATATAATTTTTTAATTTGTTCATCACCATCTATACTACCAAATAGTAGAGTCAAAACTATTGGGCCTGCAATCGTAGCTAATCTTGTGCTGCGAATAAAGCATACATAGCAATCATTGCTATTGAATAATACTGTATCGAAGAAAGCGGAGGTTTGCTATTAAAGGATTCTTTGGGAAGCTGTATAAGTTCCTTCTTATAATTCTCATCCTCTGAGATTCATTCAATAATTTCTCTAATTTTTTCTGGGTCAACGTTATAAAGCTGACCTAATTTAACTACTTGATTCGTGCTAACCTCTACAATTCTTAACCTTTCATTAAATCCATCTACAAAACCTCTAATTATACTCACGTGTACAGTTTTTTTATTGTCTCCCATTATACTTATTTCAGTATCTCTACTATTTAGGTATAATGCTGTAAAGTTTTGTGGTATATGGTATAAATGCAGAAACTTCACCTTCTTTAGATACTGTAGTTGATTTCCCAGCTCCATTTGGGCCTAACAGGCCAAATACCTATCCCTTTTCTATCTTCATAGAAATATTATCTACAGCAGTAAATTGAACATATTTCTTCGTTAATTCTATAATTTCTATCATTTAAACACTCATCCCATTAGTTAATCTATGGAACAATTAATACTTTATAGGCTTTCTGATTACGTCAACATACTACAGTTCTCTAAAATACAATGTTTTCCGATTAACAACTTCCACTATCTCTTCATGTTTGCTAAGAATAAAAAAATGTCCTCCTTCAAACTCTATTACATCGCATGCTTTATTTGTAATACTATGCCACTCTTTCAAGTCATCGGGAGTTACATCCTTATCCTGTGCTCCGTTAAAGACCGTAATATCTATATTAAACTTCTCTAATTTAGGTACATGGTTATACTCTTCAATTATTTTGTAATCTGCTTTTATTATAGGGACAAATATGTCAAGTAACTCTTTATGTTCAAAGAATTCTTTTTGCATCCCTCCAATTTTATAAATTTCATCAATAAATTCTTCTTTAGGCATCTTATGAAAAATCTTATCTAGTCTTTTAATATGGGGTGGATATCTTCCAGAGAAAAAAGCATGTATTGGTATCCTGTTTTTTAGTTCCTTGATCTTATACATTAGTTCGTAGACTAAAACAGAACCCATGCTATGTCCAAAAAAGGCAAACTCAGTATCATCAAGTGTCTCTTCTATAGAGTTGTAAATATCATCAACTGCATCATTAACACTATTATAAAATGGTTCTTTGCTTCGGCTACCTCTACCCGCTAGCTCTACTGGGTATAGTTCAATGGAATCGTGCAAAAACTTTTTCCACCTAGTATAAAGCATTGCTGATCCCCCAGCATATGGTAAGCAAAATAATCTAATCCTCTTCATTCTATGTACCTCACACTTTCTATCTTAAACTATATTTCACATCTAAGTTCACCACTTTATATATTTTCAAATAATTAACAAGTCTCAATTATAGACATAGCCTATCCTTAGGTTCAGCCAACCCCATGGATACACGAACCTTAGCAGACATTTCAAATTCCCTGTGTCTTATAGCTTCATAAGCTGTATGTATTGCAACTAAACTCTAGGAAGTATATATTCTCAATTACAATACTAGGCTATTTTAGATTTAAAATATAGGATACTTGTCCTAACATTATTTCTAGATAGGAGCCTGTGGAAACCATAGGTATAGTCCATATATATCTATAGAATATTGATGATAATTTTCCCATAGTATAGCCGTAACCAATATAAACTCACATTTTTATTCAGTGAAACCTATTTAATTCATGGTCTCAATCTTTAATTTAAATATATTTAGTTTCCACAATCAACCCTCAATTATATCCTACCTAATTCCTTTATAGAAAATATGGAAGTTAGAGGCATAAAATTTATCAATTTTATTTTACAGATATATTTTAGTGTTGCCTCCACTCCCATGATTTCTTCTTTAATCAATGTTTAATAGCTTTGCTGTTGCTTTATCCTCAGAAATATCTCCTCTACTTAGTTGATCTAGAATACTGTCTATACCCTCCTCAGATTCTATTACCTTAATTTTTTCTTCCTTCTTATTTAGTTTTTTATCTAGATGCTTTGATATTTCGCTTACCGTATTATAAGTAAATATATCTGACATGCTTAATTGATCTGGGAAGCTTTTTTCTAATTCTCTTAGTAAATCCATCACAAGTATAGAGTCCCCACCTAACTGAATAAAGTTGTCAATAAGGCATTGTAACACTCCTGTGAACTTCCGAGGACATATGCATTTTCATTAATCTTTTCATATGAGTCACCATATACAACTTTAATAGTCCTTCTACCCTTATCATCTAATTCTCTAATTATGTCTTCCCCAATTCCCAACTCATCCATAAAAACAAGGCTTATCCCTAAGATTGGTTTTTCATTTATCCTTTTTTCTTTATATTCTACCTACTGTATTTTATAGCATAAATCTAATTTATCTGTTCTAAAATCTTCACTTATGTCCCTTCTTTATTACGTAATCATCAATTTCTATAAATCTGTTTCCATTCTCGTCAATTAATACAATATCGAAGCTAAAGGTCTCACTATCATCATTTAAATTACCTTTAGTTTTTATGTAGCTGTAAAATATAGAAGGCATCTTATCATATATTCTAAAGCTCTTATATGAAAAGGGACGATAATCATTACTTTCATTTAATCTAATAAACATATTTACTGCGTTATCAAGCATTGCAGGATGTATACAATATTCTTTTAAATCCCCTATCATTTCTTGTGGAAGTTGAATTTTTACTAGCATTTCATTATTCCCCGATAAAGCTTCACTAACATTTTTCCATCTTGGTCCAAACTCTGCTATAGCTGTTTTATCCTTTATTTCACTTTCCTTTATTTCTTTATTACATCTATTTTTTATATCCTCAACATCGTAGACCTTTTCTTCTCTAATGGAAATATCAAATCCTTTACCCTGAACATGTTTAACCCATCTATCATTATCCTTACTACAAATAATAAACTCTAAGTATTCATCACTTCTTCTAATTTCAGTATAAATCTTTTTCTTTTCACCCTTGTTAACAAGTATAGGTGAAAAAAAAGCAACATCCCTAATCTCCATTTGATTAATATCATAACTACTACTACAAACTTCTTGAATCATCTCAAAATAAGCTGTTTCTGGAACAATACTTTCACCTAGCAATTTATGCTCTGTTAATATCCAATACTTCTCTTGACACAATTCAGTAACATATGTAGTGTTAGTTATTGTATCTGAAGCACAATAGTCAAGCAGAGGATGTTCAACCCTATACAAACCCCTGTTATCTAGAGAACGAGAGTCATCTCCATATTTTTTAGATAAATCAGAAAAGTACCAATATCTTTTCTTTTTAAAAGAATATACAGGAATGCTAACTCTTCTTCGTTCTTCTCCCACATAGAGAATACTTTCCCAATCCATGTCTGCACCTTGTATATAATAGCTGCATACCTCATCAAGTATTTTGCTATGTTTCTCTTTATTTTGAAGCATAGCTTTCAGTTCTGTATTTGCATCATTTGTTAAACGCTCTTTTTCTCCCTCCGTAAGCTCCCCTTTTTTCCGTTCTTCCTTATACTTATTTACAATCCTGTGAAACCCATAATAAATTCCATTTATATCTGTTGTTTGAAAATCAGAGCAGCAAACAATATCTAATTTTTTCTTTAACTCTGATTTGCTACTTACTGTAAGTGCTAATCTATATTCATAATGTTTCCTTCCCGTACTTGCCGTATAACAAATATCTTCAAGCTTTGCTTTACTATTGTCTAGATATTCACTATATTGCTTTACCATATTTTCCAATATATCCTCACTTTTTGCAGATATAACTAAAATGCATGGTCTTATTTCTTCTTCAGCTATATTATCATGAACTTCCGGTGCCTCTTCTAAAACCATATGACAGTTAGTACCACTAAAGCCAAAACAATTAACTCCTGCTCTTCTAGGATGATCCTTAACTTCCCAGTTCTGTATCTTATCATTTATGTATACCGGTGAATTATGAAAAGATATATAGGGATTAGGCACTTGAAAGTTTATTGTTGCAGGAATTTTCTTATTCTTCATTGAGAGAATTATCTTTAATAAGGAAGCTGTTCCAGAGGCACTTACTAGATGACCTACACTTGGTTTTAATGAGCCAATGCCACAAAACTGCTTTTTCTTAGTAAATCTTGAAAATGCATTTGTTAAAGCCTTTACTTCAATAGGGTCTCCCATTACTGTACCTGTACAATGGGTTTCAATGTAAGAAATAGTTTCAGGATTTATCTTTGCTTCTTCCCAGGCTTTAACTATTACATCGGCCTGAGCAGAAGCATTTGGTGCTGTTATGCCACTTGATATACCATCGTTATTTATTGCACTGCCCTTAATTACAGCATGTATATTATCCCTATCTCTCAATGCTTTTTTCAGAGGCTTTAGGATTATAGTACAAACTCCTTCTCCCCATACAGTACCCTTTGAGTTTTTGTCAAAGGTTCGCACTATACTATTATCTGTCTCAATCACCTTAAAGGACTTATACTTTATAGGCCAGAGCTGGAGGCCAATTCCTCCAGCTATAGCCATATCACATTCATTACTCTTTATTGCTTTGCATGCCTGATGTACCGCAACAAGTCCCGAAGAACAAGCTGTATCTGTAACAATACTAGGCCCCTTTAAATCAAGTATATAAGATATTCGACTTGCTAATATGGATGGATATGTACCCGTTAGGGCTCTCATATCTGAACTTGCAAGCCCTCCACTATAATTCTTATATACGGCTCCCGTTACATGGTCATGGCCCACATATGTACCTGTCTTTGTTCCAGATATTATGTTAGCATATCCTGCATCCTCGATTGCTTCCCAAACTACTTCAAGGAATAACCTTTGCTCTGGTTCCATATATTTAGCTTCTTTACGGGATATTTTAAAAAATGACGGATCAAATTTATCAATTTCATTTATATATCCACCTAAACGGTAAATTATGTTCTTTTTTTCTTCATCGGTAAACAAAGTTCCTATATCATTTTTTCTATCCTGTGAAAGAGGGGATATACAATTCACACTATTCTTGAGGTTATACCAAAACTCCTTTAAGTTTCCAGCCCTTGGCAACCTAGCAGACATACCTATTACAGCTATATCATCGGATAAATATTTTTCATTTGCTTCAATCTCTTTAAAAACCATCATGGCATCCTTAGGTGCTATTTTTTTATCAGCTATTAATTTATATAAAATATTCTTTATTGACTTCATTTATAACTCGTCCTTTCTGTTTATTAAAAGAAATTTTTACACAAGTTATTTACCACTTAAGCTGTATTCTTGAATCAGTATATCCGCTTCTTCTGTAGATATTTCACCCTTTGCAAGACGATTCATTATTTCCTCAACTGCAGCCTCTGAATCAATTGCTGTTGCTGTAGATTCCATGCCCTCAGCATACTGCTGTAAAGCTCCATTATCTTCACCATCGGTTTTCTCTTTAATATATTTAGACATCAATTTTATTGTAGGATAAGTAAATATATCAGATATATCTAGTACATCTGGGAAAACTTTATCCATGGATTTAATAAGGCTTGCAGCTATTATTGAATCTCCACCAAGTTCAATAAAGCTATCATACAAGCTCACTTCTTCCATAGCTAGAACCTCTGACCATACTTGTGCTACACTCATTTCTATCTCGCTTACACTTTCTTGTCCCTTAATAACCACATCAACTTGCTTATTTTTCTTATTTGACTTACTATTTGCCCTTATATATCCACATCTTTTTTCCACCTTTGATTTTAACTCAGGGGACAGATTGATATTTAAACCATCTTCAACGTGGCTAATTCTCTGATAATCCAGTTCACCCACTATCATCCTTGTTATATCCCTTTTAAGTATATTGTCAAAGGCCTCTATCCCGCCTTTATTAGTTACTGCTTTAAATAGACCTCTTACCTCATCAATATTGTATCCTAATGCCATTCCTGTTTCCTTCCACACCGTCCAGTTTATTGTAGCTGTTCTTCCTCCATTTTTTCTCCTATAGGCAGCAAATGAATCTAAATAACCATTAGCTGATGCATAATCACTTTGACCCATAGCTCCTATGATTGAAAGTATAGATGAAAACATTACAAAGAAATCCAGTTCATCCTCCTGCGTTAATCTATCAAGCAGCCAAGTACCCTCGATTTTTGGAGAGATAACTTTTTTGAACGTATCCATATCTTTTTGAATCATAATACCCTGTCCAGCTAAGCCAGCACTATGAATAATACCGTTTATCCTTCCAAAGTCTGTTCTTAAAGAATCTATTACAATCTTCATATCATCAAAGGACGTTATATCACCTCTATAGCACACAACCTTTGCTCCTGTTCTTTCAACTTCTTTTATACCCTTTAGTATGCTACAAAGCTTTTCATCTTCATTAGTCTCAAGTATCATGTCCCACTTAGCTCTATCTGGTATAGTTGAACGACTTACCATGGCAATATTTACTTTATTTATACTTCCAAGATGTTTAGCGATTTCTAGTCCTAAGCCCCCTGTTCCACCAGTAATAAGATATACACCTTCATCTTTAATATCAATTTCTTCCACAGCTTCATCCTCAAGTTCATACTCAGTAAATTCTTCTACATATCTGATATCTTCACGATAAGCTACTTGATATATAGTCTCCCTTAAAGATATCTCTTTTACAATCTCCTCTGGGGAAGTTCCAATATCAATATCAATGCACCTACTCTTTAAACCACTATATTCACTTTCTACTACTCTACCCAATGCGGCCAAGGATGCATTATGGGAATTAATTATTGCTTCATCCTTTGTTACCTCGTTAACGTAATCAGATACTAGGACTATATCGATTCCTTTATTCAATTTAGCTCCAACTAAAGCTCTTGTAAGGTAATATAGGCTGTAAATCCCTTTATTTTTCCTATCTTCTAGCTCCTCAATAGAATTCACCTGTTCGTGGCAAATACTTCCCATGTGGATAATTTTCGATAGTTTCCTACCCTTTAGCTCATCTATGATATTTATATAGCTAGCCTCATCAATACCTATTTCATAATTATTTTCATCTCTTTTGCTAAATGAATTTCCATAGGATACTTCTATAACCTCTGCTCCCCTATTTCTCAGCAGCTTAGCTACTTTATCTCCTATGCCCCTCTCATCTTTTAATACAACTACTGTTCCACTTTCCACCTCTTCACTTAAATCTTGTATATCTCTTTGACTCCATCCTATTCGGTGGTATTGGTTACTTCCAGACTTATCCTCACCAAACCTTAAAGCTTCCTTAGCCACTTTTTTAATCGTATAGCCCTGAATCTCTACTAAAACTTCGCCCTCTTCATTAATCAGAATTATATCTAGGGATACAGTTTTAATTCCTTTATCAAGCCTAGTATTAATTTTCTGATAGCTGTAAAACTTCTTTGGTAATGACTTATGTACTTCTAGTTTTTTAAAGGATAGGGGTAAATATATACCCGCTTCTACTTTTTGTACTATTTTTTGTATTGCCAGATTTATTGCATTGTCTAACATGGCTGGATGCAACGAAAACTGTTTTGTATCTTCTTCAAACTCTTCATGTATTTTAATTTCAGTCAGAGCTTCATTTTCGCCAACACTAATACCAGCTACATTTCTCCATCTAGGTCCGAATTTGAACTCTCCCATAGGGGAACTCATGTCTATTTCTAGATTGTATTTACTACATCTTTTTCTTAATTCCCTTAAATCTAAATTTTCTCCAGGTTTTTCAGGACTCTTATATATTTTACCTTCCGCATGTACAATCCAATTCTCTTCATTAATTAAATTGGAAGAATTACTGGTTATCGTAAAGCTAAAGAATCCATCTTCTCTCTTTATAATGGTATGTACTTCCTTGTGTTGGTCTTTATCAACAACTAAAGGTGCTAGAAATATAACATCTCTAAGCTCTATATCCCTATTACCACAAAGCTTTCGTCCAGCTTCTATTGCTATTTCAAGATAGGAAGTTCCCGGTAGGACATTAAAGTCCATAATAAGATGCTCTGTCAGTACCCAGTGTCTATCTACATTCATACTGGTCATATATACTTCTTGATTCAATGTGCTTACAAGGCACTTATCAACTAATGGATGTCCTATTTCCTTATAAAAGGCTTCGACCTGTGGCTCTGATTCCTCTTTTTCCATCCAATAATGTTTATGTTCAAATGGGTAGGTTGGTAAACTTATCTTTCTACACTCTTTGCCCTTATAGAGCTGTGACCAATCTACATCTCCACCCTTTATATATATATCACAAATTTCTTTAACACTATTTTCATAGTCTTGACCTTCAAGATCTGCTAATTTGTATAACTTATCGGTTGCCATATTGTCAAATTCTCTCTTTTGACCTTTAGTAATCTCCCCAGGCAAACCCTGCTTCATATTATTGGAAACAACCTGATGACTCCCATATAGTATATCCTTGTCATCTATATCCCTAAAGTTACTATTGCTTAACTTCTTAATTTTTTTAACAAAATCTTCTTTATCCTTTAATATCATCGTCAACCTGTGCTTATAATGAATTCTACCTGTACTTCCAGTAAAACATATATCCTTAAGTAAAAATTCATTACTTTCTTTTATGAAGTTGTTATATTTTCCAATATAAGCTTCTAGTGCCTCCTCACTTCTTGCTGACAATGTAAATACATAGGGCATTTCATTTTTAGTTTCCTCTTCATAGCTATTCTTTATTTCCGGTGCCTCTTCTAAAACCATATGGCAATTTGTTCTACTAAAGCCAAAGGAGCTTATTCCTGCCCTAAGGGGAATATCGCCAGTCTCCCAATCCTTAAGTGTATCGTTAACATATAGTGGTGAATCTATAAACTCTATAAAGGGATTAGGCTCTGTAAAATTAATATTGATTGGAATTTGTTTGTTCTTCATTGACAATATTACCTTCATAAGTGATGAAACAGCTGCTACACCTACACCATGTCCTATGTTTGCCTTAACTGAACCAATCCCACAAAATTGTTTCTTGTCTGTATACTTTTCAAAGGCAGTTTTTATACCTTTGACCTCTATTGGATCGCCTAAAACAGTGCCTGTGGCATGGGCTTCCATATAGGATATGGTTTCGGGGTCAATGCCAGCATCCTCCCAAGCCTTTACTATTACTTCTGACTGTGTTTCCGCACTTGGAGCAGTAATACCATTGGTGGTACCATCATTATTAATGGCACTTCCCTTTATAATCGCATGTATGTTATCATTATCCTTAATGGCCTCTTTAAGGGGCTTTAATATTAAAAATGCAACTCCTTCTCCCCAAACTGTACCTTTAGAATTCTTATCAAATACACTTAGCTTTCCATCATCGGATTGTACACCATCAAAGCTTTCATTTATCTGTCTAATTAGGTGCAATCCTCCTGAAATGGCCATTTTACACTCCTTATTCTTTATGGCCTTGCAGGCAAGATGGGTAGCAACAAGACCTGAGGAGCATGCTGTATCAACAATCAAGTTTGGTCCCCTAAGATTTAATATATAAGATATACGACTTGCTAACACTGAGGTCATTGATCCAGTCATTTTCAGTAAATCCTGTTGGTCATCTAGTTTGTTATACTCCATTTGATATGTATGGTCAACGCCAACGTATACTCCCATTTCCGAACCATATATTTCATTGTTTGCATATCCAGAATCTTCAATAGCTTCCCATACCGTCTCAAGGAACAATCTTTGAGAAGGATGCATAGCAATGGCCTCTTTTGGCGATATACGAAAGAATCCTGCATCAAACATCGCAATATTCTCTAGCCAACCGGCCTTCATGTGCATATCTTCTTTACTGCCAATATCATCGGCCCTCTCCCTAGGCATACTTCTAATAAATTCCATACCGTTCTTTAAATTATTCCAATACTTCTGAGGGGTATCTGCACAGGGGAACTTGCACGCAAGTCCCACTATGGCAATATCCTCCTTATCTTCTTCCTTTGTTTTATTTATCTCATTTAGAATCATCACAGACATATCTTTATCGAACTTACCACTTTTTAATCCTTCCAGTATATATCTATTTAATACATCCTTATTGCTCATTAAATACTGCCTCCTCTCTTACCTTTAAGAAGTTTACTAGTAAACAATGAATTATAAATCCTTTAGGATTTATTCATATCCTATATGTACTTATCCTAATTATGAAATTAACATTTTAAGTGCGTTTTCTATGGATGTATCACCAGATTCCACACCGTCTAGCAATTTCTTTAAGTTGTCATCTGACATTTCCTCTTTAGCTTTAACTTTTTTAGCCTTTTCCTTTTTCCCCATTTTCTCATCGATATAAGTCGCCATTTGTTCTACTGATGGATAAGAGAATATGTCAGAAATATCTATTGCTCCTTTGAAAACCTCATTAATTTGCTTCAGTAGTTGTATTGCCATTAAAGAATCTCCGCCTAGGGATGTGAAATTATCAAAAATATCTATTTCGTCAAGGCCCAATGCATTAGCCCAAATCTGAGCCAACCTGCTTTCAGTATCGTTATAGGCCTCTCCCCCTTTTCCTTTTATTACAGCTTGTACACCCGATTCCTCTTTGACATCCCCATCATTATACATATTTAATTTGATTTTTTGTTTTTTGAGAACATTTTCGATTTGAGAGGATAACTTAAAGGTTAACTCATTTTCTAGCTTAATTATTTTAGAGTAGTTTAAATCACCTGGTAAAACTCTCTTTACTTGAGAATTTATGATTTCCTCAAAGCTTTTTAGGGCATTCTCCGTAGATATAGGCTTAATAGTTGTTTCAGAGTCAACAATACCATAGTCTACAGCCATTCCCGTTTCCTTCCACGCAGGCCAATTAATTGCAAAGGTCTTCTTACCCTTTTTAGCTCTATAGGCTGCAAAGGTATCCATATATGAGTTGGCAGCAGTATAGTCTCCCTGCCCTGGGTCTCCAAAAATAGATAGGATGGATGAAAACATAACAAAGAAATCCAAATTATCATCTTTAGTTACATCATCAAGTATCCATGTTCCTTGAACTTTAGGAGCTAGAACTTTTTCAAAGTCCTCTTTTTTCTTTCTTATTATGAAACCGTCTCCTGCTACACCGGCACAATGGATTATACCTTTAATAGCTCCGTGGCTTTTTCTAAGTTTATCAACTAATTCTCTCATCTCATCTATATTAGATACGTTTGCATTTTCACATATAACTTCTGCTCCATGCTCCTCTATTTGACGAATTGCCGTAATTGCCCTACAGATTTTCTTGTTTTCACCTTCATTAAGGATTTTCTCCCAGTTCTCTTTATCTGGAAATACAGAACGACTTACTAATACAATTTTGGCTTTGTTTTTTGAAGCTATAAAATTACCCATCTCAAGACCAAGTCCACCAGTTCCTCCAGTGATGATATACAGCCCTTTTTCTTTAACCTCAATATCTCCATCTAGGTTCTTTACTAAATCAAGCTTTCTAAATTCTTCAACAAACCTCTTGCCTTCTCTATAGGCTACCTTAAATGTTTTATCCTCAGATTTTAACTCCTTCATAATATCTTCAATCCCTGTGGAATCATCGATATCAATACATCTGCATTTTAGATTAGGATTCTCAAGTGGAATAACCTTACTTATTCCAAATAATGCTGCATTATGGGGAACTAATCTCTTCTCTTCTTTAGTAACTTCATTTGCATAATCGGCAACTAAAACTATGTCTAACTCTTGATTAATCTTATTGGATACAAGGGCTCTAGTTAAATTAAATAGACTAAGGGTACTAAGGTTTCTTTGCTTTTCCAATTCTTCTATACTATTTATCTCTTCCCCATGGGTTAATGTCATCAGATAAACTATTTGAGATAACTCTTTATCAGCTAACTCTTTCATAAGAGTTTGATAGTCAGCTTCTTCTCCTGTAATTTCATACTTGTTTTCATTTATCTTATTAAATTTAACCCCTTGTTGTACTTCTACTATGTTGCAGTTATCAAGCTTTAAGCCTTCAATAATTTGATCTCCTATACCTTTGCTGTCTTTAAATACAAGTATACTGCCCTCTGTTAAGTCCTTCTTATTGCCAGAAAGCTCACTATTTATCCAGCCCAATTCAAAATAGAAATTGCCTTCAGCTGCATTTCTTCTAGCTTTAAATTCAGCTTCATTAACTTTTTTAATACTATAATCACTAACTTCAGCAAATGTCTTTCCTTCACAATCCATCATGGATATATTGAAGGTTATAGTTTCCATGCCCCTTAATGACTCTTCTTTTATCCTAATATAGCTGTAGAATTTCTTCGGCATTTTACCTGAAACTTTAAGACTCTTGTATAGTAGAGGAAGATACAGACCTTCTCCTATTTCTTGGCTTATGGCATTAACAGCATTGTCGAGCATAGAAACATGCATATAATACTTATCCAAATCGTATGCAATGTATTCTGGAAGCTCAAGTTCAATAAGGGCTTCGCTCTTACCAACTGCTATAGTTTTTGAATTCTGCCATCTTTCTCCAAGCTGTGCACCACTACCTCTAACACTTATATCAATTAGCTTTTCTTCATCCTTTTGTCCTAAAAGCTTTTCCATGATATCTTTAATGTCATAAACTTTATTTTCCTTATTGCTCAACTTATACACCTTGCATTCTGCATGTTTAACCCACTGCTCGTCAAGCTCTCCTGAATTGGCTTTGCTTGCAAATGTAAGTTCAATATAATCCTTGTGTTTAGTTAAAATTGAATGGACTGATCTAGTTTCAGTTTCTCCCATAATTGCAGGTGTATAGTAGATGATATCCCTCAGCTCTACATCGCATCCATAGTATTTTTTACATATCTCTAAAGTCATTTCTATATACGTGGTTCCAGGTATTACGTAATTTCCTAATATTTTATGATCACTTAAAACCCAATGTGTATCAACACTAAATTCAGTTGTATATATATCTTGATAGAATGATTCTGCTAGGCATATATCTACCAAGGGATGTGAAATCTCTTTCATTTTTTTAATTTCTCTAGTTTTAGCTTTAACATCCTCAGATTTCTCTTCGTACCAGCATCGTAATCTTTCTAAGGAATAAGTAGGTAAATTCACAGTTCTCCTATTTTGCCCTTGGTATAATTTATCCCATTCTATCTTGGCCCCTCTGACATAAAACTCGCAAAGTTCAGCAGCAGTAGGGTAATTGTAGGACTTTATTAACTCTTCAAATTTTGACTGGGCAGACTTTGTTAAATTTCTTCTTTCTCTTTCAGATATTTCTCCCTTTTCACGGGTTTTCTTGTTGTCCGATACTATTTTATGTTTACTATAATACACACCAAACTTATTTAAATCATTGAAATCTGTATCTAAAACATACTCTATCTTTTCCTTTAAATCCTCATAATCCTTAACCATGAATACAATCCTGTGGGTATAATGGCCCCTTCCAGTATTAGCCGTATAACAAATATCTTGTAAATCTAGGTTTTGAGACTCAAAGGTTTTATAATATTTTTCAAGGGTTTCTTTTAGTAGATGTTGCTTTTTAGCCGATACTGTAAGTATTTCAAATTCATTAGAATTATTTTCTTCCTTTTTCTGTAGCTGAGGAGCCTCTTCCAAAACCACATGGCAGTTTGTACCACTAAAACCAAAGGAGTTGACTCCAGCTCGCCTTGGACTGTCTCCCTGTTCCCATTCTCTTAACTCATCGCTTACATATACAGGAGAATCACAAAAGTTTATAAAGCCATTGGGCTCAGTAAAATTCAAGCTGGCAGGAATAGCTTTGTTTTTAAGCATCATTATTACTTTAAGTAATGAGGCTAAACCCGAGGCCCCTACAAGGTGTCCAATACTTGTCTTTACAGAGCCAATACCACAAAACTGCTTCTTATCTGTAAATCTCCTAAATGCATTAGTCATTGCCTTTACTTCTATGGGGTCTCCAAGTACAGTACCTGTACCATGGGCTTCTATATATTCTACCGTTTCTGGATTGATTTTTGCTTTATCCCAAGCTGTTTTAAGTAGTTTTTCCTGGGCTCCAGCATCGGGAGCAGTTATTCCATTAGATGCTCCATCGTTGTTTATTGCACTAGCTTTAATAACAGCGTGAATAGGGTCTCCATCAGCTAGGGCTTTGCTTAGAGGCTTTAGTAGTACTGCTCCAACCCCTTCACCCCAAACTGTACCATTGGCATTATTATCAAAGGTTCTTACAATATTATCCTTTGATTCAACGGAATCTAGCTCCTTAAGTTCGTCTTTAAACTTCATAGGACGATAGTAGAAACTGCTAAGACCACCGGCGATAGCCATATCACATTCTCCGTTTTTTATAGAATTGCATGCAGCATGTACTGATACCAGCCCTGATGAACAAGCTGTATCTATAACTATACTAGGACCAAGTAAATTAAAGATATATGATACACGGCTAGCAAGAATACCTGGCCAGGTTCCCGTTACCACCATTGGGTCCAATGCCGCAAGCTGTTTATACTTCATATCTGATACATGGTCAATCCCTACAAAAATACCTGTCTTAGTACCATATATCTTATTTCCCCCATAACCAGCATCTTCAATAGCCTTATATGCAATTTCTAAAAACTTTCTCTGATCTGGGTCCATTGCCTTTGCTTCTCTAGGTGGTATTCCAAAGAAATCCCAATCAAACTTATCTATTTCATCTAAATACCCTCTAGTTTGATATGTAACATCTAACTCTCCATTTTCTTTTATTGCATTTTCTTCTTTTAATTGATGGTAATGAAATTTTAAAAGAAAATCTTCAATATCCTTTACCCTTTCCTTTGGAAGTTCATCGATGCATATGGCACCCTTCGCAATGTTATTCCAATATTCCTCCAAATTCTTTGCCTTAGGAAATATACCCGACATACCTATAATAGCGATTTCATCTTCTTTCTCATTGGCCTTTTCCTTTAATTCCACAAGCATTTGTTTTGCTTCAGCTTGAGATAAATTTTGACCTGCAACCTGCTTATAAATATAATTTTTTAATAAATCCAAGGCTAACCACCACCTTTTAATAATATTTGTCTGCTTCACTTACAGATATTTCACCTTTTGCTAACTTTTCAAGTAACTCGTCTAAGTTGCCATCATCTTGCTCTTCAATTATTTCTCCACTAGTTTCTTCTTTGCTAAGGATGCTTTCTATATACTCTGCCATATCACTTACGGTAGAGTGGGTAAACACATCTGAAATATCTACCATTCCTGGATATTCCTCTTCAAGCTTCTTTAGAAGCTCTATTGATAATATAGAATCTCCACCTAAATTGCCAAAGTTATCATAAATGTTTACTTCCTCTAATCCCAGTATTTCAGCCCATATGGAAGCAATTTTACTTTCCACTTCACTAAAGACGTCTTCATTCTTATTTCCCTTTATGAGTACATTTTGGACTTGTTTTTTACCTTCAGATGTAGATGTTTTTTTAAATTTTAAGCCGTATTTATCTATGTTACTTTGTAAATCATGGGCTATGGTAATAGGAAATTTACCTATTCCTTCTCTAATCACATCATAGTTTAATTCACCTATAATTATCCTCTGTATTCCCTTAGCTAAAATCTCCTTTAGTGCCATAATTGCTATATTTGTAGGTATGGCCTTTAATGTATTTTGGGATTCATCCACGCCATAGTCTACAGCCATTCCTACCTCCTTCCAAGCAGGCCAGTTAATCACTATGGTTCTCTTGCCCCTCTTATTTCTATGGGCTGAAAAAGAATCCATATAGGAATTAGCTGATGTATAATCACCCTGTCCTAGCCCTCCAAGTAAGGAAGTTATTGAAGAAAACATTATAAAGAAATCTAAATTGTTTTTTTCAGTTAGCTTGTCTAGTATCCATGTTCCTTGTACTTTAGGTTCTATAACTTTATCAAAGACCTCTTTGTCCTTTTTTATGATAAAGCCATCTCCAGCTACTCCTGCACAGTGAATTACTCCATCAATCTTTCCATATAACTTATTTATATCTTCTATTACCACTTTCATCTCATTAAACTTGGACACGTTTGCACTATAGTAAATTACCTCTGACCCATTTTTCTCTATTTCATGAATTATCCTTATAGCTCTACAGATTTTTTTATCTTCATTTTTTGTTAATATCTCATCCCATCTTTTCCTCTCAGGCATCTTAGAACGGCTAAGCAATGCTATTTTAACCTTTTTCTGAGCAGCTAAAAATTTACCCATTTCTAAACCAAGGCCACCGATTCCTCCAGTGATTAAATATAATCCATCTTCCTTAATGTCAACCTTTACATCCTGCTCTTCTTCAAAATCATATTTCATAAATTCATCAATATATCTTATACCATTACGATATGCCACCTGATATGAATCTGAGCCATACTCCAATTCATTTATGAGTTCGGCTTCGCTTATTGTATTGTCTATATCCACACACCTACATTTCAAATGAGGATATTCTTGACTAACAACTTTACCAAATCCAAATAACGTTGCATTATGGGGATTTATTTCCTCTTCTGATTTCGTAACTTCATTTACATATTTAGATACTAAAACTATATCTATTTCCTTGTTGAACTTTTTAGAAACAAGAGTCCTTGTTAAATAGAAAAGACTGTACATTCCCTTTTCTAGCTGTTTTTCAAGCTCAAGTCTACTGTCTATTTGGGGGTCATCACTGAGGGTTGCAAGGTGAATAATATGGGATAAGTTTTTAGTAGATAGCTCTGATAAAATCTGCTCAAAGCTCCCTTCCTTTCCATCAATCACATACTCACAATCACTTATTTTATTAAATTCCTTTAGGATTTCAACCTCTATAAGTCTACAGCCTTCAGCCTTAAGGGATTCTATTAATTCATCACTAGTTTTGCTATTTCCCTTAAATACTAAAATGTCTCCATTTGTCAATATTCTCTTTTTATTACCAACTCTATTCTTTCTCCAGCCTACTTGGTAAAATAGGTTCTTGTTATCTTTAAGCTGTTTAAAATTGAACTCATCTTCTCTTACCCTCTTGATTACATAATCATTCATTTCTACAAAAACTCTTCCATCTGCATCCATAAGAAAAAGATCAAAGGAAGGTGTTTCAATGCTTTCCTTTTTTGTATTTTTCTCTTTAATGTAGCTATACATTTTCTTTGGAGTTGGTCCGTATACTATCATTTTTTTATAGGACAAAGGTAGGTAAGACCCCTCTCCAACAACTGTATTTACTGCATTTATGCTGCGGTCCATTAGTGCAGGATGAAGATAGTATTGTTCTAAATCCTTTATATTTGATTCTGGCATTTCAAAGAACGCCAAATACTGCCCTTTTTTCCCACAATACAATCTTTTATTTATTTCTTTCCACCTAGGACCTATGTCAATGATTATTTTTCTGCCATCATCAACTAGCTCTTCCATTCCTTCATTTTCTATGATGCTTTTTATATCATATTTAGGAGCTTCTTTTGTATCTATAAACCGTATCTTTCCTTCTACATGTATATTCCATCTATATTCTCCATTAGATTCGCTTGCTATAGTAACCTCATAGTAGTCCTTTGCTTCTTTCAATATTATATGTATTTCCTTAGACTCTCCTTCTTCCAATGAAAAAGGAAATATAAACATTATGTTTTCTAGCTGTATATATTTATTTTTTAAATACTTTGAACAAACTTTTCTTATCATCTCTAGGTAAGCCGTCCCCGGCATAACAAATCTACCTGCCACTTTATGCTCTCTTAAAACCCAATGACTGTCTACACCTAATGTGCCAACGTAAATCTCCTGGCCTATTGTTTTAACAGCACAGCGTTCTATTAATGGATGATCAATCTCTTGGGTTCCCTTATCTTTCAATACTATCTGATTAGATTTCGGAGTTATCCAACAGCGTGTTGGCTTAAAGGGGTATGTCGGTAAACTTATTCTCTTCCTGATTTGACCTTTATAAAACAAGTTCCAATCTACTTCGGCTCCACCTATATAAAGTCTACATATTTCTTCTAGAGTCGACTCTTCCCTCTCCCCTTTTTTATCCTTCGATGAAATAATATAGTTTGCATCTTCACTTAACTTATTCTTTATACTTTCATTTATTTCATTTTCTAAGTCTATTTCTTTATCAGTTGAAACATATCTATATTCCTTATAATAAACACCCTTTTCATTAGAATTTTCAAAGCTAAAGGCTTTAAGCTTCTGAATCAACTCTTCTTTGTTCTTTGACAGTATTGCCAGTCTGTGGTTATGATGAGACCTGCCTAAGCTGGATGTATAACAGATATCTTCCAACTTAGCCTCCCTATCACTGGATAAATATAGTTCATATGAATCAACTAGCTTAGATAATACATCTCTGTCTTGTGCCGATAAGGTTAATATTTCTAAGGTAGAGGGAGCTTTTTCTAGAGTTTCATGATTATTGTCCTTATATTCTTCAAGTACAACATGACAATTTGTTCCAGATAATCCAAAGGAACTAACTCCCCCTCTTAAAGGAAATTCATTAGATTCCCATTGTGTCAATCTATCATTTACATATACTGGAGAATCAATAAAATTTATATTCCTATTTGGTCTTTTAAAATGAATTGTTGCAGGTATTTCTTTATGTTTCAATGCCAAGGCTAGTTTTACTAGTCCCGCAATTCCAGCAATATTATCTAAATGACCGATATTTGTCTTGACAGAACCTACAGCACAAAAGTTTTTCTTATCAGTATATCTTTTAAATGCCCTCTCAATTCCACTTATTTCAATAGGATCACCAAGCTTCGTTGCTGTGCCATGGGCTTCTATATAGGATATTGATTCAGGGTCAATAGATGCTTTTTTCCATGCCTCTACTATCACTTTTTCTTGAGCCGATGAATTTGGCGCTGTCAAACCTATACTGCTCCCATCTTGATTGATAGCGCTTCCCTTTATAACTGCATATATATTATCACTATCAGCTATTGCTTTACTTAAGGGCTTTAAAAGAATTGTGATAACTCCCTCACCTGAACCTGTACCATCGGAGCTATCATCAAAGGTCCTAGCTCTATCACCAGGTGATCTTATTCCTATTTCATCATCCATACCTTTTTGAATTGGAAAGAGATTTATCTTTACTCCTCCTGCTATAGCCATTTCACATTCACCATCTATAATAGCTTGGCATGCTAAATGTACAGCTACAAGGGCTGATGAGCAAGCAGTATCAACCAAGATACTCGGACCCTGAAAATCTAGAAGATAGGAAATTCTACTTGGTATAATGGATTTTACATTACCCGGAAGGGAAATGTTCTTATATAAATCATGGTCAGCCATATTTATAAGCCCATGATAATCTACCTTTAGGTCGCTACTATGTCCTACATATACTCCTGTTTTACTTCCTTTAACACTATCTACACTATATCCAGCATCTTCAATTACTCTCCAAGCCCCTTGAAGAAACAGTCTCTGATTAGGATCTATTAAGCTTGCTTCCCTAGGTGAAAGGTTAAAAAATCTATAATCGAACCTATCAATCTCATCAAGGTACCCAGCTTCACATATCCTGGGAGGATCAAAGGGCATAAAACTATTAGGTAGTAATGGACCTATATCTTTAAATCTTTGTACTGGATATTCCTTTATACAATCCTTTTCATCTCTAATATTATTCCAAAATTCTCTAATGTTCTCAGCCATGGGAAACTCCCCATACATTCCTATTATAGCTATATCTCTTTTTGCAATTTTTTCTAATTTCTTGGTAATATTATGAGCACTAGAATTCTCTTTGACTTTATTAAAATCAAGAAATTTATTCTGCAACTCTACTCCCCCCCTTCAACAGTACCATCAACGACAATAACTTCTATTATGGCATTTCAAAATCTTGGAAAAGATGACTAGTCCCCGTTTCATTAAATATTTGATTAAATCTTTCTACCTGTTCCTCAGTGGGGGTTTTCTTGGTTGTAAAGACTGACTTAAGCATTTCAAGGGCTTTCTTCATTTGCTCTAAAGTTGGCTCCGCTCCACTAGTCTCTATGGTCTCTTGCATTTCCTGTATCTCTTTATATGGCTCTGAAACACCCTTCTGATATTCTTCGTTATCCCAATTACGATTTCTTGTAGATACTGCAACAGCCATGGCCCTTGTAACTAAACTTGGAATACTTGTATCGGCTTTTCTCTCTTCAAAAAGTTTAATCATTTCATCAACATCTTCACTCCTATCAGAGCTGTAACACTTGATATTTGGTGCGTTATATTTCATTAAGCTGTTTAAAACTGTTTTAGGTCCTATCTCAACAGTAACATCTGGCCTTAAACTTTTAACGTATTCCATGGATTCTGACCAACGAACTGGTTCTACAATTTGTGTAGTAAGGTTTTCTACTACCTTATCTAACCCTCCATATGGGAAAGCAGTAACATTTGAAATAACTGGAAACTGAAAGTTATTATATTTATAACTCAATAGTTTTTCCTTCATTTTTTTAGCTGCCCCCTCCATGATGGGACTGTGGAATGGTGCACTTACTTTAAGAGGAGTAACTACTGCTCCCATGGCTTCTAAATTTTTACTAGCATTTTCTACTGCTTCCCTGTGCCCAGAAATAACATATTGATTTGGTGAATTGTAGTTTGATATAACCGCTACCTGGTCTCCACCTGATACCTTTTTACACTCCTGCTCCACTACCTTTCTATCAAGTCCAATAATTGCAGCCATCGTTCCAGTACCAAGCATAGCTGCTTCCTGCATAAAAATTCCACGCTGCCTAACAATTTTTACAGCATCACAAAACTCTATAACACCACTACAGGTTAATGCAGAATATTCACCAAGGCTGTGTCCAGCAGAGCAAATAGGCTTTACCCCAATTTCTTGCATATAAGCCCTATATGCTGCTACGCTAACAGTTAGAATTGCTGGCTGCGCATTTTCTGTCTTAGTTAATTCCTTTTGATCTCCCTCAAAACACAATGCTTTTAAGTCAAATCCCAAAACATCATTAGCTTCTTCAAAAACTTGTTTTGCACAAGCAAATTCGTCATATAAGTCTTTCCCCATTTTTACATACTGTGATCCCTGTCCTGGAAATAATAAAACTATCTTATTCATATACTTTTAACCACCTTTCACTATTTTTAAAATTAATTTGAGAATTAATCCGATGTGCTAGTTGAGATTTTTTTGGATAAATTCACTAAAGTCTCAAGGCAAAAATGTTAATTTTTTAACTAGCACAAGGGACAATATTAAAACAGATAGAACTAAATATTGCTACAAATTTATATGATTCTTGCTTTAAGAAAGACTACGATATAAAGCCTATATCATAGATATAACTGTAAAAAGCAAGTAACCTTAGATATGGTAATTCATAAATTTTTTAAAGATAACATAGCTCAATAACTTAATCTTAAAAAAACTCAGTTAAATAGATTCCTCAATAATTAATTTAATTAGATTCACATACCACTTAAATAAGTCCTCTGCCTTATTTTCTTTAATCCTTGATGCAGAGCATTGAAATGTTAAGGATGTATCTTTGTATCCTTCACTAACTTTAAGAATTAAGCCATAATTACTCAATAAATTACAGGAAGTATTTTGTATATTTAAGAAGAATGGAACTAATAAATTGTTTTGCTTTTTAAGTTCAATAGTATCTAACATATCTATTGAATAGGCATCATCTCTACTTATTGATTCTCGCTGTGTACTAATATATTTGCAAAGTGATACAAAGTCTTGGACATCTAATGTATCTATTTTTAGCTGAATGAAATTCTCAGCATCTATAGCAACTTGAATTACTATTTCATCTTGTCCAGTTATTTCTGATAACAAGTATACATATGAAGCAAGGAAGATATCCATAAAATAAAGTTCTTTTTCTGTAGAATAAGTTTTTAATTTTTCTATCAATGGACTTTCAAGTTTATATTGAAGTATTATGTCTTCTTCAAGCTCTATATTATCAATTAGGAACTCTTGAGGCAGCTCTATAGGTATTAGTTCTATGCTTGAAGGCCTATCTTCATCTGCATTAATAAACTTTGCCAGCTTTGATATTGTAGGATTTGCAAAAATATCAGCTATGGTCATTCGACCAGGATACAGCTTGTCAAGGTTACTATACATCATTACTAGTAAAAAAGAATTTCCACCTAGGTCAAAAAAGCTATCCTTGGTTCCAATGTCATCCTTATTCAATACTTGACTCCAAATCTTAACTAGCTCTTTTTCTACTTCATTCTTTGCAGCTACATATTCTGTTTTGAGCTTTGGAGATTTTATATTCAAGCTTAACAAAGCCTTCTTGTCTATCTTTCCATTAGGAGTAGTAGGTAGTTTCTCAAGATGAACATATATGAGAGGTATCATATAATCTGGTAGGAATTTTGAGAGGTAAGTTCGAATTTCTGAAACCACTATTTCATGATCCGATACATAAAATACAACCAAATGCTTTACTCCATGCTTATCCTCATCTACTATGCATACACAATCTTTTATCCCTTTATAATTTATGATGTGTTTTTCTATTTCCTCAATCTCTATACGATATCCCCTTACTTTAACTTGGTGGTCTACTCTTCCTAAAAACTCAATTTCTCCATTAGGCAGCCATCTAGCTAAATCCCCAGTCTTATACATTAATTCCCCTTCACAAAATGGATTAATTACAAACCTTTCCTTCGTTATATCTTCTCTATTGTGATATCCTCTCGCTACACCATCTCCACCAATATTCAACTCTCCCACCACACCTACAGGTTGCAACGAACCGTATTTATCTAGTATATGTATGCTAGTATTTGCAATAGGCTTTCCTATAGTTATACTTTCATGATTAGTTAAATCCTTAACTGTTGACCAAACTGTAGCCTCTGTTGGGCCATAGACATTATATATTTTTATATTTTTCAGTTGTCTTAGTTTGACTAATAAATGGTCGGGAAAGGCTTCTCCCCCTATGACTAATTCTTTTATATTCTTAAGGCACACCATCCCTTTACGGGATTTTAAGAGTAATATCATCCTTGAAGGAGTAGTTTGTATCATATCTACTTTATTGTCTATAATTAAATCGCTTAACATATCGGGATCTATTTGTTGCTCTTCATTTGCTATTACAACGGTTAACCCCTTTGTCAAAGGAAGTAGGGTCTCCAATAGGAATATGTCAAAAGATATAGTTGTTACATTTAAAATAGTCTTATTGGGATGAAAATCAATTATATCAATCATACCTTTAATAAAATTCTTTACGTTTTTATGGTTAATCATTACCCCCTTTGGCTTACCTGTAGACCCCGATGTGTATATTACATAAGCAAGGTTATCAACATCTGTAATATTTTCTAAATTACAGCCATCGCCTATATATAGACTATCATTTAAGAGGTTAATAGCTTTTATATTGCCAGCAACCTTGTTAAGGGATGGTTCTGTTAGCAAAATATCAATTTTACTATTTTGAAGCATATATTCAACTCTTTGCTCAGGATACTCTGGGTCAATGGGAAGATATGCCCCTCCAGCCTTCAATATTCCTAAAATACCAATAATCATTTCAAGGGATCGAGGCATCATCAATCCAACTACACTATCGGGCTTTACACCTATTTCTCTAATTTTTCTAGCAAGTTGATTTGCCTTAGTATTTAATTCCCTATAAGTAAGCTTACTATCTTCAAAAACTAATGCCACTTTATCGGGTGTTCTCTCGGCTTGCTTCTCAAAGGTTTGATGTATTGTTTCATGACCATCATATTCAGTATATGTATCATTGAACTCATAAAATAATTGCTTTCTTTCATTGATAGACATCATATTTATTTCGAAAAGCTTAATATTTGCCTCTTCAACAACCTGCTTTAATATATTTATATAGTGCTGTGCTAGCCTTTCTATAGTTTTTTCTTTAAATATACATGTTGAATACTCAAAGCTCAGCTTCATACTTCCATATCTCTCCATAGCAATAAGGGTAAGGTCGAACTTGGAAACATTGCTTTTAAAACTATAGGGTTTCACTCTTATGTTACCCATGCTCATATCTTCAAAATCCATGTTTTGCATCATAAACATTACATCAAACAGAGGATTTCTGCTTAAGTCTCTCTTAATATTTAACTTGTCAATTAAATCCTCAAATTGATATTCTTGATTTTCAAAAGCTTCTATACAATTATTTTTTACTGATTTAAGAAATTCTTTGAAGGTTTTTTTGTTATCAGGATAATTTCTCATTGCAAGGGTGTTTATTAACACACCCATAACATTATCTAAATCAGCATGGTTCCTACCAGCGATAGGTGAGCCAACAACGATATCCTCTTGACCCGTATATTTTGAGAGTAAAATATTAAATACTGATAGCATTAGCATATAAATCGTTGCACCATTTTGAGCTGCCACATTACTCATTTTTTCTACTAATTCCTTATCTAAATCAATAGTAATTGTGTTCCCTTCAAATTTAGGTTTAGGAGGCCTAATATAATCAGCAGGCATATTCAGTACAGGTATTTCCCCTGAAAATAAATCAATCCAATAATTCCCTTGACTTTCAATCTTTTCAGTATTAAATAGGTCATTTTGCCACTCAGAGAAGTCTTTATACTGAAGCTTTGGCTTAGGTAGTTTTAAACCACTGTATAACTTTCTAAGTTCAGCCTTAAATATTTCCTCAGAAATACCATCACCAATTATATGCTGCATATCACGTAACAAAATATATTTATCTTTTGCTATTTTTACTAAACCAATTCGCAATAAGGGAGGTTTTTTTAAATCAAAAGGACGAATAAAATCCTTTATAATCCTATTTATTTCCTTATCAATATCAAGTTTTCCATCTCCTGCATTTTCTATTTCCATATACTCTATTTTGAATTCAACATCCTTATGTACTCTTTGCATTAAGCCTTCATCCATAAGTTCAAAGGAAGTCCTCAAGGCTTCATGTCTACCAATTATCTCTTTAATACTATCCTCAAGCAAATCCTTATCAAGGCTTCCATCTACAATCATTACATCAGGCATATTATAGCTTGTACCCGACTCTTCAATTAGAGTTAACATAAAAACCCTTTTTTGTGCCGATGAAGCGGGATAGTACTCTCTTTTTTCAACTATGGGTATTGCTTCATATCTACCTTTATCACTACTTTCTATAAGCTTTGCCATTGATTCAACGGTGCTGCTTTTAAATATCTCCTTAACAGATATGTCTACACTAAATTCCTTATATATTTTTGAAGCCAGATTTGCAGCCTTAAGAGAATGTCCACCTAAATGAAAGAAATTATCTTTAATGCCGATTCTTGCAACACTTAATACATCCTGCCATAACTTTATAAGCTTCGTCTCATTTTCGTTTCTTGGAGCTTGATAGCTTACACCAGTTTCTACATTAATTACATACTTCGAAAGGGCTTTTCTACTTACTTTTCCATTAGGAAGCAGCGGCATTTTAGGCACTCTAGTGAAGTAAGCTGGAACCATATAGTCAGGTAAAACCTTTATAAGCAATTCCCTTAACTTAGATATATCTATATCTTCACTACTCTCTAGAAAAGCACAAATAAATTTTTCACCATTTTCATCTTCCTTTGCTATAACAACGGCTTCTTTAACTAAATTGCTCCTTAAGATATGAGTTTCTATCTCAGATAACTCTACCCTCATTCCCCTTATTTTAATTTGATTATCAAGTCTACCAAGACACTCTATATTTCCATCTTCTAGGATTTTTCCAATATCTCCAGTCTTGTACATCATATCATTTGAGTTTTTACTATAAGGATTCTTTAGAAAAACTTGATTATTTAAATCAACTTGATTAATATATCCCGATGAAGCATAGGGGGTCGAAATGTATATTTCTCCAATTTCATTAACATTGCAAATCTTCTTTTCTTTATCTAATATTAGAATTTCAGTATCCTTAATAGGTTTTCCTATGGGAATATTCACCCTATTTACATCATCTTTATTAATGAAATAATAGACCTTTGCTAAGGTAGTTTCTGTTGGTCCATACAAATTTACTAATTGAATTCTTGAATCAAACACCTCGTAAAATATCTCTAAATCCTTTCCCTTTACCAACTCTCCGGCTAATAAAATATATTTTAAACTATGGAGACAATTTGAATTCTCTATCTCTCTAACCATGTTTTTGAAAAGAGTAGGTACCATATGCATGAAGGTTATACCTTCAGAGTCAATCCAATTGATTAATTTACTAGGATTTAAAATAATCTCATCATCCTTTGGTATACAAATTGTTGCCCCTGCACATAATGGCACAAATATGTCCCTTAAAAATGGATCGAAGGTGGGATTAATAATTTGACTTACTCTAAAATCTTCATTTACCTTCAATTCTTCTATTTCCCAATCAATGAAATGCTTTAAACTCTTATGTCGTCCTAAAATCCCCTTTGGCTTTCCAGTAGAGCCAGATGTGAAATAGATATAACAGTTTTCATTAAAAATATCAACTTCATCAACATGTACACCTATTGGGTACTCATCAATAATACTAATATTTAAATATGGATAGTCGTTATTATCCTTATGTCCTAGGTCTTCTATAAAAACGTTTAATTTGTTTCCACTAATCTTTGCAATTTCATTTAATTTATCTAAATACTTTAACTCAGATAAAACCCAATTAGATTGTATCTGATCCATTATCATTCTTAATCTATTTTCAGATAAACGAGAATCAAGGGGAATAAAAATCCCTCCAAATTTTAATACACCTAATATGCATTCGATTAAAAAGTGGCTTTTATCAATAAATAAAAATATTTTTTTGTTTTCTATAACATTTTCTAATAAAAACTTTGCAATATGATTTGATTTTCTATTAATTTCAAAGTAAGAAATACTTAGTCCATCATATTCTATAGCAACTTTTTCTGGTGAATTATATGCAAACTCCCTTATTTGTTCTTGTAAACTTTTGAACTCCATTGTTTCCCCCCCTTTAAAAATAAAATTAAGCATGATCAGCTGCAAAACCCTAAAACTCTTATAAAAACTATACCTTTTACCTTTTCAAAAAAGATTTCTCCCATTTAACACAGAATTATTGCATGTTCCCGGGTACACTAATAAAACCATAATGAATGAGAAATCATTATGAGAACCAATCTCAAACAAATAAGCCTTAGTAAGTTTGTAAGTATCAAAACCAATAATTCTAGAACTTAGAACTATTTCAAAAAGAATACTAAGATTTTGATACTCTATAGATTTTATGTAAGTTACTATTTTAGCACTGGTCATCTAAAAGATTACTATGTTGAATTAATAGCTTCACATCTAATATTTAAATGCTTCTTTATTCCTATCAGCTATTTAAATCCATATTATTTTTCTTTCTATTGACCCTTTACTACCCAGTGCCTGTGTTCCTCATAAATCTCAATTTTGAAAATTTGAGACAGATCGTCTCAGTGATAGTAAGATATATTAATTTTGATGAGCCCAATGAGGATTCTATTATGTATTCTCTTGACAGTCTCAAAGATAAGTATACTTCTAAAACCCTTATGTTATAACTATAGGAGTATTTTAAAACTTCTTTTCTCTTTATTCTAGTTTTTTCTATAAATATTTCTTAGATAATTTTAGATTTGATGCTTATGATGATAAATGACATTCTCTTGCTATGAATTGTGAGATTGTTACTAGAGAAAAAATAGGTTAAAATGAATTTGCTCTAAGTCAGATGAAAGCTAGGAAGGTCGTACTGATATATTAAAATGGTTTTTGACATAAATCAAAGAAAACTAGAATTAATACTAAAACAACAGGTACTTTTTCTTATAACAACCCTTATATTTCACCATCCTAGAGTCTAGGTAAGCAAATAGCTGTTAATTTAGACTGACATCTTAATTTAAGCTATACTTTACAATAGTCATGGGTGGAAAATTTCTATAAAACCAGAGCTGCCTGTAAAAGACCTATCCCTCAACTTAAAGCATCAAATCTAATGCTTGGTTCCTTACCATTACTCAGCTCTATTTCTTTATAAAAAATAATGAATTCTTGTGCATTTTTTACTTGAAATTTATTAAACCTTAAAGTTGCTTATCTTTATCCATTTTATTAGTTACAGTATTTCTTCATATTTTTTCAAAATATAGTTTATCTTATATTCGGTTCTGTAATTACCTGAAATTTAAATGCAATGCACATATATTCATTTTTTACATATTATATCATATTTATCCATATATCTTCATCATGTACACATTATATCATATTTATACATATATTGGCAAGACAAATATAAAATTTTATTGAATTAATGTCACTAAATGGCAAAATTCTACAAATAATGGTATGTAAATCAATTCTAAATAATGGTATCAATGCAACATTTCCTACAATATTCCAAAACCATTTTTGACAAACAGTAAAAAATATATTTTTAATACAATAATAATTGAGTATAGAGTCAAAATAAAAAATTAAAACTATATTGTCTAAAAAAGGAAAATCAAATATACTTTAAGAAAAATCAAAAGAATAGAACTAAATTATTTAAAATAAAATTTAGTAGTTGGTAGAGTGTAGCTTAAGATATGTTAATAAGGATGAAGTGGCATTATATATACACTACATTTTAACAGATTTATTTAATTATAAAGCTATTAACTATTTAAAGATAGAACTAGGCTTCTTCTACCATTACTACTTTAGTTAAATTGTCTATAGTTATTTAAAGAAAGCAAAAAATAAATCATAGAAAACTATTGACATTTATGTTTCGCTTGTATAATATTGTAATTAAAGTATACAAAAAGTGATTATGTAAATATTTTCTTGTGTCAAATTTAAACAATTTTTTGCACTTTTTAGACTTACTGACCATCCATTAAGTTTCAGTACTTGTCTAATCTTAGAAACACATAAGATTTTTTATTATCTAAACCAATAGATATAATTTCTTTCTTAAATTTTTCATCTTTAACACCTCTATTAGATTTCTTTCTTGATCTAAGGTCGTGGTAAATACTATAAGGTAGCTCTAAAATTACATAAAACAATTTAATATCATTATTTTTCCTGTTATCTTCTATCAAAAAACTAAAAAGTGAATATCTATTTTTTGGGGAGCATGGTTAAAGATTTCTATCTCCTTATTGAATTTAACATTGCTTTTTTCATTGTTAAAGCATTGACTCGGAGTAATAGATTCTTAATCTTCTACTTTAATTATTGTGTTTTCTTTAATCCATTTATCCATAATTCTCCTAGTTGTATCATATCCTTATTCCAGTTTTGACACTGAGCTACCACAGTTATAAAACTAGATAATTGTTTACTTCAATTCCTATCTCTTGTCGTTAGTATTTATACCGATATACCCCTTAGAAAAATTTTCAAGAAACTTAATTAATGTATTTGAACAAGTACAAACAAATCAAATTTATAGAGGATTAAATTCTATAGAAAATTTCAGTTATATAGAAAAGATTATTATACAGTATAGCAACACCAATAAAAAATTTAAGAAACGATGTATTGAAAACTTTAAGTTTTTAATAAGAGGACAAAATATTAACTATTTCAGTAAAATAATAGAAAATTATCAAAAAAACTATTTATTGGCATATTGTAATTGAACTTGAAAAAGTAAAGATAACTACAATTTTGCAATGGACAAATGATCATATAATCAGATTGGAGGAATTAAAATGAATGTAGTAGTTTTAAATGGAAGTCCAAAAAATGAAAAAAGCAATACATTAAAAATCACAAATGCTTTTTTAGATGGTATAAATTCCGTAAAAAGTACTAATGTAGATATTATACATATAAATAAGCAGAATATAAAGCACTGTGCCGGCTACTACAGCTGCTGGAAAGATACACCGGGAAAATGTATATTGAAGGATGACATGGAAGAGTTAATAGAAATTTACATAAATGCTGACCTAGTTATATGGAGTTTCCCCATTTTTAACTTTCTTATGCCTTCAAACCTAAAAGCATTCCTCGATAGGTTATTACCAACCGACTATCCCTATATTGAAGTCTCCAGTGAAGGAAGTTCATCACACGCTGGCCGTTTTGATTTATCACATCAAAAGCATATTTTAATATCCTCATGCGGTTACCATAATATAAAAGATAATTATGAACCTCTTATAAAGATGTTTGATATGCATCATAATAAAGATTATACAAAGATAATATGTCCTCAAGGGGACTTGCTTAACCAACCACACTTCTCTAATCGAGTTAATGAGTATTTAGGATATGTAAAAATTTCAGGAATAGAGTATATAAAAACAGGTAGTTTCTCCGAAGCTACAAAAAATAAACTGGAAGAGTTACTCTATCCAGTGGAGGAGTTTGTGAAATTAGCAAATTCATCATGGGACGAAGCTGCTACAGCTAAAGTAAGTATTCCTACAGAGCCCAAAGACTATTCCTTACAATTTATCCATCAAATGGCTGCTTTATACAATCCAGAATTCTATGAAAAAGATATTGTTTTAGAGATGTATTTTACCGATTTAAACAAGAGATATCAGCTGCTAATAAAAAAGAATAAATGTACTGTACTAACTGAGGATTTCAAAGAGTACACAACGAGAATAGAAACTCCTTTTGAACTCTGGCAAGACATTTCAGCAGGGAAAATCGATGGTTCCCAGGCAATGATGGAAAAGAAATATAGAATAAAAGGTGATTTAAATAACATGTTTATAATGGACACTTTATTTGGAGATTCTGAGCCTACTAATACTTCAAAGGACAGCAAAAAAACAAATATGATGTTACTTCTTTTTCCCTTTATTGTTTTGTGGATAGGTATACCCATGGATATATTTTATGGTAGTATTGCAGGGATACTTGTAAGTGCACTAACACTGGCACTTACCATTAAATATAAAGTAACCATATATGACAAACTAAGTATGATATCTGTAACCCTCCTAGGAGTTATGGGAATACTTTCAGTTAATCAAATATTTATCGTATGCTTATCATATCTATTATTTGGAGGAACTTGGTTTGGTTCAACCTTTACAAAAATTCCATTGACGGCTCATTATTCAGTATATAGTTATGGAGGCGAAGAAGCCTTTGAGAATCTATTGTTCATGAAAACAAATAAAATTTTAACACAAGCCTGGGGTATTGTTTATATTATTGCTGCAATAGCTTCTTACTTCCTATTAAATAGTTCTATAAGCAATTATACAGGATTGGTAAATAAAATTGTTCCACTAATAATGGGGGTCTTTACTGTATGGTTCCAAAAATGGTATCCTATAAAGGTTGCAAGGGGATAATTTTAGCATATGTGGACATATTAAGTCTTATGAAATTTTATCAAAATAATCTTAAAAAAATTAATGATTTTTATTTATAGTACTTTTTCCATTAAGCTTTTTCTTGAAAAGGCATCAACATTTACCTGACTTTAAATAGTTCGTCTCTCTATTAGAGAGCGGGGTTATACTCTAACTACCCCGTTCTCTATTATTTTATCACTACGTTATTCGTTATATTCAATTTCTTATCCTACGTAATAGCCAAGCCCAAATAATTGAATTTAATTCTTAGAGGGCCTATTCCTAAACCTAATTCCTATATTAATCCATCACGAAAACATTGTGAGCTGCACCGAATATATACAATCTACTCATAACTGATAGGCAATTTAAAAAATAAAAATGCTGGTAAAAGTTAAAAAAAGAATGGATATAAAGGGGTAGAAATACTCTACCCCTTTACAGTCCTTATTATTGAATAATATCTTTAGACGAGGCTAAGAAATACACAAAGAATACACCACATATAAAAGAGATGAACCCATATCCACCAAAAATATCAAATTTTGAGGAAAAAAAGCCAAAACCTAAACCTACAACAATAAGTACTGCTCTTAATCCTAAAGATTGAAAAGAATCTATGGTGGCTCTCATGGAAGAATCAATTCGATGATGCAAATATCCAGTAACTATAGGTTCTATAATACCTGATACAATAGAAATCAAGAAAATCATCCCTAGACTAGTATAATCTTTAACTACAGATAAGTATAGAAACCCTACTGTAAATACAAAAACCACTGCTGATAGCAATACTCTGTAACTGAATCGATTTTTTATAGCATAGGCAATAATATTACCTGGTAGTCTTAGAAAACTTAGCACAGCTAAAAACAAACCAAAGTATATAACGGGGACTCCTAGCCTACTTATATATAGCTGCCAGAACTCATCAATAAAATTAAGTGCTGAACCTATAACCATACCCGAAAGTAACACAATACAAATGCTGGGATTTTTTCCGAAAAAGTTCACAGAAGCTTTTATATATTCTTTGATGGGAATAGGCATATCGATTTCACTTTGTATATCGGGTTCCACTAACACTAGTGATATGCACAAAGAAATAAACATGCCAACAAAAGATACCCAATAATTAAATTCAAATCCAAATCGATTGGCCATAAGGCTGCCACTTAATGCTGCCAATATTATGGCTAAAAACTCACACATATTCAATCGCCCCAAGTGCTTTTCAAAAGACTGTTCTTTACCACTTTTCAGCAATGAATCATAAAGCAGTGCATTCTCAGCTCCGCTACATGCAGAACCCCCAATACCTGCTAAAAAGGCTACCACAGCAAAGTGCCAGAATTTAGTTGAAAATACTAATATAAAAATTCCACAGCAGCCTAGAAAAGCATTCAAAACTACCATCTTCTTCCGACCCCATTTATCAGCAATTATACCTGTTGGAATCTCAAGGAAAACAATAGTTATTGCGTAAATGATTTCTGTGTATACTACCATCTGGATTGTCATACCTCTTTGTTCCCAAAACAACCTTTCAATGACATAGGCAGGTATGAGGCTGTAAAAAAAACGAACAGCATAAAGTTTCCAGACATTTTGCATATAGTTCATAATTAAACTCCTCTCACTTTTGATTGTTAATTTTTCAACCAAAACGAGGAGGTGCTCGTGAACTATTTTGTACTGAGGCTTAACAGGGAGGTCTTATATAAAACATAAAAATATCTCCTTTTACTCATACTTGAATAGTATTTATTTTAATCTATTCACCACCACATACACAAGGGCTTATAAAGCTTATATCCATGTTTCATTTCATAGCTCCAAATATAAACTTCCTAAGTAGTATTTTAAAATATCATAACATCAATCAATTCTACAATCAATATTTTTAAAGCTTATTAACGGATTTTTTCAATTTAAATATTATGACCTTAGCCATATAATATTCCTAATAAGTATAATCACATTCTCTAAACATAAAGCATATGATAATTTTATAAGACTATGAAAGGAATGAATAATATGTATAATTTCTATAAACCATACCCATATCCTTATTACGCTAACACACCAATGTATAGCTCCCACAATATGTATAATGTTTATAAAGCCTATCCATATCCTTACCGAGTCAACACACCAATGTATAGCTCAAACTTCTCGAAACAGTCTGCTAAATTGAAGGATTATGGGTCAGAGCCCTTTGTCATTAATATTGAAGAGGCTACTACTCAAAACAATACTTATCGTACCGCCCTATGGACAGGAGAACATCTTCAAGTTACCTTGATGAGCATAGAAGTTGGAGACGACATAGGCTTAGAAATTCACCCCACAGTTGATCAATTCATACGAATTGAAGAAGGTCAAGGAATTGTTAAAATGGGTGATAGAAAAGATGAGTTGGACTTTCAAGAACAAGTCTATGATGACTTTGCCATCATGATACCTGCTGGTACATGGCACAATGTAATCAACACAGGCAAAACACCACTTAAATTGTATGCTATCTATGCACCACCTGAGCACCCCCGTGGTACGGTTCACGAAACAAAAGCAATCGCACAGGCTGCTGAGGGAGACCACCAACACTAATTCCAAGGCTCCATTTCTTAAAAAATAGTCTTCATAGGCTTTTGTTTCTATTTAATTATTTGGTTTTTAAAATAATAATAGGGCTGCAGCATTAAGAACATTATTCATTCTTTGCTGCAGCTCTCTTTTACATATCTTATATTTATTATTCTCAGCTCTAATCCTTACTCTATCTTTTTTTAGTTAACCTATCTTGCTCTATACAGCTTATTATTCACATATTTTACCCCCTGCTGTGGTGAATACGATATATTTTCTTACGTTTGTCCATCTAACCCCACAGCCTAGCTTTTTCACATGGTTTATAAATTCTGATTTTCATCCTATTCTAAGAGGTATAAGCCTTTCCCTAACTTTTTTCACACTATTAATTTACACATACAAACAGGGTATAATGGATTTACCGCTATTCTTGATAGTGATGGATAAAAAGTGGTGTGTTAGCTTGCCAGCGACCACCGCTTTTTTACTTATCCTCTAGGTCGTCATGAAACTTGTGAATACTTTTACGAATCATCTCTGAACGATTTAGTTTTTCAACTTCACAACATTTATCAAGTTTTTTAATTGTAGCTTCATCCATTCTTATTCGTACTGAGATATTCTTTGGATTGTCCGTAGGACGACCTATTTTTTTCCAGACAAATATTCACCTCCTTTTGTATCTCCAAAACTATTATAACTTATGGAGATACAAAAGTTAATAATAATGAAATATAGATTATCTAATTATAAAGAGCCCATAAGATTATTAAAATCTTATAGGTTTTCTTTTTTCCTACTTAACATATCAATCCTATTCTTTTATTAATATACTTCAATATATTACTTTTTTCTTTTTCTGGTATAGACTCATTAAGGCGTGCTGCTGCTACAGGTAGTTCCCATTGTTGTATTTGTTCAATTTTAACTTCCGAGATGCTTATATAGTGTTTCAAATACTCTTCATAAAACATATTTCTAATAAAATTAATAATTTTCTCTTCAATGTATGTCTTTTCTAAAACAATACCAAATTTAAATATTATAGATGTTCTTGCAACATCAGCTGCTGGACTACTTTTTGTTGCTGTCATCCAGTCAATAACTATTTGTTTGTTTTTTGTTAAAATTATGTTTTCTGGATGAAAATCTCCATGACACAAAACATTTCCATCATCAAGTTTTTCAATATATTTATGCAAATTTATCTTTATATCATTAGACAATAAATCTGTTTTTGATATGTCATTCTTAAGTTTTATTTTATAATTAGATAACTTAAAATCAACTTCTTGTTGAATACATTTATGTAATTCTGCTAATTTTTTAGCTTCTCTCTTTAATGTCCAAGGCTTAGATGCTATTGTTTTCATCATGGTTATTCCATTAATGCGTTCATAGATGATACCATATCTATTTTCCATTTCTACAACTTTGTATACTTTGGGTGTTAAATTCAATTTTTTATAAATATTCAAACTACTCTCATACTCATATTCAATTATTTTTTTAGGAATTCCTTGTCTAAAAAGCTTTAAAATTTTATCCGTCTCCCACTCAAATACTTCTGCTGTTTTACCTTGTCCAATCAATATCTTGTGTTCCATATTACACCTTCTTTTTTCAAAATAACAATACTAAACCGTTACTTTAAGAGTATTAATGACATACATTCATTAATACATACCATAGTGTCAGGTACTATTAGGAAAATATTAGCATATCATAGGGGGTCAGGCTAGAACACGTACAAATTTTAAGACAGCCTTATCTTACATTATCATAATCTTCTCATAGTGATTTAGCAAAGTTCAAACTATCCATCCATTTTCCATTCACTTCAATATAGTTTTCCACTTTTTCAACAAGTACAAATCCATTTTTCTCTAAAACTCTTTGTGAAGCTACATTTTCTGATGATGTTCCTGCATCAACTCGCCCAAATTTATGCTCTTCAAATCCTACTTTTAATGCAATTCGAACAGCTTTCGTCGCTATACCTTTGTCATTATCATCTTTACCAATCCTATATCCTAATTCTGCACTTTTAACTTCGCCATCTCGTATAGAAAAGAAATTGACTCTCCCAACCATTTTACCAACTTCATCTCTTATTACGTACATGAAACACTCACCTCGGTTTTGTTCATCAATTAACTCTCTTATGATTTTATTGAATACTTCAAATTTATAATATTCATCCCCCCTCGAAGGAAGAGACTCTTCAAAATATGCTCTATTTTTAATTTCAAAATCGTATATGTCTTGCGCATTTTGTATATTTAACAATTCAATCATTATTTTCATAGCTAGTCTGAACCTCTAATCGTCCTTTGATTTCCTTTTATCTTATCAAATCAGCTATACAGTGTCAAAAAGAACCATCCCTGTTGACATACGTTTTTTTGCATCGTTGTCTTTACTATAATTATTTTTTCTAGTTTTTTAAAATTACTTGACTTTCTATAGTATCTGAACCTAGTTTGGTCATTAAATTTATAAATGTAACTTATATTGAGAGAGGGCATATAATGATATAGTAAAGGAAGATAACTGTTACGTGTAATAAAGATGCTAATCAAACAATGTGTAGATTGTTAATAAAAATTTGGAATATGTAACTTGTGGGGTACAGATTGAAAAATCGATGAAAATAATTGGATGATACGTGGGCTCTTCATAAGCTCTACATGGATACTGAAAAATTGATATTGCTTACAAATGTGAAAGGCTTACATAAGGATATCAATGATAAAACAACATTTATCTCTCAGCTTACAAAGGGTGAGACAAGCCCTTGATAGGCTAGATTATGAATGGAGGAATTAAGCTTAAGCTAGGATGCTAAATATCGTCTACAGAAAGTGATACAAAAATATTTATATGATAAATGGAAGAAAGAAACGTCCTTTGCCGCTGTAAATATTTACAAACAAATAGATTGGGACCATGATAAAGAAAGGAGAGAATCGAAATGGGAAAAAAAAATCTAATGAACTCATACACTAAATTCAATGTTAATTTTGAGAAAGGTATAGGTACGAGGGTTTACGATTCAGAGGGTAAGGAGTACTTAGATTTTATTGCAGGATTGGCAGTAAACTGTCTTGGCCATTGTCATCCCGCGATTGTTAAAGCCCTTGACGAACAGAGTAAGAAGCTCATACATGTTTCAAATCTTTACTGGACATCTCCCCAGATAGAGCTGGCTGAGAAGTTAGTAGCTCTAAGTGACCATGATACAGTATTTTTTTGCAACAGTGGATCAGAAGCTAATGAAGCCGCCATAAAAATAGCTAGGAAATATGGTAAGCTTACGGGGGATATGGAAAAGTATGAAATCATAACTATGGAAAACTCCTTCCATGGAAGAACACTAGGAGCATTAGCTATTATGGGACAGAAAAAGTATAAAAAAGACTTTATGCCTCTGATGGAAGGGGTAAAGAGTGTAAAGTTTAACGATATAGGTGATTTAAAGGAAAAAGTTTCTGAGAAAACCTGCGGGGTGATTATAGAGCCTATGCAAGGAAGATGCATTAAAATTGCCCATATAGAATTTCTAATGGAAGCAAAGAAACTATGTGAAGAATACAATGCCCTTCTAATATTTGATGAGGTTCAATGTGGCATAGGAAGAACCGGAGACTTATTTGCATATAAAAGCTTTGGAGTAATCCCCGATGTAGTATGTTTAGCAAAGGGGCTTGGGGGAGGTTTTCCAATTGGTGCAGTATTAGCCAATGAAAAATCCTCTATTTTTAAACCTGGGGATCATGGTTCTACCTTTGGAGGAAACCCATTAGGATGTGCGGTTTCATTGGCAGTGCTAAAGGAACTGACTGAGAATAAGGTGCTTGAAGGAGTTAAGAAGAAAGAGGCAATTTTTAAAGAGGGAATAGAAAAACTTGCAGCTAAGTATAATTTCATAAAAAAGATAGGTGGAAAGGGACTAATACTAGGATTGCATCTAAATATAAATAACAATATGGTAATTATAAGAGCCTTTGAAAAAGGATTGTTATTAATAGGAGCAGGTAACAACGTAATCAAAATAGCTCCACCTCTTAACATAACAGAAGATGAAATAAATAAAGGATTAAAAATTCTAGAAGAAGTTTTTCAGGAACTGTAAGCATGGTAGTGTAAAAAGCTCTATAAAAAACAATGAAGTAAAAAATATATCTACTAAAGTAGATGGCTTAGATGCAAATCACCGTAGTCGGTCTTACCAAAATTGCTTACAAACAGCAATCAAAAGGATGTTGGATGACTACTGAGATTAAAATAAACAAAGCAAGTAGGAGTAACTAAGCTTTTTAAATAAGCCTAATTAATCCTACTTGCTTTGCTCAATATTAAGGCTCATTCTCCATCACCCTAGATATACTTATTGTTTTGTCCTCTAAAGCAGTAAAAGCTATTTTACACTCTTCTTTTTTCTTCGATAACTCTTTATAGTATTTCAGCATATCATAATCACAAGTAAGCACTTTAGATTTGTAACTTTCACTATCTAGCGATACTCTCATTATTTCTACTTCAAATTGAAA